>NZ_JBVIQR010000065.1:0-22913 GCF_055576875.1 Streptomyces sp. NPDC033229 | reverse complement strand
ACCAGAGGGATCACAGTCCCGGAACGGCGGCAGGCTTCCACCTCACACGGCGGCCCTTGCACATCCGTGCACGGGCTCACTGCTGAGCTATTAGAACGGGGGTTCGTCCGGCCAGGCCGGGACGGGCAGGAGCCGGACGCACAGCTCGGTCCGGTTCACCCAGCAGCCGCACGCCTCCATTTCCGGGTTCGCGCCGTCGACCCACCAGCCGCCCGCGCCCCGGCAGTCGGGGCAGGAGCGGCGGGGCTGGGGCCTCAGCTCGATGCGATGCCGGTCGGCGTACAGCTGCCAGTGGCCGGCCTTGAGGACGACGACGGCCGCGGGCACGGCGGCCGCGACCAGGACAGCGGTGCACGGGCGCACGGTCAGGGACGGTCGAAAGGTTGAACGGCGAAGCGGGTGCCCTGCCCGGAACTGGTGGGCGTCGCGGTGAGGAAGCCCGCTTCGGCTTGTGCGAGCGAGGCCAGCAGCGTCTTGATCCAGTCGGTGGAGCGCTGGACGTCGACGCGAAGCACATTGAAGTCAGCAAGGTGCACCGGGTGCGGGTGGGTGTCGTAGCGGTGTCGCCACAACCGGGTGCGGATCAGTTCGGCGGCCTCGGTGTCGTCGGGCCGGGCGGGCACGCCGCGCGGCATCGCCCGGCAGGCCGCGGCATGGGTGTTGGCGGCCTTGGCGGCCTCTGCCTCCGGCATCGGGTTGTACGAGGCGTTCTGGTCCGCGCGGTAGGTGCAGCCCAGACAGGCGGCGGCGTAGTTCGCGGTGCCCCGACCGGCGTCGGCGGTGTAGACGAGGACGGTTGCGCCCTCCAGCGCCCGGTAACGCTGGGAGACGATCGTGCCCTCCGGCGTCCAGGTTTCGGGCGCGGGGGTGGGGGCGGTACGGGTGAACAGAGCCACGGTGACTTCTCCTTCGAGCGGTTCGTTGATCAGGCGGCGAGCCGGTGGATGGCTGGGGCCGTGGAAGCGACGTAGGTGTCGGGGCTGGGCTCGTAGCCCTTGTCGCAGGGGTCGCAGCGGCCCTGGGTGCGCAGCGGGAGGCAGAAGTAGCGCCTCCGGCACTCCGGGCAGGTGGACCGTGCGGCCATCGCCCGGTCCAGCGCCCATTCCTGCGCAAGCGTCGGCGTGCGCTTCGGCCGGGCGAGGTCCACGTTGTAGAGCCAGGCCCGGGTGGGGTGATTGCACGACTGGTCGGGCCGGTACGCGCACCCCTTGCAGCGCAGGACCGCGACCGGGGCGTGCCCGCCGGGGTTCAGGCCCCGGTCGCGTAGCTGCCTGCGGGTGGCCAGGCATTCGGGCCAGGTACGCCGTACTCCGAAAGGGGCGCGGTGTTGCGTGGCACCTTCTTGATCTCGCGGCGGCGCCCTTCTTCCGCGGGCGGGGCATCACCTGCTCCAGGGGCCGGGAAGGCGGGCGGGACGCTGCGGGTAGCGGGGGCCGGGGCGCTGCGGACGCGGGCGCCCGATCCGGCGGCGCGGACGGGGTACGAGCACGGGTTGTCCTCCAGCAGATGTGATGGCGGGCAGTGCTGCGCCCCGTCGACGGACGGTCCGTCGCCGGGCGTGAAGGTGGTGGCCGGTCGGCCTGTCCAGTCACAGGGACCGGCCGCCTCCGAAGTAGGGGGCGGCCGGTGCCGGTGGCCAGGCGGGGCGGTCGGAGCCGTGGTCAGAGAGCGGAGGCGACGAGAAGGAGGGCGAGGGCGGCCACTCCGCCGATCAGGAGGGCGGCGCCGGCGCTGGCCCACCAGTAGTGGCCCACGGTCTTGATGTCGCGCAGGTCGCTGAGCGCGTCCGCGATGTGGGCGTGCAGCGCGGCCAGTGGGGGCAGGGCGGCGTACCAGCGGCCGAGGCGGTCTATCTGGCCGGCCATTTCGTCGTCGGGGAAGTGTCCGCCGTGGAGGGTCTGCCGGTGGGTCTCGCCCACGGCGGCCAGGGCCTCGATCTCGTGGACGACGGGGCTGGTGGTACGGCAGACGGTGCAGCGGTACCGGTATCGGCGCACGGTGGTCGGTCTCCCGAGAGATGGGTGGTGTGCGGGCAGGGAACAGCGACGCCCCGCCCGGAGGGTCCGGGCGGGGCGCGAGGCTGAGCTGGGTGGGGTCTGTTCTCCGCGTTCTGGGCGGGGAGGCGGTCAGGTGTTGATCTGACGGCGGACGTTCGCGACGAGACGGAGGATCTCGTGGGCCATGTCGCTGATCGTCTGGAGCTGCCTGTCGATGTCAGCCGGGTCCGAGCCAGTGAACGAGAACGAGCGGCCGTCGTCACGGTCCTGCTCGGGGTTGGTGAACGAGAACGACACGGGCAGCTCCAACCGGGTCAGATGTTCATGTGGTGGGCGCGCCGGATGGCGGCCTCCCACACGCTACGCACCTGCGCTCCGGTGTGGGAGTCGTTCCAGGAGGGGATCGACGTCCACTGTTTTCCGTGCTGGCGGCGGGCCTCGTCCAGGAGGAGATTCCCGGCGTCGCGGTAGGCGGCGTTGCGGGCGCCGGCCGCGGCGCGCAGCGCGCCGATGGAGCAGCGGGCCCCTTCGGGGTGGATGAGGGTGTGCCGGGCCCAGCCGTGGGTGTTGAGGAAGGCGAGGGCGTCGGTGAGAGTCTTCTCGACCGGGCCGGTCAGGCGCACCGGCGCGGCGGCGGGGAGGTTGAAGGGAACCTGCGCGGGAGCCGCGGGGGCGGTGGGTTTCGGGGCGGGGTCGAGGAGCTGGAACGCCTTCTCGTATAAATCGGGGTCGATGGGGGTGAAGTCGGTCTCGGTGCGGGTGTTCATGCTGCCCTCCACAGGCCGTTCTCGTTGGTGACCTCGTCCCGCTTCTTCAGCTCGGACAGGCGCGGTTTGATGTTTTTGGCGGATGTGCCCAGCTTTCGGGCGATGGTCTCGGCGGTCATCGGAATGGACTGCTCCCGCAGGAGCTCGAGGATGCGCGGCTTGATCAGTTCCTGTCCGTCAGGCGCCCCCGCGGCCACGCCAGGAGCACCGGGCCTGCTGGATCCGGAAGTTGCCTGAGGCCCGCCGGCGTTGGGGTGGGGCGCCTCCTGCGAGAAGGGTTCGCCCTCCGCCGCGGCGAGGAGGTCGGCGAGGCTGCCGATCAGGTTCTTGCCGCGGCGGTCGACCATGGGCGTCTGGGTGATCGCGTCGCGCTCCCGCCAGGCGTCACAGTCCTCGATCCCGACCGGCGGCTCGCCTCCGGCAAGGGAGACGGGGGCCACGTCCAGGTGCAGGGAGCGGAACTGGACGGCCTGCGAGCCGGGAGTGAGGAGGTAGCCCAGGCCGAAGGTGCCGTCCTCGGGCGCGGCGGCGGCCTCGGTGGCCAGGCCGCTCATGTCCCGGTCGGCGACCTTGGCGTACTGGCCCGGCCACTGCGAGGGGATCATTGACAGGTCGATGCCCTCCGCGCCCTCGACCGCGTTCGCGCCGACCAGGGAGCCCTGCCCCCGCGCGCAGCGCAGGAACACCGCGCCGCCGCCGATGAGGAGCTGGGAGCGGATGACCGTGGAGTTGCCGAGGTCTTCGGCCAGCGGGGTCTGGGTGGCCAGGACCACGCCGATGCCCCGCTTGAGGGACCGGCGGGTCAGTTGTTCCACGATCGCCTTCGCTTCCAGGTGGTACGGCGAGGAGGCCGACAGCAGCATGTGTGCCTCGTCGATGACGACCAGGACCAGCGGGTCGGTGAAGGGGAAGGCGGGGGAGCGGTAGCGGGCCTCGCGGTTGAGCATCATCGCGTAGGCCAGGCGCAGCGCGCCCATCGCCTCGTCCAGGCCGTCGCCCAGGTACGCGGACAGCGATGCCCCGGCGATGGTCCCGGCCTGCGGGGAGGCGAGGATCACCGCGATACCGGAGCGGTGGGCGCAGAGCAGGATCTGCTCCAGCAGTCCGGACTTGCCCGACCGCGACCCGCCGACGAGATAGAGGTGGCGGGCGCCGGAGCCGGGCTGCGCCAGGGGCAGGAGGGCAGGCCGGCCGTCGACGTAGGTGCCGGCGCGGACGTAGCCGCGGGAATCCATGGACAACTCGTCCACGACCGAGGAGAGCATCGTGCCGTGCATCAGGGCGTGTTCCCTCATCACCCGGATCCCCATCTGCGAGGGCTTGTCGCCGGGGGCGAGGGCGATCTGGATCGTCTCCAGGTCCAAATTTCCCGCGAGGGCCTGCAAGTTGACGGTCCCGATCGCCCGGCGGTCGCGGGTGGCGATCCCTTCCCAGTCCAGCGGCCCGTCGTAGCGGGTGACAGTCAGGGTGGTGCCGGGCATCGCGCCCTCCGGCACGCCCACATACGCGGCCCACAGCTCCTCGGGAGTCGTCGGGGTACCGGCCGCGATCTGCGGCTGCGCCGCCGGCACCTTCAGGTGCACGGTGACGGGCAGGGCGTTCGGCGCGTAGTGCTTGGGGTCTCCCAGCTCGACCTGGGAGACGGGGATCTGGTAGACGGCGGCGATGTCGGCGGCCTTCACCCGCACCTGCTGCCCCTGGGGCAGGGTGATGATCCCGGTGAACGACACGTGGTCGTCGTCGGCGTCGAGGGCGAGGTGCTCCAGGTTGGCCCCGGGCTGGATGAGCTTGCGGCCCTCGGTCTGGGTGGGGCCGGAGATGAACTCCTTCCACCAGGCGGTGATGAGTTGCGCCTGCGACGTCAGCCCGGCCGCCGCGCCCTTGGTCGTGGTCTCGGGCGTGAGGGCGGGGACGTGGCCGGCGATGTTGCGGTGGTGGGCCAGGGCGGCCGCCCCGGCCGGGACCGCGAGTCCGAGAGCGATCAGCGGGTTCCCGCCCGCGGCGAGGACCTCGTGCGCGGCGATACCGCACCCGGTGGCCGTGAACCCGCACGCGATCAAAGACCGCAGAACGGGAGCGGAGGCGTTGACGGCCCACGCTCCCGCTCCGGCCGCCGCGGCGGCGAGGGCGGACCAGGGGCCGACGACGAGAGGCACCACCGCGAGCACGGCGGGCGCGTACTGAATGAACTGTGCTCGGGTCGGCCCCACGGTCCTGATCTCCTTAACTCTGGATGTAGAAGGCGGCTTCGGCCATGTCGACGGGGGAGGTTTCCACCGCCTCGGCGATCCCTCCGTGGTCGTTCTCGGTGGTCGTCTTCGCGTCGTCGGCGGCTGCGGAGGCGCTGTCGGCGGCGGAGGTGTAGGCGCCGGCCGCGTCCTTGACGCCGGTCATGGTCAGCGCGGCGTCGGCGAACTCGCTGGTGGTCGCGTCGTCGACGGCCAGCGCCTTCATCGTCTCGGCGGCGTCCTGCATCTGCTCGGCGGCGTCGTCGACGTCGGCGGCGAGCGTGGTGACGGTCTGGGCGTGCGCGTGGACCTTGTGCGTGAGCCAGGCCAGCTTGGTGCGCAGGGCCGCGTAGGTCGCGGCGTCCTTCAGGCTCTCGGTGACGCTCATGCGGGGCCTCTCCTATCGGGCGTTGTAGAAGTCGCGTTCGGCGGGCTTGGTCAGGGGGGAGTCAGCGACGGCTCGAAAGATCGGCCCGTGGCGGAGCTCCGCGTTCGCGGACGCGGTGCGGCACGCTTCCTCGCCGCCCTGGATCTTGTCGTGGAGCTCCTTGGCGGCGGCGGCCTGGAGGTCGAGCTGCTCCTTGAGCACCTCGCACTTGCCGATCAGGTTCGCGCCGACGCCCTTCGCGGTGATCTCGGTGATGAGCCCGTCGCAGTCGGCGGCCAGCTGCACGGCCTCGTCCATTAGGTCCAGGCAGGTCTCGGTACTGGACTGGCACAGGGTGGCCGAGCCCTCGGCGAGGTCGATGACCTGGGTGAGGGTCATGACCTCACCGCCGCTGTAGGTGCGGGACTTCCCGGCGGCGGTCGTGACGTGGACGCCCTGGTCGTCGACGGTCGCGGAGTGCGGTACGGGCGGGGTGGGCTGCATCGCGGGGTCCTTCCTGATGTGCTCGGGCAGCGGGACGGTGCGGGGCGGCGGGACCGTGCCCGCCGGGGGGACTGCGGACCCCGGCGGCACCGTCGGGGGCGGGGGAGCCGTCGGCGGTGGGGGTGCGGACGGCGGCGGAGGTGTTGTCGGCGGCGCCGTCGGGGGCGGGGTGCCCGGAGGCGGGGTCGCCGTCGGCGGGGCGGTCGTTGGGGGCGCCGTTGGTGCGGTCGGCGGGGTAGTCGGCGGTGTGCTGGGCTTGGGCGGCACGGTGGTCGCGGAGGGCCCTGGAGTGGGCCCGGCAGAAGTGGGAACGGAAGGCTTTCCGCTCGGCTTTTTGAGGTAGGCCGAGCGCCAGCCGTCGCGCAGGCCACCCGCGAAATGGGCACCCGCCATAAGCCCGTAATGAGTTTTCGCCGCGAAGTTGTACGGCGCATTTCGGAATGTTTCCGGAGGCCAGCTCGGATTCCATTTCTCTTTCGGTTTAGCAGGGGGTTTCTTGATTCCCGCCTGCTCATATTTCCCGTGCGTTTTTTCCACGCCGAACAGGTAGCTGATGGCGAGGAGTACGAGGAGTTCCACGGCCCTCCCTTCTGTGACTCTGTGTGGTTCCGGACGGTTACCGGTTACCGGTTACAGGCCCATGGGACACCGGTTCGCGCCGCCCAGCGGGCAGTCCTGGGGTGCCCTGGGGGCTGTAACCGGTAACCGGTAACCCACGATGTGCACTCAGCGTGACGATGAGCTGATGTTGTTCACGGTCGTGTTCGCCGTGTTGAACACCGACTCCAGGGTGGTCCGGATCTGCTCGCTGAACGGCGTGTACGGCAGGAAGATCCCGGAGACGATAAGCATGATGCAGATCACCATCTGCTTCCCCTTCGTCTTCTTGAAGGTGAAGAACAGAGCCCAGCAGAACAGGGCGAGAGCGAAGAACTGAAGCGTCATTTCATGCACCCTTCTCGAAGGTGAATCCCTTGTCGTTCATGGGGGTTACCGCGCCCGAACCGGAGGGGGCGGAGAGCTTTTTGTAGGCGACGAAGCCGCCGCCTCCGACGAGCGCCACCCACAGCCACGGGCTGGAGGTGATGCCGCCGGCACCGCCGCCGGAATCAGCGGATTCCTGGGACTTGGAGGCCGCACCGCCGAGGGTCGGGGCGTCGCAGGTGGGGATCCTCGCGATGTCGTACGAGGCCGCCTTGGCGACCGCCGCCGCGCGGAGCTTCATGCACTCGCGGTAGACGGTCATCTCCCGGTCGTACTGGACCTTGGCCGCGGCTTCCTCGGTCTGCGTCCGCTGCTTGTCGGCCTCCGCCTCGACCAGGGCGTTCGCGGCCTTCTCCTGGGCGCGCTCACGCTCCTGGTCGGCCTGCTCGCCCTGCATGGTGGTGACGGCGACGACGGTGCCGCACACGGCGACGACGGCGATCGTGCCGCACAAGGCGAGCGCCGCCGTGTTGCGGCGCATCCCGCCGACCGCGGCGGACAGACGCGAGGTCGCGGGCTTCTCCGGCTTCTCCGGGGACTGGGGGGTCTGGGGGGTCTGGGGGTCCATGCGGCTGAACTCCTTGTCCCAGTCGATTCCGGACATGGGCGGCTGACTCCTTTTCGATGCGGTTCGAGCCCGTCCAGGCATGCCGGAAGCGGGTTCTGATCAGGGGAAACGTGCTGTACTGGAAGGTGGCTGCTTCCGGCAGTCGCGAGGAGGGCCAGCCCGGTTGCTGCGGGCTGGCCCTCCTTGGTGTGTGCCGGACGGGTGGGTCAGGTGAGGTATTTGTCGGCGTCCTCGGGCCGCAGCAGGCCGGCCTCCTTCAACAGCCGGACGGCGCGGGGCTGGTTGACCGACAGGTCGGTACGGACCCGGTAGAGGGTGACGTAGCCGTCCTCGTCGCGCGGGAGCGCCTGTACGAGCGGAAGGAGTTCTCCGTCCGTCCGGGCAGGCGTACCGGTACGCGCTGTACCGCCTGTACCGCCGCTTCCGGTTACACGGGATGAGGCGGTCGCCGTACCGGTACGGCCGCCCGGTACGGCATCACTGCCGAACTGTGTACGGACGCCCACCGCACTGCTGCGTTCCTGTACGGCCGCGTGAGCCGTACCGGCACGCCCCCGGGGCCCCGTACCTGTACGCGTCGCCCCGTCAGGGGTGGTGTGTACACCGTATGTACGGTCGCTGTACGGCCTGGTCAGCGCCCCTTTGGCCCCGTCGTGGGGTGAGGGGTGAAAGGGGGCGTGTGTCGGGTCCGTACCGTCGTGTCCGGCGCCCGTACCGCCGCTCTGTCCGCCGCTGTTCGCGGCGTACAGGTCGCTGTGAGCGGGCTGCGTACGGCCGGACGTCGCGCTGTCCGTACCGTCCGCCCGGCGGTGCGTACCTGTACGGGCAGGCATTCCGTTTCCGCCGTCCATACCGGTACGCACCGGCCTACCGGTGGCTGCACCGGAGGACGTGTCCGTGACGCCGTGGCCGTCCGTCCCGTCGTCGTGCATGAGGGCGTGGACGCGCCAGATGACGGCCACGAAGATCAGGACGACGAACGTCGTCAGCCACCACGGCGCCGACCCGCCCTCGGGCACGAGGTGCGCCTGCTCGGAGAGGTGGAAGACGACGTTGGCCGACGCCATCAGCGCGAGCGCGGCGGGGATGTCGCGCTTGGCCCGGAAGGCCGTGACGCAGTAGACGTCGATCGACACCGGCAGGAGCGGGGCGACGTACTCGTTGATCCCGACCATGCGGGCCAGTTCGTACTCGCCGGAGGCGGCGAGCCCGACGCCGGCGGCCAGCGCGACCCACGGCGCCGCCTTCCACAGCTTGCCGCCGAGGTTCTGACGCCAGCCACGCCACCGGGACGCGGCCTGCTTGGCCTCGCGGGCCTCGGTCAGCAGTCGCCGGGCGCGCGCCTCGCCGGCCTGCGCCCGCTCGGTGATGCCCTTGGCCCGACGCTCGGCCTCGGCGGTGATGCGCTCGGCCTCCTTCTGGGCGGCTTCGCGCAGCTCCTGGGCGACGGTCGTGGCCTCGGTCCGCAGCCGCTCACGCTGCTGGTCGCACGCCCTCTTCAGTCCGGCGAGCTCCTCGGCCAGGGCCTGACTCTTGGCCGCCGCCTCGCTGTCGAACTTCTCGCCAAGCTCTCGCAGCCCGGTACGCAGCTCGGCGCGTGCCTTCTCCGCCTCGGTATGGACGGCGGTGACATGAGCGTCGGCCTCCCGGCGCCGCTCTGCGGCAGCCTCGACCGCGTCCGCGTACAGCGCCTCCGCCTCGGTCCGCCGGGCGTCGTACTGCTCGGCGGCGGCCCTGGCGAGCTGGGCGTGGCGCTCGCGGGCCTGCTCGACCTCCTTCTGCGCGGCGACGAGCAGGTTGTCGGCCTCTTCGCGGGCGCGGGCGAGGATCTGCCCGGCCTCGGTGCGGCGGGCCTCAACCAGGGCGCCGATCTCGGTGAGGTCGGCCTCGGCCAGGCGCCGCAACTCGGCGACCGCGGAAGCGATGGCCTGGTGCTCGGCGGCGGCCAGCTCGGTCAGCTCCACGACCTGCGAACGCACCTGGGCGAGAAGCTGGTCGGCGCGGTCGCGGGCCTCGGCCAGGAGCCGGTCGGCCTCGCCGCGCAGCTTCTGCGCCTCCTCGCGCACCGTCTCGGCCTCGGCGGTGGCCGCCGCCCGCTGGGCGGTGGCCTCCTCCTGGGCGCCGGCGGTGACGGCTTCGGCGCGCGTGCGCGCGTCGGCCAGCAGGACGGTGATCTGCTCGTGTGTGTCGGCGACGGTGCGCGCGGCCGCCGTCTCCGCTTCCGCCTGAAGGGCCGCGGCTTGCTCGCGCGCGGTATCGATGATGTCGGCGGCCCGGTCCCGGGCGTCCGCGACGCGGGTCAGCGCCTCGAAGTCCGCCTCCGCCTCCGTCGTCCCGGCCGGGGCCGGGAGAGCACCGGGTGTGGTGGAGGCGACAGGCTGCGGAGCCGGACGGGAAGCCGCTGGCCCCTTGCGGGCGGTGGGCCTCTTGCCGCGGGTACGAGTGGCGGCCACGCCGCCTCCTTCCAGGTCGATGCCGCCCCGGCAGGGGCGGTCCACGGGTGGTTCGGTCAGTCGGACTGGGCGGGCAGCTCTGCCTGCCGGTTGGCGGTCGCGTGCTGCTGGGTGAGCCAGGCGATGGCAGCCGCCGTCATGTCGCCGGCCGCGTCCTGGGTGTTCAGCGGCGCGGTGTCGATGTCGCGCATCGCGTCGACGGGCGGCAGCAGCCGCATGTAGTCCGGCCTGGCGTTGTAGAGGAAGCGGTGCAAGTTCGCAGTCACAGGGACCAGGTCGCAGGTGCCATGCCCTGGGCGTTGACACGCATAGGGAACTCCTTGGGTCACGGAGGCGGCCTGTCCGGCTCCCCTTCACCGCCCGACCCGGCCCAGTGGCCGGTGCGGGCGGATCAGGCAGACGGCAGACCGGATTACGCGGCGAGCAGCGGGACAGGGGCGAGGCCGACGACGACGCTGCCGTCGTGAACGTGCCGACCGATGATGATCAGGCGGTCGCGCGTGGCACGGGCAATGTCCGGATCGGCGCCTTCGACCAAGTGCTTGTAGGACTCGAAGTCGGCGGTCGTCCAGGTGTCGCTGCCGCCGTGCTGGTTGCGGAACTGGGCAGGAGTCATCTGTTCCTCTTTCTTGCGGGATGGCCCTGAGTCGTGCCGGGCCGAGAGGACGAGTGGGTGGGCGGGTCTCCCGTACGGCGGGCGACCGGCCGTGAAGAGCGGCGCGGAACGGCCAGCGACTTACGCCTCCGTCCCGCGCCGCGGGTCAGCTCCGCTTCCGGAGCTGGTTGATGTACGCCTCCTGGAGCCTCGCAAGCGACTCGTACAGGCGCTGGCCGGTGCCGCACCGTGCGTCCAGCGAGCACCCTTCACAGGCTTCACCGTGCGCACGCTCCGCAGCCGCGGCCTTCATGTACCGCTCGTACAAGTCCTCAGCCACGAGCCCGCCGATCGTTCGCGGACTGCTGGTTGACCCTGCGGACCTCGTCCTCCAGGCGCTGATGATCGGTGTCGGTCATGCCGTCGCCCTCGCCGCGTTCCTGGCCCGTTCACGGGCGGCGCGCCGCTTCAGCGACCGGCGCTCGTCCTCGGACAGCCCGCCCCAGACGCCGGCGTCCTGACCGGACTCCAGCGCCCACTGCAGGCACTGCTTCCTGACGGGGCAGCGGCGGCAGACGGCCTTGGCCTCCTCGATCTGCAGCAAGGACGGGCCGGTGTTGCCGACCGGGAAGAACAGCTCGGGGTCCTCTTCGCGGCAGACCGCGTTATGGCGCCAATCCACAGCGATCACCGTGCCTGTCCGGTGCCGTCACATGTGGTGCAGGACTTCCAGGTCTGGCGGGTCACGCCGTCACTGCTGGTGTCGACCATCCGACCGCGCTTCCCGTCGCAGTCCCTGCAGACCTGCCCGGCCGATGCCTGAGTGTCGGCCTCGCGGACCAGGTGGTCCGACGTCGTCCACACAGAGCCGACCGCGACGGGCTGGCTGTCCGGACGGAGCACGTCCCGAACGATCACGGCCCACTGGGCGCCGCGGCGTCGGAGTAGTGCGCGGGCCTGCTCCGGGTCTCGGACCAGGGCGAGAACCTCGAACGCCCCGTCCACGTTCTGGTAGATCGCCCCCGCGCGGCGCGGTCCGATCTGAGCATCGACGACCCGGCGCAGGCCTTCGAGGAACAGCGGGTCGTCGGTCGCGGCTGCGGGGATGCGTTGTGTCATGCTGACGGTCATCTGGGCCTCCCATTGGGTCCAGTGCGTGAGATCAGCCCCGGGGAATTACGGTCCCCGGGGCTGCTGCGTTCACCTGACTGCCGTACGAGCAGCCACGGCCCCGGCCGCCCCGAATTCGCCGGGGCGGCAGCGGCCGTGGTCGTTCGTCGTGGTGTGCGCATCAGGCAGTGATCCGCAGCGTCGTGAGCGGTACCTCAAGGCCGCGGAATTCGGACACCGTGTCGGCTGGGTGGATCCGGCAGGTGTTGTTGGCCTCTTCGACCGTCGTACCGCCGCGCTTGGCCGTGTCCTTCTTCGCGTCGCTCGTCGCCGGTCCCTGCTTGGCCCACTCGGCCGCAGCGTATTTCGCGATCGCAGCAACGTACCGGCGCTCCAGCCGGACCTGCACGGCGGCGAGTTCCTGGCGGGCGCGGTCGCGACGCGGCTGCGTGCGCAGCAGCCGCTCGTACAACCCGGCGAGCCGCGCTCCGTCGGCACAGCGGTGGCTACCGCCGCAGCGGCCGACCACGCCGTTCTTCCTGCACTTCTTGAGGTGCTCGCGGTAGGCGTCGAGCGCGCTGGCCGCGCTCACCGGCGCCGGGTTCATCTTG
This sequence comes from Streptomyces sp. NPDC033229, assembly GCF_055576875.1. Classification (NCBI taxonomy): domain Bacteria; kingdom Bacillati; phylum Actinomycetota; class Actinomycetes; order Kitasatosporales; family Streptomycetaceae; genus Streptomyces; species Streptomyces sp. NPDC033229. The sequence continues at coordinate 10,729 of NZ_JBVIQR010000065.1, read as the reverse complement.
GTGACCGCCGCGGCCGGGGCCGGAAGCGGCTTGTAGTGCTGGCGGGCAGAGCGGCGGCCGATGGCCGTACTGTCGGCCTCGAGCATCGCCTCGCTCCACTGCTCGAGGCTGATGTCGAGCTTGACGACCTGGTTACTGCCGTGGCAGCGGTCCCGCTTGGCGCCGTCAGCCACTTTGTCGCTGACGCAGTGTTCACGGATCGCAAGCTTGGTCTCCCCCATCAGCCGACGCCAGGTCTGGCAGTCGGGGCAGACGATGGACTTGACCTCCCCATCACGGACGTTGATGTCCTGGGGCTTGATGCTGCTGAGCAGCAGCGGCTTACGGCGGTTGTCGCGCTTGGTACGGACGCGGCCGGGGCGGATCTGAGGCATCGAGTCCTCCTGTTCGGGAGCGGTGCTGCTCTCTCCGCCCACCAGGCCAGCCGGTTGCCCGGCGGTCTGGTGGACAGACAGCGCAACTTCGCTGTTCAGGGGTGGATCGAGTGGAGCTATTCGGTACAGGCGTCGTCGGCCGGGGGAGCGCGGGCTCAACCCCACTGCCGCCACCTCCGAAGAGGCGTTGACTCCTGCTGTTTTGCGGTGTGCTGGGCGGTACTAGAGGGCCCGAGGGTCCGGCTCCCTCATCCGGCCCCGCCATAGGGCGGTTCCGGGTGGGAGAACCGGGTCCGTGGGGACCCCGACAGGGGCAAGCGGTAACCCCTACTGCTTCTCCGGTAGTGCATTTCGGGCACAGGAGTGCACTGGCGAACCCGCGCAACTTCACTAGTGAAGTTGCTTGCGTTGACAGTACGGGGCCGACTCCACCTCGTCAAGAGTTCACTAGTGATGTCGTGTACTCTGCCTGCATGACGACCGCAGATGGCGACTCCCGACCCAAGGCGCAGCGCATTGCTGACGACCTCGGGGCCGACATCGAGACGGGTGCCATCGCGCCGGGGGAGAAACTGCCGACCACCCGTGAGCTGGTCGCTAGGTACGGCGTTACGGGCGAGACGATCCGCCAGGCCGTCATGCGGCTGAAGAACGCCGGGCTGGTAACCAGCCGACAAGGTGGTGGCGTCTACGCCCGCACACGGCCGCCCTTGAAGCGGCTCGGCATCTCTCGCTACGACAAGGCCAAATGGCGCGACGGTGACGAGGTCGCCTTCATCGCCGATCGCGTCGCAAGCGGCCGCGGCTACGAACGCGGTGAGCAGACACAGACGGTCGCGCTCGTCACCGCTCCAGAGGCGGCCGCCGAGGCGCTCGGCCTGCCGAAGGGGGCCCAGGTCTACGCCCGAGCCCGGCTGGTGAGGGAAGGCAGCCAGCCAACACATACCCTCACCAGCTACTACCGGCCCCAGGATGTCGAAGGCACACGTCTGGTTGATCCCTCTCCCGGGCCAGCCGGGCGCGGAGGCGGGTACCGGGTTCTGTATGAACAGGGGCTCGAAGTCGACGAGATGGAAGAAGAGATCAAGGCTCGGATGCCGACGCCGTCCGAGGCTCAGCAACTGCAGCTCCCGCCTGGTGAACCGGTCGTGGAGCTGCACCGCACCACGCAGACCGAAACCGGCTACGTGGTCGAGTACGCCATCGGTATCCACGCTGCATCGCGGTTCACCTGGCGCTACCGCTTCAAGATCCCCGACTCCGCCCGGGACAACGAGAGGGACCCCCATGCCCAGTGAAGGAAGGCCGCAGGCAATCGACACCGCGGTCATCACCACACCCGGCGACGTTCCCACGACCGATGTGGGGCTCATGGCCCACAGGCGCGAACGCCACCTCGACCGCCTCAAGCAACGCGTAGACGCCCTCGGCCAGAGCGCTGGCGACCCCACCGACGCCATTGCCGCACTCGCCCTAAACTCGGCCATGCGAAACGCCCTCGATAACCACGAGCAGCAGCTCGTCCGCGACGGCCTGCGTCAGGGTGCCACCTGGTCGCAGCTCGCAAATGCCCTGGGAGGCGGCGAACCAGCCGCCGCGCGGGCGGCGTTCACCGCATGGGCCGCCCAGCTGCCAGACCTCGAACGGGCCGAAGCCAATAGGCTTGCCCTCACCGAGCAGGAGTGGACGGACTCCCAGACTGTCTGGGACTACCACCACATGCACCACGCGCCGCGCCCATGCTCGGTCGCCATCGGACTTGGCAGCCACGACCTGGGGGTCGCCACGGTCACCGCCCAGGCTTACCTCGACGGCCTGGTACCGGTGATCGTGTTCAGCGGTGCCACCTCCCCAACGACGAAGGACCGCTTCCCTCAGGGCGAGGCGGTCGCCTACCGCGAACACGCGCTCAGCCTCGGCGTCCCCGACCACGCCGTGCTCGTGGAACCAACGGCTACGAACACCGGGCAGAACATCACGCAGTCCCGCGCGATTCTTGAGGCCGCAGACATCTCGGTGTCCTCCGTACTGCTCGTGTGCAAGCCCTACGAACAGCGCCGCGCCTACGCCACAGCCCTGAAGCTGTGGCCCGAAGTCGCATTCGTGTGCACTTCGGCGCCGATGGAGCTCACCGAGTACGTCGACTCCATCGGTGACGTACGGATCGTCGTCGACATGATGATCGGAGCCCTGCAGCGGATCATGATCTACCCGGCGCAGGGCTTCATGGCCGACGTTCCCGTTCCGCCGAACGTGAAGGCCGCGTACGAGCGGCTCGTCCAGGCCGGCTTCACGAGCCGCCTCGCGGTCACCGCATGAACAGTGGCCCAAGCTGATGCCCCCGACGTGTCGGCCGTCGCCCTGTTGAACACCAATCACTAGTTTGCCCCTTCGACTGCTGCGTCTCGTGGGGGCAATCACACTCGCGGTGGGGGCCACGGAACATCACAGCGGCTTGTCGAAGCCCGTACGCACGTCCATTCACGGGTTTCAACATCCGCGTACACATGGGATTTGGGGCGCGCGGCCTAGGCTCGCGCCCATGATGATGACGGAGGGGCAGAGGGTGGGGAAGCACCGAGTGGGGTGGCGGCCGGAACGGTTACGTGAGCAGCGTGAGGCCCATGGTCTGACCCTGGAGAAGGCTGGCGAGAGGCTTCGGCAGGTTGCGGAGCAGGCCAAGCTGAGGGGGATCCCGGCGGCGAATCCTCAGACTTTGTGGCAGCACGAGCAGGGCGAGGTCTATCCCGGCCCGCACTACCGGCGCGCTTACTGCCTCCTTTACCGGGCCACCGAGCCGGACCTCGGGTTCCGCACTGCTCTGCCAGGGGAGGAGACGTCCTTCAAGATCACGCCGATGGACGACCGGCTCAACGGGGCTCACGTCTTGGCCGTCGAACGGGCTATCCACCGCATCGCGCCCGGCAGCGGAGAATCTGACCACGTCGCTCTACAGCAGCGGATCATCGACGCCTGGAAGCGCCGGCACACCGGCGGCGACCCGCACCGCCCAGTACTCATCCTGGTCGGCGGGTATGCCGGTAGCGGGAAGACCGAACTCGCCCGCTTCTTCGTGCAGCTCACCGGGTGGCCGCTGCTTGACAAGGACCCGCTGACCCGCCCGCTCGTGGAACGCCTCCTGGTCGCGCTGGGCGGCGACGCGAACGACCGGCACACGGAGCTCTACAGAGAGCGTGTCCGGCCAGTGGAGTACGACTGCCTGATGCAGGCGGCCATGGCCAACATCAAATGCGGCATCAGCACCGTGCTGACCGCGCCGTTCATCGCGGAGATGACAGACCTGGCATGGATGCAGCGCCTGACCAACCGCGCCAGTTCCCTTGGCGTTGACGTCTTCCCCGTCTGGGTTTGCTGCGACGAAGAATCGATGCGCGAGTACATCACCTTCCGCTCCGCCGCCCGGGACGCCTGGAAACTGCAGCGGTGGGAGGAGTACACAGCCACGATCGACCTGGAGCTGCGCCCGGCGGTGCCGCACATGGTCGTCGACAACCGCCTCGGCACCGCAGTCTCGCTCGCCGACCAAGCACGGCAGGCGATGGGGGCGATGTACTCATGATCCCGCAGCAGGGCGTGATTCTGTACGGCCCGCCGGCGGCGGGCAAGGACACCGTCACCGCGGCACTCGCCAAGCTCGACGGCCGGTACGGGCAGTTTGCGCGGCTCAAGATCGGCTCAGGGAAAAGCGCCGGCTACCGGATGGGCACCAGCGAACATCTGCGCAACCTGGAGGCCGTGGGCGACGTCGTCTACGCAAACAGCCGCTACGGCAATACCTACGTGATCGACCGGCCCGGCGTCGACGCAGCGTTCGCGGCCGGGGTGCCGGTGGTGCACCTCGGTCAGATCGATGGCATCCGCGCCGTGGTCGATGGCTATCTGGCTGATTGGGCGGTGGTGCTGCTGTGGTGCCCGCGGGAGGTGACCGAGCAGAGGTCCGGGGCTCGGGGGGACAGCGACACTGTGGCGCGTCTTGCGGCCTGGGAGGCCACCCGCAAGGACCTGGATGCCCACCCGGACACAGGGTGGGATCTGACAGTGGACACGACGGTGACGTCGCCGGCGGAGTCGGCCCGGCTCATCGACCAGTTGCTGGTCCAGCGGGCGGGGAATGCGACGGCATGACTAAGAGCTACGGCTGGGTGAGCCGCTTAAGGGCGTCGGTGAGCGTCAATTCGCCGTCGTCCTTGGCGTCGTCCCACCGTGCCAACGTCGACGCGGCCGCGCGCAACATCTCCGGCGGGAGGCCTGCGGCCGTCAACATGTCGGCGGCTTCCTCCAGCTCCGGTCCCCACCGCCAGGCGCGCGCCGAGGCCTTGGCGATGTACTCGGGTTCGGAGAGATACGAGTCGGTGCGCCGCGAGGCGACCTCGACGAGCTCCTGGTCGACACCGTGCTCGCGCGCCACCCCGATCGCGAGCGCCACCAGCACGCGCGAGGTCTTCTGGAACGAGGCGTATGCCAGTTTCAGGGCGGACGCCTGCCCGATCTCGGTACCCAGAACCTTCGTCCGGACCGCGGTGTCCGCAAAGGCCTCCTCGACCCATGCGGTCGCGGCGGGCGGGCCGGACAAGTACAGCGTTGACGTCTTGCCGCGCACCGGCGGAGAGCCGACGACGCCACCGTCTACGACGGTCGCGGCTGGTCCGAGCAACCCGGCAATCCGTACGGACCGCTCAGGGTTGATCGCGTTCGCCTCCACGTACACGCCGTTGAATCGGCGGGCAGCGACGTTGCGGGCCAGGTCCTCGGCGGCGGCCGGCGGGCAGAGGCTGATGGCCATGTCGCTCCGGTCCAGCAGCTCCTGCAATGTAGGCACCGCCGTCAGGCCGAACTGCTCGGCTCGTGCAGTACTCGCCGGGCTGCGGCCTTCCGCACACCACAGGACCGCGGCTGCGTTGTTCGCGGCGCAGGCGGCTATTGCGGCGCCCATACTGCCAGGGTGGAGGATGCCGATGGTGGGCTGGTGCACGGTGCTACTCCGTCTCGGTGAGCAGGAAGGTGATGGCGTCGCTGACGTCATCGACGGTGTGATCGGGCGGAGCAAGGTCGTCCGGCCACTGCTGGCGACGGAGCCAGATGGTGGACAAGCCAGCCTGGCGTCCTCCTTCGATGTCGCCGACTGGCTGATCGCCAGTCATCCAGCCGCCTTCGGAGAGGCTCGTGCCGCAGCGGGCGGCTGTGAGCTCGAAGAGGCGTATGTCTGGTTTGCGTGCCTCGATATCGCCCGAGACCGCGACCCCGTGAACCAGCGCGCTGATGCCTGCCGCCGTGAGCTTGGCTCGCTGGATGTCAGGGGCGCCGTTGATGGCGACGCCGATCGTCCAGCCTTCGGATCGGAGTTGGGCCAGGCCCTCGAGGACAGCGGGGCGGCAGGTGACGGCGGCTGCCATCCGGTCCATGTAGGTCTGCCAGAGCTGGGCAGCAGGCTCTTCCAGCGCAAAGGCCTCACGGAGCCGAGCGAAGTCCTGAAGGCCTGCCCGGTCAGCCAGTTCGTGAACCATCCAGCCCTCGATCTCCGGCCCATAGCCAGCCGCCTCGCACATCCCGGAGACGGACACAACGAAGGCCGCTCGCCGGTCGACGAGGGTGTTGTCCAGGTCGAAGAGCGCGAGGCGGGGCATGACGGCGACCCTAGCCGAGCGGCGAGCTCGGGCGTCATGACAGCTCCTCCCCGACAGCAGCGCGCGGTCTATCGCGTGCGTCGAGCGGCTGCTCGCTTCTCGTCAGCCGGGACGGGGCGCCACCTTCCTTCCCGGCTGCCGGGAGGCGCACGAGCACTCCGTCTGATCCCCTTGGCAACGCCTGAAAAGCCTGTTCAGATCGTGGTTGTCACAGCCGAGCCTTCGGCCTCGCGGGCGTGCGGCGACACGTCCGGTCGTTCATCCTGCGGGGTCCCGGTGCCAGCGGGTCTGAGTGCGTCGAGCGCGGCCTACGACCCGGTTCAGGGCCGCATCCTCGTCGGCAGCGCCGCCGGCGTGGTTGACCTTGACCTCAACCTGACCCTGCTCCGAGAGGGATAGACGCTCATGACCCAGCAGGCTCCAGTGATCATTTCAGAGGAGTCGCCCTTTGCCAGCGACGTGTTCGCCAAGCGGCATCCGGCGCTTGTTGAAAGGCTCGTCGCGGCCTGGCCTTTCGGCCCTGAGCAGCACCGGGCACTGTCCGCACTTGCGGAGGAGGGTGTCCATGGCGTGATCCGCCCGCTTCCGGACACCGCCGCTGACGCCGGTCTCTGGCAGGAGTGGGGCAGTGAATTTTACGGCCGCCCGTGGGCGGAGGTGCCGTTCCTGTGGGCAGAGTCTTTCTTCTACCGGCGCCTCCTGGAGGCCGTCGGCTACTTTGAGGGGCCGTGGCGGGGCATCGATCCCTTCACTCCGCTCAAGCGGGCCGAGCTCGCGGGCGAGGTGGTGGCGGCGGAGATCGCCGCGCTCGACGATGTCGTCGGACTGGCTGACGATGAGTTGGGACAGGCATTGCTGCTGTCCAGTATCTGGGGCAACCGCGCCGACCTGAGTTTCCAAATCACTGCGGGCCGGGGGACCGAGGCCTCCAGCCTCGTGGCCGACGACAGCGCACGTCTCTGGGACCTCCTCCGATCCGAAGCCGGCGGAACGGTCGCCCTGATCGCTGACAACGCCGGCAGCGAGATGGTCGCAGACCTGGTCCTCATCGACCACCTCCTCACGCGCGGTCTAGCCCGCGAGGTCATACTGCACGTGAAACCGTCGCCGTACTACGTCTCCGACGCCACGCTCGCAGACGTCGCCGACTGCCTGCGAGCGCTTCTCCTCAGCAAGGGCGAGGCCCAAGCCGTGGGGGAACGGCTGCGCGAGGCAGCCGCACTCGGACGGCTGCACGTCCGAGCGAACTCGTTCTTCTGTGCACCATTCGACTTCACCGCCATGCCGGAAGCACTGCGGCACGAGTTCACGTCGGCCACGGTGACGATCCTGAAGGGCGACCTGAACTACCGGCGGTTGACCGGCGACCGCTGGTGGGAGCCGACAACCCCGTTCGCTGAGGTGACCACCTACTTCCCGGGCCGGGTCGCGGCGCTCCGCACGCTGAAATCGGACGTCATTATCGGCCTCGAGACGGGCACTCTCGCGGGGCTCAACGAAACATCGCCACAGTGGCGGACTTCCGGAGCCCACGCCCTCGTACAGGTGCGCTCGTGAGAGGCGCGATTGGCAGGAGTGACGGCGTCCTGCGCGAGGCGGTGCATGACGGCGCCGCTAGGCGAGCGGCGAGCTCGGGTCTGACGTCAGCTCCGCCCCTGCAGCAGCACACGGCCTTTCGCGGGTGTCGAAGGGCTGCTCTCTTCTCGTCAGTCGGGACGGGGCGCCACCTTCCTTCCCGCCTGAAGGGAGGCTCACGGTTCCCCCGTCGGCTCCCCTTGGCAACGCCTGATAGTCCTGTTCAGGTCGTGGCCGTTACAGCCGGGGGCTTCGGCCTCGCGGGCTTATCGGGAAGGTGCAGCGAAGGGATGCGAGAGGTGCGGCGACACGTCCGGTCGTTCGTCCTGCGGGGTCCCGGTGGCAGCGGGTCTGAGTGCCTCGAGGGCGGCCTGCAGGGTGGGGGAATCCGGTTCCCAGTCTCGGGGAATCGTGAAGCGGAGCCGTTGGTGAGGTTCCTGGCCCGACCGTTTGGGCTGGCAGTCGAGGACGGGGACGAGGCCGTGCTCGATGCTGTGGAGCAGGACGGGCCGACCGGTGGGCACAACCGTGATGAGTTCTTGGCGTCCGATGGGGCCGAGTTCGTGGATCCGCGGCTTGTGGGATTTTGGGTGGAGGCCGGCGACGACGAGCCCGTCGAGGGTCGCGGCCAGCTGGGGCCAGGCCGACGGGTAGTCCGCGTCGAGGCCGAGGGCGGTGTCGTAGTGCAGGATCTCGACTCCGCTCGGCAGGGCTTCGCGGAGGTCGTCGAGGCGCCGACCCCAGTTGGGGCGGGCACGGAGTTCAGGCGGGGCGCTGAAGTAAATACGAACCGAGCCGGGCTGGCGCTGGGCGGCAATCTGCCGCATGGCCGTCACGTACGCCTGGCGCCGGGCGGGCGGGGCGTAGCTGTGCAGCGGGGTGTCGGCGGTCATGCTGATCATCATGCCGTGCTCGTCTCCCGCCCTTCGATGCGGTATCCAGCCGGTCTGTGCTGCCGGGCCGTCAGGCGGCTCTCGGTGAGCGGCAACACGGTGGGCGTTGGGGTGACGCGACGGGCTGCCACGGGGGTAGAGTATCCGCAGAAAAGATCAATAACGACAGACTTAATCCCCGCGAGGTGGCTCTCCGGGGATGGCGGCCGACGACCGATAAGGGGTCTCGACGTGACTCAGGGTACCCGTACCCTCGTTCAACTACACACCCAGGCACCTGCCGTGGCAGCGATGACGTGCGCAAACGCCGTCGCTCCGGCGGGTGCCTTCGTTGTTTTCCCGGGCCGTTCCGAGCGCGGGCGCACCTCTGCCGAGGGGATTGAGATGACGTAGGCCGCAGGGCGGCGCCCGCATAGCGGGTCTTCTGGCCGCCCGGGTCGCTCGGCCTCCGGTGATTGCAGTCACCTCGGCCCCAGCGCCCATCAAATCTCCGCTCGGCCTTGCAGGGCCTCCTGCGGAGGGATTGTTCGACCGGTTGCAGCCGCATCGAACAGTTCGATCTTTGGTTCTCCCCGAACCACAAAGCACCACGAGGGGCTTTGTCATGCCCTCCATGCCGAGGAAGGCGTTGTCATTTTGCACCACGATCCAAGCTTTCGCCAGCCCGCCATTGCCCGTTTCGCGCAGGTTCATGGCCTTTCATACATTCTGGCCGCACGGCCTCGCAGTCCGATTCATCCCGAATATCCCCTCAACTTGGGAACCCTCCAACCGCGCTTCGTCACCCGCTCACGAACTCTGCCTCCAGAGCCGGGCTACGAGGCAGGTCGGTGAGCGCCGGGGCGGCACCGGCCGTCGCAATGGTTCCCGCCCCGCGTCCGTCAATCGAAGACGACGCGGTCGAGGCGCTGCCCGGCCTGTACGTGCCGGAGGTGAGCCAGTGGCTGTCGACGTCGGCGGGCCGGATCGCGGGCGACGGCTACTCCTGGATGCAGGCGGTCCACTGGGTTGCCGGGTCCGGGCTGTACGAGCCGCGCCGCTACCGGTCGCACGGGCCGCGCTCGTTCGGGCCGACGACGGTGCGCGTCGCCCAGGAGCTCGCGGAGCTGTTCCCGTGTCGTCCGGGGATCGAGTACCTGGTGCGTCGCACCGGGCTGTCGGAGCGGTCGGTGGAGTACCACCTGGGGATGCTGCGGGAGGCCGGTCTGCTCGCGTACGTCGTGCGGGGCACCCGGGTCCGCGGTGCGGCCGCGCAGGCGTCGGAGTTCGCGCGGATGGTGCCGGTTGAGTTCGACGTGGCGCTGGGCGTGCGCACGGCCGGTGAGGGCACCGGGCGGCGGATGACGGGGATCGCGGAGGCCGGCCGGGAGCTGATGGCGGCGCTGGCGAAGAAGGCGGCCCGCAAGGTGCGCAAGCGGCGGGCGAAGTCGTCCTCGAAGGCCCCGGCGAAGGGTGTCCGGAGGCGTGCTGACCAGGGTGCTGTGGCGGCTGTTTCGGATGAGGTCCGTTGCACCCCAATGGGGGGTAGTTCCCACAGTGTTTCTACTGCGGGTACTACTTCCTTCCCCCCTGAGAGCAAGCTCGCAAGCGGGCAGAGCGATTCCCCCACCCCGAAGAAGGTCAAGCGCGGCCGCCGGAAGCTCAACAGCGTCGGGCGCCGTTTCCAGCTGGCCTCGGAGCTGATCCGCCAGGCGCCGTGGATGGGCCGCGCTGCGGTGCCCCGGATCGCCTGGATCCTCAAGGAGGTTGCGGATGCGGGCTGGACGGCCGACCAGGTGATCGCGTTCCTGGACTGCGGCGACGCCCCGGGCATCGTCCACCGGCCGTCGGGGTTCCTCGCCGGGCGGCTGAAGGGCGCGGTGACGCTGTGGCCGACCGAGGAAGGCCGGGAGCGCGCCGTCCAGGCGTACCGGGACTCCCGCCGCGCGGAGAAGTCCCGTCACCAGGAGTGGGAGGGCTCCTGGCAGGCCCCGCGCAGCATGGCGGTCCGTCGCATGGTCGCTGAGGCGTTCGCCCCGCAGGCCCAGCCGTGCGGCCAGGGTGAGTCTCTGCCCGAGCTGGGCGGTGTCGAGGACCTGAGCCCGCAGGACCTGGCGGAGATGCGGGCCACGGGCTGGGGCGAGTTCGTGGCGGGCGACACCACGCTGGTCATGACCACGTACGACGCCCTCGGCCCAGCTGCCGCTGAGTACGTCTTCGGCGCTGACCTGGTGCGCCGCGCTCGCAAGCTGGCGGGCGGCAG
>NZ_JBVIQR010000064.1:0-22918 GCF_055576875.1 Streptomyces sp. NPDC033229 | reverse complement strand
CCCGCGTGGCTTGCTTGAGCCGGATGCGGTGAAAGTCGCACGTCCGGTTCTGAGGGGGCCGGGGATCAGCAATGGTCTCCGGCTACCCGACCACACGGTTCGCAGCTTGGAGCCTGTTTCTGATCCTGGGCATGAGGCGGCCCGATGCGACTGGGCAGCGCATACCGCCCGGCTGAGTTTCGTTCGGCGGGGAGCGTCGTTGTCCGTATCGACAGCCATTTTCTCGTCGCCTCAAGGAGCCGCAATGCGCCTGTTCCGCATCGGAGTCGTCACCTTCGGGGGGCTTGTGCTCTCCGCTTCACTGGCCACCACCTCGGCGATTGCCGCAGGGGGTCATTTCATCTGGGAGGGGCCCAAGGGAAAGGTCTACTCGGTCCAGAACCCCCCGGACCGCAAGTGCCTCGACATGGGACAGGAGGCCCGGGCTCCTCACAACGAGACGAAGAAGGCGCTTGTCGTGTACTCGGGCAAGAAGTGCAAGGGCGCAGCGACGCGGCTGGGACCGGGGCAGCACGCGGCGCGGAGCCTGACGTTCTCCAGCGTGATCTTCAATCCGTAGCGCTTCCGTTCGACTTTCGGTCACCGTGACCGTTCCGCGAACGGGGCCCCTTCTCGCCGGTCATGTCCCGCTCCGCTGAGCAGCGCGGTCGACAATCGGTCGGCATGGTGGGCCGAGCAATCCAAAGGCCGCCACGTCTCTCCTTTCCCGGCTGATGGCCGGGAAAGGAGGGATACTCGCTCGCGCACGTCGCCAGGAGGATCCCGGGGGGCCTCCTGCGGGCACCGGAGCCGACTCGTGCACTCAAGTCGGGACCAGCACTCAGCGCACACTCCATGCGCTCACCCCGGACAACGGCACCCGGAACTGGAGCCGCCGGGTGGCTTGGCGCCAGGCCGCACGTGGTCAGAGGGGACCAGTGTCGGACGGCAGCGCAGGCGACGCGGACTACGGCACGATCGGCGCGAGTTACAGCGCCTACCGGCAGCCTGATCCGCGTATCGCGACCGCCATCGCTCAGGCGCTCGGGGAAGCGCGGACCGTAGTCAACGCCGGTGCGGGCGCCGGTTCGTACGAGTCGACGACCCTACAGGTGACACGGGCTGAGCCGTCCCGGTCCATACGGGCTCAGCAGCCCGCGCACCTTGCGCCGACTGTCGACGCCGCGATGACGACGTTCAGCGGGCACCGGTGGAGCGACCTGCAGGCAGGACTGAGGGAGATGTGCCGCGTGGCGCGGACTCTGGGACGAACGCTACGGAGCCCTCCGGCAGCAACCGCGTTTGAACGGGTCCCTCGTTCTCATCCGCGCCGTCCCCTGACAGCACCTTGTACCAGGTGTCGGTCCGACGCCTCGGCCAGGCAGGCCGCGCGGCCGGGGCGCAGAGATGCCACGGGCCCCGAAGCGGCATGCCTGACTTGGTTCTTGCGCCGGACGCGACCCCGGTCGGCGTCAGCCCGGACGGACGTCGCGCCCCCCGACCGACACCGCCGATTCAGGTAGGCAGCAGAGGTTGCCGCGACCCCGTCGACGAAGGACGACAGACGGATCGTTCGAAACTGGTTAGATCGAGCCAGGCGTCGCCGACGGAGACCGCGAGGCCGGCCCCGCCTCACAGATGGAGAGATGATGAGCCCGGTCAAGAGGACGCACGCACAGTCGTCCGCGCCGCACGCTGCCGACAGCCACGATCTGATCCGTGTGCACGGCGCGCGCGTGAACAACCTCAAGGACGTCAGCATCGAGATCCCGAAGCGCCGGCTGACGGTGTTCACCGGCGTCTCCGGCTCGGGCAAGAGCTCGCTGGTCTTCGACACGATCGCCGCGGAGTCGCAGCGGCTGATCAACGAGACGTACAGCGCCTTCGTGCAGGGCTTCATGCCGACACTGGCGCGCCCCGAGGTCGACGTACTCGACGGGCTGACGACCGCGATCATCGTCGACCAGCAGCGGATGGGCGGCGACCCCCGCTCCACGGTCGGCACCGCCACCGACGCCAACGCGATGCTGCGCATCCTCTTCAGCCGGCTCGGCAAGCCGCACATCGGCCCCCCCGGCGCGTACTCCTTCAACACCGCCTCAGTGCATGCGAGCGGTGCGATCACCGTCGAGCGCGGTGCGAGGAAGGCGGTGAAGGCGACCTTCAACCGCACCGGTGGTATGTGTACGCGCTGCGAAGGGCGGGGCACGGTCTCCGACATCGACCTCACCCAGCTCTACGACGACAGCAAGTCGCTCAACGAGGACGCGCTCACGATCCCCGGCTACAGCATGGACGGCTGGTACGGCCGCATCTTCCGCGGCTGCGGCTTCTTCGACCCGGACAAGCCGATCCGGAAATACACCAAGAAGGAGCTGCACGACCTCCTCCACAAGGAGCCGACCAAGATCAAGGTCGACGGAGTCAACCTGACCTACGAGGGGCTGATCCCGAAGATCCAGAAGTCGTTCCTGTCCAAGGACATCGACGCGCTGCAGCCGCACATTCGCGCCTTCGTGGAGCGGGCGATGACGTTCACCGTCTGCCCCGAGTGCGACGGCACCCGGCTCAGCGAGGGGGCCCGGTCGTCGAAGATCAAGAAGTTGAGCATCGCCGACGCCTGCGCGATGGAGATCCGCGACCTGGCCGAATGGGTCCGCGATCTCAAGGAGCCGTCGGTGGCGCCGCTGCTCGCCGCGCTGGGGCAGACTCTCGATTCGTTCGTGGAGATCGGCCTCGGATATCTCTCGTTGGAGAGGCCGTCGGGCACGCTGTCGGGCGGTGAGGCGCAGCGCGTCAAGATGATCCGCCACCTCGGATCCTCGCTCACCGATGTCACCTACGTCTTCGACGAGCCGACTGTCGGCCTCCACCCCCACGACATCCAGCGGATGAACGGCCTGCTGCTGAGGCTGCGGGACAAGGGCAACACGGTGCTGGTCGTGGAGCACAAACCGGAGACGATCGCGATCGCCGACCACGTCGTCGATCTCGGCCCCGGCGCGGGTACGGCGGGCGGCGCCGTCTGCTTCGAGGGCACCGTCGAGGGGCTGCGGACCGGCGGCACCATCACCGGCCGCCATTTCGACGACCGGGCCGCGCTGAAGGAGACGGTGCGCAAGTCCACCGGCACGCTGGAGATCCGCGGTGCCACCTCCCACAACCTGCGGAACGTCGATGTCGACGTCCCGCTCGGGGTGCTGTGCGTCGTCACCGGCGTCGCCGGTTCCGGCAAGAGCTCGCTCGTGCACGGGTCGATTCCCGCGGGCGCGGGTGTGGTGTCGGTCGACCAGGGGGCGATCCGCGGTTCACGGCGGAGCAACCCGGCGACGTACACCGGACTGCTCGACCCGATCCGTAAGGCGTTCGCGAAGGCCAACGGCGTGAAACCGGCCCTGTTCAGCGCCAATTCCGAGGGTGCCTGCCCCAACTGCAACGGCGTCGGCGTCATCTACACCGATCTCGCGATGATGGCCGGTGTCGCCACCCCCTGCGAGGAGTGCGAGGGGAAGCGCTACCAGGCAGCGGTTCTTGAGTACCACCTCGGCGGCCGCGACATCAGCGAAGTGCTGGCGATGTCGGTGAGCGAGGCCGAGGAGTTCTTCGGATCCGGCGAGGCGCGCACACCGGCCGCGCACCGCATCCTCGACCGGCTCTCCGACGTCGGGCTCGGCTACCTCAGTCTCGGCCAGCCACTCACCACGCTGTCCGGTGGCGAGCGGCAGCGGCTCAAGTTGGCCACTCACATGGCCGAGAAGGGCGGCCTGTACATCCTCGACGAACCGACCACCGGTCTCCACCTCGCCGACGTCGAGCAGTTGCTCGGCCTTCTCGACCGGCTCGTGGACTCCGGCAAATCGGTCGTCGTCATCGAGCACCACCAGGCGGTCATGGCACACGCCGACTGGATCATCGACCTCGGCCCCGGCGCCGGCCACGAAGGCGGCCGGATCGTCTTCGAGGGCACACCCGCCGACCTCGTCGCCGCCCGCTCCACCCTTACTGGCGAGCACCTCGCGGCCTACATCGGCGCCTGACCGGGCCCTCGCGGGCAGCGCGGCAGGGCCGTGCCCCGGGTCTTCCCAGGAGGCCAGGGCGTGAACCAGGATGTCCCCCTGTGGGAAGCGCGCGAAGGGGCCGGTCACCCGCACCGGCGGGCGTCGCCGGACGGGTTCGCGGCGTCGCGCACCGCGCCGGAAGCCATCCGCACCGGCGCGCGTCCGCCCGTACCACCCGGCATGAGACACCTGTCAGGTCAGGAGAACGGTATGCACACGGCCCCCCGGCCCCCTTCCCCGTCCGCGCACGTCACCCCGCAGCTCGACGCCGTCGTCGTCGGGGCCGGTTTCTCCGGCCTCTACCAGCTGCATCGACTGCGCGAACTGGGCCTGCGTACCCGCGTCTTCGAAGCATGCGACGACATCGGCGGAACCTGGTACCGGAACCGGTACCCCGGAGCCCGCTGCGACGTCGAGAGCACGGCCTACTCCTACTCCTTCTCACCCGAACTCGACCAGGAGTGGGAGTGGAGCGAGCGGTATGCGACACAGCCGGAGCTCCTGCGCTACCTCCATCACGTCGCCGACCGCTTCGACCTGCGCAAGGACGTCGTCCTACGCACCCGGGTGACCCGGGCGGTGTATGACGGGACCAGTCACACCTGGCAGGTCACCACTGATACCGGCGAGACGGTCACCACGCGGTTTGTCGTGCTGGCCACGGGCTGCATGTCGGCTGTCAAAGAACCCGACATAGCCGGGGTCGGTGCCTTCGCCGGCCAGACCCTGCACACCGCCGACTGGCCACATGAGGGCGCCGACCTCACCGGCAGACGGGTCGCCGTGATCGGCACCGGGTGCTCCGGCGTTCAGGCCATCCCGCTCCTCGCCGAGCAGGCCATCGGACTCACGGTCTTCCAGCGCACGCCGGTCTACGCGGTGCCGGCCCTGAACCGGCCGCTGACCGCCGAGGAGACCGCCGCGTTCAAAGCCCGTTATCCGGAGTTCCGCGCCGCCCAGCGGCAGTCACGGGGAGGCACCGTCTTCGAGCTGCCGAGCCGGTCGGCCCTGGAGGTGGACGAGGCGGAGCGCACGGCCACGTATGAGGCGGGCTGGGGCTCGGGCCTGCTCAGCGGTCTGCTGCGCACGTACACCGACATCCTCGCCGACCGGGCTGCCAACGAGACGGTCGCCGAGTTCATCAGGTCCAAGATCCGGGCGATCGTCACCGACCCGGAGACGGCCGAGACGCTCTCGCCGCGCACCTTCCCTTTCGGTACCAAGCGACCCTGCCTGGACACCGACTACTACGCCACCTACAACAAACCGCACGTGAGGGTCGTGGACCTCACCAGGACCCCGATCGTGGAGATCACACGGAGGGGTGTCAGGACCTCGGACCGGGAACACGCCGTCGACGTCATCGTCTTCGCCACCGGCTTCGACGCCCTGACCGGATCCCAGGTCGCCGTGGACATCGTCGGCAAGGGTGGCATCACCCTCAGGGAGAAGTGGGCCGCCGGCCCTCGGAACCATCTGGGCCTGCTCTCGGCCGGTTTCCCGAACCTCTTCACGATCATCGGACCCCTCAGCCCGTCGGTCCTCAGCAACGCGGTGGTGTCCATCGAGCAGCATGTGGAGTGGATCACCGACTGCATCGCCCACCTGCGGCGGAACGGCATCACCGAGATCGACGCCACACCGCGCGCCGAGGAGGACTGGTGCGCCCACGTCGCCGACCTGGCCTCCCGGACCCTCTACCCGGATGTCGCCTCCTGGTACACGGGGGCGAACGTGCCGGGCAAACCGCGAGTGTTCTTGGCCTACACGGGCGGTGCGGACCGGTACCGGGCGGAATGCGACGCAGCTGCCCGGGACGGGTACCGCGGCTTCGCCCTGTCCGGCGGCCCTTCCTGAGGCCGCTCCCCCGGGTCCTCGGTTCTCCTCGACACCGTCTTCCCTGCATGCGGGGGCCGGCTTGCCATCGCGTCCCGCAGTCGCCGCGCGCGAGGTGATGCCCGACAAAGCGATCGTTTCTCTGCACGCTACTGAGCGGGCTGTGCTGCCTGGCCACTCCGGCCAGGCAGCCCGCTCAGTAGCGGCCGAGTCGCGGCGGCAACCGTCGACTCGTCCGGCGAAACTCCCGTAACACCTACCGGACCCGCCTCAGGGGGCGACGGGCAGCTGACGCTTGTGGTCGGTGAGGCGGTAGCGGCGGACGATTGTTTCGAAGGCCCGCTCGCCCACCGGCTTGCCCTCCAGGAAGTCGTCGATGTCGTCGTAGGTGACCCCGAGCGCGTCCTCGTCGGTCTTGCCCGGGTCGAGCGTCTCCAGGTCGGCCGTCGGGGTCTTCCACACCAGCTCGGCGGGCGCGCCCAGCGCGTCCGCGACGGCGCGCACCCGGCGCTTGGTCAGTCCGGTCAGCGGGACCAGGTCGGCGGCACCGTCGCCGAACTTGGTGAAGAAGCCGGAGACCGCCTCGGCTGCGTGGTCCGTGCCGACGACCAGGCCGTCGTGCGCGCCGGCCACCGCGTACTGGGCGATCATGCGCTGGCGGGCCTTGATGTTGCCGTGTACGAAGTCCTGGTGGTGGGCGTCGCGGAAGCTCACTCCGGCGGCCAGCGAGGCCTCGAGCGCGGCGTCGCTCGCGGGCTTGATGTCCACGGTCAGCACGTGGTCGGCCCGGATGAAGGAGAGCGCGAGCTGGGCGTCGTGCTCGTCGGCCTGGACCCCGTAAGGCAGCCGCATCGCGTAGAACCGCGCCTCGTGCCCGGCGGCCCGGGCCCGCTCGACAGCGAGCTGGCACAGCCGGCCGGTGGTGGTGGAGTCGACGCCGCCGCTGATGCCGAGCACGAGGGAGCGCAGACCGGTGGAGGTCAGCCGCTCGGTGAGGAAGGCCACCCGGCGCTCGACCTCCCGCTCTGCCTCGAAGGTCTCGGCGACCTGGAGTTCCCGGGCTATCTCCTGCTGCAGGGCGATGGACGCCGGCTCGCTCACGTCTGCTCCTTGTTCCGGTGCACGATGCTGTCGCGCCCACCCTACTTTCTGAACGTTTCAGAATGAGGTTCGTAGGCGGCACAGACAGCTATGGCTGCCAGCTGCTTCGAGCGGGACCGTGGACGCCTGGGGCCTAACGCAGCGCAGCGGCGACCAGTCCTTCGAGGGCTTCGCGCGGTACTTCGCCACCGTTTACCAGTCGGTCGAAGATCAGTCCGTCGATGCAGGTCAGCAGAGTGTGAGTGCGGTTCTCGACGTCGGTTACGCCGTGCTTGACGAGGAACAGCCGGACGGCCTCGCGCCCGGCGTTCTCCCGGGGCACGAGGATCTCGCGCAACTCTTTGTCGCGCACGCTTTCGACGGCGCACGCGTGGCGGGCGAGCGAGCGCCGGCGGCCCTCGCCGGTGAGTCGCTGTCGGGTGAGCGTCACCATGCCGTCCACCAGTTCCTCGACGGTACGCAGGGGCGGAAGCTCGTCGGCCGTCGTGTGAAGTTCCGCCTGGTCGAGTTGGACCAGGCGGACGACGAGTCCGGTCAGTAGAGCGGCGCGGGTGCGGAAGTAGGCCGAGGTGGTGCCGGGCGGCATGGCTGCTCTGCGGTCGACCGCACGGTGAGTCAGGCCGCGCATCCCTTCCTCGGCGAGGACGTCGAGAGCTGCATCTGCAAGAAGGGTGCGCCGATCCGAAGCCATGACTCCTTTCTACACCCGTAGAGACTCGGGATAGAGTCGGTTTCTACAAATGTAGAAGAAGGAGGCTCCGCCATGGGCAACACGGCAGTGGTAGTCGGAGGGGGAATCGGCGGGCTGGCCGCCGCAATCGGCCTGCACCGCATTGGCTGGGACGTGACGGTCCTTGAGCGTTCGTCCCTGCTTGAGGACGCGGGGGCAGGCATTTCATTGGCTGCCAACGGCCTGCGGGCATTGGACGAACTCGGGGTCGGCGGGGCGGTTCGGGACGCGTCGCGAGGCCAGTACAGCGGCGGCACCCGGACGCCCCGGGGTGGCTGGCTGGCCCGGATGGACGGCTCGGCACTGGAGAAGGCGGTGGGCACGCCGATCATGGGCATCCCCCGTTCCACCTTGCACCGACTGCTACGCGCGGCATTGCCCGCCGGGGCACTGGCGATCGGCTCCGAGGCGGCAACGGTCGAGCAGGTCGGCCCGGAGACGGTTCACGTCGGCTACGGCACCACAGTCCTGGAGGCCGATCTGGTAGTGGCGGCCGACGGTATCGGCAGCACAGTCCGCGGCCAACTCTTCCCAGAGCACCCCGGCCCGGTCCACAGCGGCTCGACGGTGTTGCGGGCGATCACCGAGCACGCGGTCGATCTGCGCACCGACTTCGAGCTGACCTGGGGCCGGGGCGCGGAGTTCGGACACATCGCTCTCCTGGACGGGAGGGCCGAGTGGCACGCCGTCCTCAGCCTCCCCGCCGGTACGCGGTTCGCCGACCCGCTGACCGAACTGCGCCGACGATTCCACACCTGGCACGCCCCGATCCCCGCGCTGCTCGACGCGACCCGGCCCGAGGCGGTGTTGCATCACGACGTGAACGAACTCCGCACGCCTCTCCCTTCATACGTGGTCGGTCGGATCGCGCTGCTCGGCGACGCGGCCCATGCGATGACCCCCAACCTGGGACAGGGCGCCTGCCAGGCCCTGGAGGACGCGGTCACTCTGGGCGCCGCCCTCGATGCCGAGTCCACCGTCGAGGCCGCGCTCGCCCGCTACGACGCCGAGCGCCGGCCACGGAGCCAGGCCGTCGCAGTGGCCGCCCGGCAGGCCGGGAAAATGGGTCAGCAACTGTCCCACCCGCTGGCCGTCACCCTGCGGAACACAGCGATGCGACTGACACCGTCCCGGGTCGCCATACATATGATCCTGCGTCACCACGCCTGGGCCCCGCCGTCGCTGAACTGATCTGGCTCGCGTCCGCCACCTCGCAGGCACATCCGTGGCCAAGTCAAGCTGCGAGTCTTGCCGTTGGCGGTCACGGTGGGCAAGGTGTCCGGGTGCGTTCTGATCTTGTTGGCCCCTCACCGGTCGACCGTGCCCGTTCTGGCTCCAACAAGCCGCAGTGCCTGGAGGCACCTCCCGAACGGAGCCTGGCCGGGGCGGGAGGACGACGAGCAGGGTGCTCAGGGCGCCGGTGATGACGTGAAGGCCGACCCGGTGGCTGCTCTCCGGAGGGGGCTCGACGCCATCCGGAGGATCCCGGCGGGGCGGTCTGCGGTCCCCGCCAGGGTCAGGGCGACGCCGGAGAAGGAGGGCAGACGCCTGGCGATGGTCTTTGGCTTTCCAGTTCGCTCAGCGCATTCCTCCACAGCTCGGGCAGCCTGGTCGCTCCGGGGGTGCGTCGGTCGTGGACCACGCCGAGCCTGGCAATGGCAGCCGTCCTGGTCAGTGATACGTAGCAGGGCATCTTCCCGGCCGGGATGCAGAACAGGCCGGCTGCAGTAAGGGAGGAGCCGAAAACGGTCCAGGGCGTCGGAAGCTTGAGGTGAGTGGCAGTCAGCGCGTGACGGGGGCGTGGGTTCGGGCGAGTGAGCCATGGGGAGAGCAGGCGCTCGATCACGAGGTGGGCCGTGTCGCGGTACCCGGTTCGGGCAGCTCGGCGGGTTTGCTTCAGGACGGCCTCAAGGCAGTGCCGAGGATCGGAATGCGAGCGGGGCAGGGCGAGGTCCATGGAGACCACGTGATTGCCGGGCGCCCCTTCGTTCCCGGGTGTCCGGACCGACAAGGGAACTGCTGCCGTCAGGCCGAGGAATGGGGACTGGGTGAACTCCCGGCTGTGCCAGACGGGCAGGGCAAGGGCCAGGGCCGTGAGGTACACGTCGTTGACTGTCGCTCCCCATGCACGGGCCAGGGCAAGCAGGCGGTCATCCGGTACGTCCACGTACGCGATCCGGGCGTCACCCTGATAGTCGGCGGACAGGTCGGGCCACGCCCGGCCGCGCGGCGGGCGGCGGAGGTAGTTACGGGCGAAGTGGGAGGCAGCTGCCAGGGTGGGCCGAGCAGGCCGGTGCAGGTGCGGAGCAGGGAGTTCCTGGTCGGCCAGGAGAGCCCCGAGGTAATAGGCAGCGCCGACGCCGTCGCACAGGGCGTGGTCCATGCGGAAGCAGATGCGGTAGGAGTGGTGTTCGTGGTTCGCGAGCAGCCACATGTCCCAGGGCGGGTGGGGTGGACGGGGCAGGTCTTTGCGGATCAGCTCGTTGGTCAACTCGTCGCGTGCGCGTCCGGAACGATCGTCGGGTCCTTCCACGACGTGCACGGTCAGATCCAGAGGCCGGCCGACGCGTCGCCAGCCCGAGGAAGCACGGTGCGGCAACAGATGCAGCGCCGCGAGGGGCCCGGTGCGGTGGCGGAGCTGCTCCCTCAGGGCGTCGATGCTCGGTGCCGTTCCGTCGATATCGAGGATGAGGCCGAAGGTGGCGGTGCGGTCGTAATGGATGAAAAGCCTGTCGGCGACTCCCGGTACGGCGGGAGAGTCCGCGTCCTGCAGCAGCGGAACGGACGGCTTCGTTCGACTGCGAACCGGTGAGGGGACTGGGAGCGAGTGCCGCATTTGCACGCCTCCGCGGTTGAGGAGGGGGAGGACAGGCGCTACCTCTCGCCACCCTCGGCGAAGGGTGGAATGCGGTCGGTTTCAAGCCCGCCGGTACAGGGAGGGGTGGCGATGCACGCTGGGCGGTGATGGATCGCAAGCTAACAGAACCAGTACGGAATATCCGGGTGACAGGCCGTCAGGAGGCACTCCGAGGTCGCAGGAGCGCGCTCTCATGGACGAAATTCCGCAGCTCACACCGTGGGCGGGGTAGTTATCGTGGTGTGTTGTGGTCGGGGTTGAAGGGGCTGCCGTGGCCGGGCACGATCAGGTCGGCGGTGGCCAGTACGCGGGTCCGGGAGGCGCGTAGTGTCTCGCGGTCGGGGGCCACGGGGTCGTCGGCGGGTCCGTCCGCGTGCCACCAGAGGTCGCCGGCGAACGCGACGGTGCCGGTGTCGGTGCCGGCGAGCAGGGTGATGTCCTCGGGGCTGTGTCCGGGGGTGCGGATCAGGCGTAGTGAGGGGGTGAGTTCGTAGCCTTCGGCGTCCCGGTTGGTCCACTGGTCGCCGTGGTACTCGACCTTGTGGTCGTGGATGCGGGCCCGGCCGAAGAGGCCGACGTTCATGGTGTTGTCGGGGTGGTGGTGGCTGAGTACCACGTCGGTGATGTCGTCGGGGCCGAGCCCGAGCCCCGCGAGCGGGGCCAGGATGTCGTCCCGGCTCGCCACCATGCCCGGGTCGAAGATCACATGGCGGCCGGCGTCAGCGATGTAGGAGACGGTGGCGGCGACGCCGGGACCGGTGGAGCCGACGTAACCGGTGGTCAGAATCGTGTACACGGCGCTGCGGCCGAGCGGTGCGTCTGTCATGCCCCTCATCCTTCCGGGCCGGCCTGGCCGTCCACGAGTGGCACTTCTGCCCATCACCGCAGGATTCGTGCCACTGCGATGCCGACCGCACAGGAGAGCGGCTCACTGTTCGCAGCCCATCGCCTCGGCCTGTTCGCGCTCGCCTCCACCGGGCTGCTCGAAGACCGACGGGCCACCATCCGTCGGCAGTTCGCATATCCGCTGCCCCACTGGCGCCCGGATGTCGTCGTGGTGTGGCGCTCGCGGTACGAACGCCGCAGCAGCAGTTCGCCGCGCAGCCGATGGATGTCGAGGCAACCGCTCCGCAACGGCCGGATCTTTAGGCTTGAAAGTCGCTATCAGAAACTGATCGCCACCCCGTAGGAATGGCTTCTCGGCCTGACCGGCCGTCCGTGACCAAAAGGAGCCATCACCCATGACTCGCTTTCGCACCGCCGGTATGGCCCTCGCCGGCGCCGCAGCGATGCTCGCCCTGACCACCGCGCCCGCCCATGCGGCTCCCGGTGACGTCACGACCTCCTGCGCGAGCGTTCTCACCCCGACCGGCTACGTCGACGTCAGCTGGGGCTACAGCAGCAGCTGCGGCACGCAGAACTTCAGCCCGAACATCAAGCAGATAAAGCAGCTCACCGGGCTGCCCGTCGGCACCGTGGTCCAGGCCTGCGCCTCCACTTACCAGCCTGCGGGCTGGATCCAGACCAGCTCGTACTACAGCAGCAGCTGCCGCTACTCGGCGACCCCCAGCCTCAACCCCAACGCATGGCAGCTGAAGCGCGTCTCCTGACCGACCCCGGGGCGTTGACGTGGGCGAGGTGCGGTGACTGGAGAAACCACCCTTGCAGGACCGCAGACTCTCGACAATCCCGCCGCCGCGCCCGGTGCCGGGTGCGGCGGCTCGTCCCGAGTACCTCCGCAACGCGGGAGCCGAGCAGTTGGCCGGGGGCCGGGCGTTGCCGTACCGGCGGGCAAGGCCCCGGCACCGCCGCGGCGTGCCCGTACCAGAACCGACACCCCCTCAGTGGTGTGCGTCACCTGCATGCCGGAGCCGTTGACCTCAAGCACGGTTGAGCTCCTAGCGTCCCGACCATGACGACGACAGCGACGACCGCCCCCGCGAACCCCGACAGCACGCCCGTGGCCACGCAACCCATCGGGTACTGGTCCACGGTGGCCAGCAAGGCGGTCCTCCAGCACATCCAGAGCGCGATGGCGCGACTGGACATCACCCAGCCGCACTGGTGGGTGATCAACCACGTCAGCGGCGCCGACGACGGTCTCACCCGCGACGAGCTCCGTGTCCGACTGGGCGGCTTCGTCGACAACGGCGAGGAAATGATCGGCCGCGCCGCCGACGGCCTCCTCGCCCGCGGCTGGCTCACCGCCGACGCCAACGAGCGCCTCCGCCTCACGGACACCGGGCGGGAGGCAAAGGCCCGCATCAAGAAGCTCGTCGACGGACTGCGGGCCGAGATTCACGAGGGCATCCCGGACGAGGAGTACGTGATCGCGCTGTCCGTGCTGCAGCGCATGATCCGCAACGTCGAGGCGAAGGCCGCACAGACGTAACGCACCCGGGTCCCGCTGAGGGCTCGCACCGCCGACATCCCATCGGGGCTGGGCCGGCCGGTGGGATGTCTACCAGCCCCGTGTGGCCGAAGCCGCCCCGGCCGGTGCGTACTCAGTCTGGTTTTGGCTGGGAGCGCAGGTGCCGCATCTGTTCGTGGCTGAGGTCGTGCGCCCGTCGCATGTGACGGGTGATCACTTCGAGCTCATCCTCGGTGTGGCCGTCGAGGAGCGTCTGCCAGGCCTGGCCCAGGTCGTCCCACACGGCGGTGACACGGGCGACGCGATCAGCCACCGGGGTGACCAGCACGCGGCGTCGGTCCTGCTGATCGGGGGCGCGGACCACGTAGCCCCCTCGTTCGAGCCGGTCCACCAGCCGTGTGGCGGAGCCCGTGGTCAGGCCCGTCATGTCGGCGATCCGCTTGACCGTGAGCGGCCCGGGTGCGGCTGTCAGCAGACTCAGCGCCTGCACATCGGTCGGGTGCATTCCCAGATGATCGGCGAGGGCCTGATTGAACAGCACGTAGGCCGCCAGGTATCGGCGGGATTCGATCGACAGCTCCTCGTGGAGCCGGGCCCGGCGAGCGTCTGTCATCCGGATCACCTTCCCAAAATGCTGCGCGGCGCAGCTAATGCGGTGCTAGTCTCCTGCGTGGCGCAGTTAATGCGTCACGCAGCGATTCTACCTCTTGGAGGAACCATGCCCACCATCGCCGTCACCGGCGCCACTGGAACCCAGGGCGGAGCCACCGCCCGCGCCCTACTGGACGTCGGCCACCGGGTCCGCGCGCTCACCCGCCACCCTGACTCGTCTGCCGCCGACACCCTGCGAGCCCTTGGAGCCGAGGTACTCCACGCCGACTTCGACGACCGTGCTTCCCTCGACGCCGCCCTGTCCGGGGCCGACTCCCTGTTCGCGGTCACCACGCCATTCGGCACGGACATCACCGCCGAGGTCCGTCAGGGCAAGGCCCTCATCGACGCCGCCGCAACCGCCCGGCTCGGGCACATCGTGCTCACCTCCGTCGCCCACGCCGACCGCGGCACCGGCGTCCCGCACTATGAGAGCAAGTACCTGGTCGAGCAGCACCTGCGCACCGCAGGCGTGCCTTGGACAGTCATAGCGCCGGCGGCATTCATGGACAATTACGCCGACGGCTGGATCCTCGACGGGCTACGCGAGGGCACCTTCGCCTGGCCCATGCCTGCCGACCGGCCGCTCGCCCTCATCTCCGGCGCCGACATCGGCGCGTTCGCCGCTCTGGCCCTCCAGCGCCGCGACGAGTTCGCCGGCCGCCGCATCGACATCGCCTCCGACGAGCGCACCCCTGGCCAGATGACGGAGATCCTCGCGGCGGCCATCGGCCGGCCGATCACCCACCAAGAGGTGCCCCTGCACTACGTCCGGAGCCGATCAGCCGACCTGGCGGCCATGTTCGACTACTTCACCACCGTCGGCCTCGATGTGAACGTCGCCCGCCTGCGGCGCGACCATCCCGACATCGGCTGGAACAGCTTCACCGACTGGGCCGCCGATCAGGACTGGCCCGCACTCCTGTCCCCCGCACCCGCCCATCAGTGAACTTCCCCCTGCTCAGGGGCCCGGATGCCGAGCATCGGCCCAGCGCGCCCCGGCTGCCCCGCCTTCGCGGGGTAGTTCGATCCGCCGACCCAGGTGGGTCGGCCACCAGGGCTACGCGCAGATACCACCAACGGTCCGACCGTCGCTGCCTGCGTAACCCCTCTCCCGTCCCGCGTCGCTCTCACCGTCGTGGTCTGACCGTGGCCCTTGCCTCGGCCCGCTCCACCGCCGGATCACAACAGGGCGGCAGCCCCCGGAAGCCCGCCCACACCGGCACCACGAAAGGCCCCGGCGCCGGCGACCCGACGGATGTGCGGGCGCCGACCGCGAACGCAGCCTTCGGCTACCAACTCGGTGGCGCGTACCCGCATCCCGGCAATGTCCGAGCCGTCTCCCGCGACCGCGAGGAGAAGCCCGTCGACGGTCTCCGCAACATTTGCTACGTCAACGCCTTCCAGAGCACGAGGCGTCCGCGCACATCTGCCACGGCTCCCAGGACAGGAAGCGATCTCGCTCGGTGGTCTGCCAGTAGCGATCGCGGTTCCACTCGCGGGCGACGATGTGCAGGCGCCCGTCGGGGAGCTGGGTGACCGATGTCGGCGCGCTCAGCCCCACATCCGCCTCGGGGACTTTCCCCAGCCACCGCACATCGGCCCAGTGGCCATCGGACGAGCTGTACTGGCTGCGTACGTCCATCGACGAGTAGGGGCTGCCGCTGGAGGCGAAGGCGTGCAGGAGCCCGGCGCGCTCCTTGAACAGCACGATGCCACCGTGATACGGAGCCGGCTGCAGGCCGAAGTCCTCCGCCGGACCCCACCTGCCGCCGGGCACGGGCAGCACGGTGTGGCAGAAGCGGCCGTACGAGGGGATGAACGCCTCCAGCCCGCCGATGCCGTTCTCGGCCGCAGTCACCTGATAGAGCTTCGGCCCGGCGGGGACGGCGCTGATCCGCTCCCAGTCGCCGTAGGGGCCGCCGACCATGTCCTGCGCCCGGTGCCAGACAAAAGGCAGACCGCTCATCGAGGAGTCGTCGTAGAACTGCTGGAACTGCTCAACCCGGCCGTCAACCCGTGTCACCGACACCAGGCTCCCCTGGGCGGGCCGGGAGGCGAGGCCCCGAGCGTTGCTGTCGCCCGCGCACACGACCGCCGCGTCTGCGGCGGGAGATATCAACACACTTCCGGCGCAGGTGAACAGCATCGCGATCACACTGCGCAGCACGCCTCGTAACAGTCTTCGATGCACGATCGGTAACCTCCGGCCCTCGACGGCGGCTCCGGGCGATCCCGGGGCCAGAGCGCATCCTTGCGCGTCGTACGCCGACCGGCTAGAGCGCGCGAATGGCCGGTGGTGCTCCGTCAGCCGACCTCGGGCTCTCCTGCAGACGGGCGGCGGCGCCCCGGAAGACCCCGGGTTTCGCGCCGGACCGTCCGGTTGAATACGCGTGCGCGCCAGTCATCAGGGGCGGATGACCGTGGTCACGACCTTGCGGACCGCTTCGGCCTCCGGCGGGGTGCCATTCCGGTCGGCGAACAGCAGGTGTCCAGCTCCGACCAGGGTGGGAGCGAGCGTATTGATGTCGGAGTCCGGCGCGATGCGGCCCAGTTCGCGCTCGGCCACGAGGTAGGAGACGGTCATGGCCGTGGCTTCCGTCATGATCGGGATACCGGCCACCCCGGACTGGCGCAGCCGGGCGCGCAGGCCGTCCCGGGAGGTGACGAGAGCGACGATCGCCACAGCGACCGGCTCGAAGAGTTCCGTCAGCGCGCCGGTGAGGTTGTCGGCGACGGTTCCGGTCCCGGCGGAATTGCGCAGGGCGGCGGCTTGGTTCTCGATCCGGGCGATGCGGTCCAGGACGAGGTCGGCGAGGAAGGCGTCGAAGTCGGCGAAGTGCCGGTGCAAGACCCCCTTGGCACAGCCGGCCTCCGTTGTGACCGCCCGGCTGGTCAGCGCGCTCGATCCGTCCCGGAGCAGAACGCGTTCGGCGGCGTCGAACAGTTGCCGGTGCACGTCGCGAAGTGCTGTTCCTGTCGGCATCGTCATCGCCTCATTCCTTGGCAGGGGTACACCGTTGAAGAGTGGGCACACGCCCACCACAGTGGGCGCATGCCCACTTTACCGCCCGAAGAAGCACGCCCATCCGAGCCCGAGCCCCATCGGCACCGAGAGACAGCCGAGTCGTTCGGCACGGACGCCGAACGCTACGACCGGACCCGACCCCACTACCCGCACGCCCTGGTGGCGCGGATCGTCGCCCGCATGCCCGGGCCCGACGTCCTCGACGTCGGCTGCGGAACCGGCATCGCCGCCCGGCAGTTCCAGGCAGCCGGCTGCTGGGTGCTCGGGGTCGAGCCCGATGCGCGGATGGCCGAACTGGCGCGGCGGACCGGGGTCGAGGCCGAGGTGGCGACCTTTGAAGCCTGGGAGCCTGCGGGGCGGAAATTCGACGCGGCTGTCGCCGGGACGGCCTGGCACTGGGTCGACCCGGTCGCGGGCGCCACCAAGGCCGGCCGGATACTACGGCCCGGTGGCCTGCTGGCACCGTTCTGGCACGTGCCCCAGCTCCCGCCCAACGTGGCGAAAGCCGTCGCCGCCGCCTGCGCACAGGTGATACCGGACGCGCCGTTCAACCGGGCGGCGATGACGACACCGGCCTTGGACATGTACCGGACGCAGTTCACCCGGGCCGCCGACGGGATACGGCAGGCGGGCGGGTTCAGCGATCCGGAGCAGTGGCGATTCGACTGGGAACGGTCCTACACCCGCGCTGAGTGGCTGGAGCAGATGCCTACCCAAGGTGCCTTCACCCGGCTCCCCCCGGACAAGCTTGCGGAAGTGCTGGACCGCGTCGGGGCTGCCATCGACGGGATGGGCGGCAACTTCACGATGCCCTATGCCACAGTTGCGGTCGCCGCGACGCGAAACGAAGCGACCTGACCCGAGTTGACGGGTCCATCGTCCGAAGAATGCAGCAAGCCGGGCAGGTCCGCGCTATCCGAGCAAGAGTGGCTCGCGATGCCCACAGCCTTCCGGCAGCCCGTCTGCCGGGCTGCCGGGACGACGCCGCGTGGTGAAGGCATGTGGCATCCCCCGCGCGTCAGGGGCGGAAGGCATCAGCGTGGGCGGCGGCCCATTGGGCAAAAGTCCGCGGTGGACGGCCGACGACTTCCTGTTCGGGGAGTCGGACCTCTACCTCTGCGTCAAGCCGTCGCTCCCCTAATCGGCCGGCGAGGACGACAGGAGGGGTGAGGGAGGCGCTACGAATTCACCGAGTCGATCAGGGCTGGACCATGGCGGCCCATGACGGAAGCCACGATTCCGGCAACAAGCCGGTCACAGGTGAAGGGACGGTCCTGACGGGAACTTCCCGATGAGACATCTGGTTTCGCAGTTGCCCGAGGCTGCCCTCTACCGGGGTTCCCCGGGACCGGCCTCGCCGCGCATCTGGAATGGGCCTGTGGTCGCGTGCTCACGTGTGCCGGTGATCAGGGTGGGCTCCCTCCTCCACCAGTAGAAAGGCCAACACCGCCTCCGTGAAGGCCTCGGGCGCCGCGCGGTGGACCAGGTGTCCGACCGGAACAGTGACCACTCGGCCGCCGGAGACACGGCGGGCCAGCTCGGCGATGCCGTCCTGGGGAACATGGCTGCTCGGGCCGCCGGCTATCACGAGTGTCTCGGCGGTGATGCCGCTGAGCCGCTCCAGCCACCTGGGGTCGGGCACGTCGATCTGCCTTCTGATGGCCGTCACCATCGCCCAGTCGAAGGCCAGGTCGCCGTCCGGCCTGGTCGGGGTGGTCCGCTCACGGGGGCGCGGGACCGGAACGTCCTCCAGGACGAGCCGCCTCACCCGCTGCGGATGGTCTTCTGCCAGCAGATAGGCCACGACCCCACCCATGGAGTGGCCGATCAAGTCGACTTGGTCAAGTCCCAGCACATCCAGGAAACGGATCACATCGGCCCGCATCAGTGCGAGCGAGTAGTCCCCCGGCCAATCGCTTCGGCCATGACCGCGAAGATCGAGGGCAAACACCCTTCGGTGACAGGCGAGAACAGGCGCCACCGCGTCCCAGTCGGCGGCGCTCTCGCCCAGTGCGTGCAACAGGACGAGCGGCGGAGCATCCGACGGACCGGAGACCTGATAAGCCAGCCGGACCGCTCCTACCTCGACCGAACGATGATCAACCATGCACGGAGGATATGCGGAACGTCATGCCGGATGGGCGTCGTTCACCAGCGGCCGAACCACCCGGCTTGAACGGGCTTTCGGCCGAGGCCGGCTCGGTCGAGTCGAGAGGAGCTCCTGGGGCAGTCGCGACGTCGGCACCATGTTGAGCAATTCCAGCCCATCATCCGGACGGGCTCTTACGACAACGGCCTCACCGTTGTAAGGATGCGCGCCGGGTACCCCCATGCGATAAAGGGAATATGGCGGATGCGCTGAAGAACGCCGATGTCGAAGTCAAGACCTCCGTGTCCGACGAGACAGCCGAATCCGCGTGCCGACTGCTCGGGCTGGATGCCGACGACGGCAAGGGCCTCACGATTTACTTCTGGGAAAAACCATGGGCGGACGGCGAAGACATCCGTCTTTCCCTGTCCGAGGCCGGAGTCATTGTCCGGCTGCGGAAGGCCGCGAAGGGCGATGCGGATGACCTGACCGTGAAGCTGCGACCGTGCGTCCCGGACGCACTGCCTGCCGACTGGCGGGCGAATCGTGACGGCAAGGACTGGGAGTTCAAGGTCGAGGAGGACTGGAGCGGCCGCAACCGTGTCTGGGCAGCCTCATTGAAGGTGGAAGGCGACTTCGACCGGCCCACCGCCGATGGCGGAGACGGGGGCTCGGGTCAGCCCCGGCTGACCCGGGAGCAAGAGGAGCTGTTGTCGAGCGCCGGGGTCACCCATGACGATTTGGAGAATCTCGTGCCACTCGGCCCGGTTCAAGCCATCAAGTGGAAGCCCTCCCGGCGCGACCTGATCCACCCGCTCACCGCGGAATTCTGGAGCGTCGGCCCAGACCTGCGTTTTCTGGAGCTGTCGCTCCGGGCGCGTCCCGCGGAAGCCTCCGGCGCACAGCACCTGCTGGAACAGGCTCTCCTGGAC
This sequence comes from Streptomyces sp. NPDC033229, assembly GCF_055576875.1. Classification (NCBI taxonomy): domain Bacteria; kingdom Bacillati; phylum Actinomycetota; class Actinomycetes; order Kitasatosporales; family Streptomycetaceae; genus Streptomyces; species Streptomyces sp. NPDC033229. The sequence goes on along the minus strand of NZ_JBVIQR010000064.1, from coordinate 3,286 downwards.
CTGGGCCTCCAGTCTCTTTCGCCTCAGACTTCCAAGACCAGCAGCGTCCTCACAGCCCTTGCCCGCGCGCACCTGAACCGGTAGCGGGAGCGATATCGAAAACGGCTTGGTCAGACCGGACCTCGATCACGAGGCCGCCTCAGGAAAGACGCACCTTCAGCACTTTGCCGTCGCATTGCAGGATCTGGAGCCGGCGGTCGGGGCGGTCCGACCCGGGAAAGCTGACGACGAGTGACCTTCCGTCCGCCGTCGACCAGCGGCCGGGAAGGGTATCGGGTACGTCGGCACCGCCGATGGCGTGGTCGATGAAGGTGCCGTCCGCGATGATCTCCATGCCCCTGCGGCCACGAGCGGGTGGGAAGGAGTAGTCGATCGGGCGGTAGACGGTCACACCCTCGGTGTCCTCCTCGTAGGAGTGCGTCCACCGCTGGAACAGTTCGGCAGGCAGCTCACTCATCGTCCTGACCTTCCCTCCGGGGGCACCTTTTGCCTCGATTTGCAATAAATGCTAGCCTTTTAGTGGCTTAATTCATTCGTATCACGTATCACCATGGCTCATTTACCGGAAAACGGTAGTGCCTCGCCCGGCCTCAGCCGCGACCCGCGGCCGAACCTGGAGGTGTGATATGCCCGAGAATGATGAGACCACTGCTCCTGCCCGCCGAGGCTGCGGCACCATGCCGGTGCACCATCTGATGATGGCCGAGAACCCGGCGTACGCCGAGGCCCGTGTCCAGATCGAGAACAAAGCTTTCGCCTATGAGACCGGCGACGAGTCCACAGCACGCGTCGGCGTGACCCGCATCCCGGTCGTCGTGCACGTGGTGTTCAACACGGCCGAACAGAACATCGGCAGTGACCAGGTCGACAGCCAGATCGACGTGCTGAACCAGGACTTCCGGGCTCTCAATCCGGACGTCGACCAGGTCCCGCCGGTCTGGAAACCGCTCGTGGCCGACAGCCGTATCGAGTTCCGTCTCGCCACGAAGGATCCGCAGGGACAGCCCACCGACGGCATCACTCGCACACAGACCCAGGCGGCGAAATTCAACATACGGACGGACGCCGTCAAGCACACGTCGAGCGGCGGTCACGACGCCTGGCCCGCCGACCGCTACCTCAACCTGTGGGTCTGTCCGCGCATCTTCGACCCCGGTGACCCCAACGAGATACTCGGCTATGCCCAGTTCCCGGGCGGACCCGCCGAGACGGACGGAGTGGTCATCGGCCACCGGTTCTTCGGCACGACCGGCACGGCCTCCGCTCCCTTCAACGGCGGGCGCACGGCGACCCACGAGGTGGGGCACTGGCTGAACCTGTTCCACATCTGGGGCGACGACGACGGCGGCTGCAATGGCAGCGACCTCGTCGCGGACACCCCGAACTGCGGCGGCCCCAACTTCCAAGCGCCGACCTTCCCGCAGGTTTCGTGCAGCAACGGCCCGGACGGCGACATGTTCGTCAACTACATGGACTACACCGACGACCGAGCCATGTTCATGTTCACCAAGGGCCAGGTAGTCCGCATGGAAGCCACCCTCGACAGCGCCCGGTCGTCCTTCAACGGCGCCTGAAGGACGGACAGCCCGGGGCCGGTCAGGGGTGGGGCTCACTCAGCATGGGCGGACATCGGAGCGTGACCAGCCGCCCGCTGCTACACGACGGTGGAGAGCGTCCGCTTCGGGCCCGGGTGCCGGTGCCGGTCCCTGACAGGCGCGGTTCAGCGGCCCCGGCACAGAGCCGTGTCCACGACTCTCTCAACACGCTTCATGGTCGTCTTGTCGGTCGGCTGGATGGTCACCGCGACGTTGGCGGCGCGGACGTTGCCTGCGCGGAAGTCACCCCTGACGCCGCCCCGGGTCTCGTATCCTGTTGTGCTCCCGCCGTGGCCCCAGTAGATACCACCGCACGACAGCGGCGTGCTCACGAGTCCCAGTCCGTAGCGGGCACCGGGGGCGAAAGGGGCTCCAGCGGGGACGGTGGTGCGCATCTGTGCGAGTTGTGCCGGGTTGAGGAGGCGGCCGGACAGGAGTGCGGTGAAGAACCGGTTGAGGTCGGAGTTGGTGGAGATCATCTGACCTGCCGCCCAGCCCCAGGAGGGGTCCATTTCCGTGGCGTCGCGCAGAGGCGCACCTGCTGCGTCCTGGTAGTAGCCCTTGGGATGGGGCTCCCGGATCGTCACGTCACCGGGGGCGGGAAAGTAGGTATGGCGCAGCCCGATGCGTTTGATGATGCGCTGGTCGAACTCCTCGGCGAGGGGACGGCCGGTGATCTTCTCGATGATCAGACCGGCCAGCACGTAGTTGGTGTTGCTGTATTCCCATCCCCTCCCGGGGTCGAACTTGGCCTTGTGCTGGAGAGCGACGTCGAGGAGCTCGCGGGGGTCGTAGTGCCGGACGTCCTCGCCGAGATACGCAACGTAATTGGGAAGTCCGCTGGTGTGTTGCAGGAGATGACGGACGGTGATGCGTCCGTCGATCCTCTTCCCGCCTACGAGGCCCGGCAGATAGCTGTCGACCGGGGCGTCGAGGCGGATCTTCCCTTCGCCGACCAGTTGCAGCACGAGGACGGCGGTGAACGTCTTGGTGTTGCTGCCGATCCGCACCTGACCGTCGCTGGGCACCTTCGAGCCGGTGGCCAGGTCGCCGACCCCTGCGGTGTAGGTACGGGTGTGGCCGTCCCGGTCCTTGACGCTCGCCAGCGCGGCGGGGAGGCCATCGGTGCTCACCAGCGCGTTCAGGCCCTGCTGGACGGGGTCCGGCCTGGCGGCGGCCAGTGCCGTGGGCGGTGCCAGGGCACCCATCGTCATGACGCCCACGGCCACCGCAGCCGCGCCCGACACGGCTCTGCGCCGACCACTCCACTGCGGCCCGGAAGAACGAAACCTTTGCCATGCCTGCTCACGCACGAGCCAACTCCTACGGAAACGAGGGGAAACCAGCGGTTATGCCGGGCCCAGCGTCTCCGAACGCGACCGCCCGGGACGATCCCGCCACCCACCCGGTCCAGGTAGGGGTAACCCCCGGGGCACTGCCGGCAAGGAGTGACGGGCACCTCGCTACTCCCCTCACAGAGCCGTGCGAGCCCTCCATCACGGCATCACGGCGGCCACCCTGTGCGAGCTGCCGAGCTGCCCGGGCCGAGAAAGGGGCGCGTTCAGCGCTCCCCGCGAGGCGGGGTAGTTTCCTCTTACGAGCTGGTGCGTGATAGCGGGGTGAGTGTCGTGCCTGGCTGGTGGCATGATCCGGCTGTGGCGATCACGATCAATCGGGCGGTACTGGCACAT
>NZ_JBVIQR010000063.1:0-23021 GCF_055576875.1 Streptomyces sp. NPDC033229 | reverse complement strand
CACCCACGAGTTCGTGGCCTGGCTCGCCCGGCGCGGACGCCGGCTGTCCTACTCCGTCGGCACGGTGATCACCGGGGCCATCCACCAGCACGTCCTGAAAATCCCGGCATCGGCCTGGACCCCGGTCCTCGAGACCGGGGGCGAGGTCCGGGACGGAGCATGGGTCGCCGAACTCGCCGGCGACATCCTTCAGGGCTGGCCGAAGGGCATGAGGCTGATCGTTCGCAAGGAACGGCCGCATCCCGGTGCCCAGTTGAGGATCACCGACGCGGATGGCATGCGGGTCACGTGCTTTGCCACCAACACCGCCGACCGCCCAATCGCCCAGCTCGAGCTCCGTCACCGCCTGCGGGCCCGGGCCGAAGACCGGATCCGGGCCGCCCGCGCGACCGGTCTGCGCAACCTGCCCCTGCACGACACCGCCCAGAACAAGATCTGGCTCGAGATCGTCCAGATCGCTCTCGACCTGCTGGCCTGGATGCCCATGCTCGCCCTGACCGGCCAGGCCCGCCTCTGGGAGCCCCGCCGTCCGCGGTTCCGCTTGTTCTCCGCGGCCGGGCAACTCCTCACCACCGGCCGGCGCCGCATCCTCCGCCTCGCCCGCCACTGGCCCTGGACCGATGAGGTCACCACCGCCCTCCAACGTCTTGCACTCCTGCCCAACCCCGGCTGACCAACAACCTTCCCGCCCCTACGAGGGAACCAGTCCAGACCGGAGCAGTGGAACCCGGCGTCCACCCGAGACAACACTCGGGCTTTCGGCCTGCCCACCACGAGCCACAGAAAGCGGAACGGCCCACCGACTTCGTCGGCGGACCGTCACGAAAGATCGAGGCTAATCGCAAGGTATTGCGTCCGTACACACGCTGCGGTCCACGGAGACTTCGTAACGGCTGCATAGATAAGGAATTCTTCGGCTGCCTCGTAGGGGCACTTTGGGGGCGACTCATCGTTTCGTGATGCTACCGGCACGTCCCGCAATGAGACAGACAGTGGACTCCCCACTCCGCGATGACAGTTTCATCAAGTTCCGTACCTAAAGTAAATAGAATCGGTACGGACCTATTGGAAACCACGAGGTAACTACCGTGCTTCTCAAGGGATATGACGGGCCATCAGTAATCTGGTGAACGTCATATATACTATTCAACATTTCACCCGGTCAAACAATCCTGTCTGTCGGCCTGTTCGTTCTGGCACACTTCCGGCCACCCACAACTCCCCCACGGAAATGAGGTGTGGCCTTGCCTGGTCGCAGAAGACAGGTGCAGCAACGACGACGAAAACGCGGCATGCTCATCGCCGCGGTCGCCGTCACAGCCGGAGCGCTCGTCGGCACGGCGGCACTCGGTGGCGTCTTCGACAACGAGCCGTCCCGGCCGCAAGCCACCGTCGCCCAGACGGTGGCCGACGGTCCGGCTCCGGCCCCCGCCCACGACACGACACCGGAACCGGTGTCCCGAATACCCGACGACGACCGCACACGCGGCCTGGTCTACAAGGGCTTGCGTCCCGCCCCCAAGGGCGACCGCTGTGTCGGCGTCCTGCGGACCGCCGACGGTCGTTGCACACACGGCCCCGACAAGCCGCCCAAGGGCGTGGACATCACCAAGGACACGCCACCCGCCGCGAAGACACAGGACGCGGCCGAGACACCCGGCCGCCCCGACACCGGCAAGGCATCCCAGGGGCAGCCGTCCGCCGGCACCACCGCCTCCATCGACGCCCGCCAGGCGGGCACCGCCGCCACCAAGGGGGGGAGCCACGGGCACTACTTCGGCATGGCATGGAGGAGAGCTGGCGGCGGTCTGGAGACCCTGGCAAGCGCGCATAGCTCCCCACCCACACACGTCCGGGCGTGGAGGTGCCCCGGGTCAGCCCTTGAACTGGTGGTTGCACGTGGCAACAGCTCTGTCAGGCTTTGCTGTCAGCAACTGGCAAAAGATCGCCAGCGGCTTTAGGAGTGTGATCCAGAACCACGATTCGAGGACGTCTACAGGACTATGCAGGGAGCGTTCAAAGAAGTGATGCCCGTCACTTGATCAGGAGCGCCTTTCCGCTCACTCATTGGTGTACCAGCGGCACGGTGGTGTGATGAGCGGGGCCGCTGCCCCCTTCTGCGCAAGTGTTATCGGCTGCGCTTCCTCGAATACGTTCTCAGTTCTCGCATCAACTCGCCTATGCGGGCCGCTCTCTAACGTGCAGTTAGGGCAGCCACCACTCCGCCCGCAGGTTGGACGCTGTCGCGTGATTTACCGTCAACCCTTACGGCAACCACTTTTATAGCCGCTCGAATTATCGATGCATTATTGAAGGCGGCTCCGAGATTCACGGATTCCATGGCGTTGACCAGGGGGTTCCCCACTGCTAGCTTCGGATGCACCCCGCAGGCAGGCGACTAGCCCGGCCGATTTGTTGCTGTGCTCCGCAATTGAATTTCCGCATTACGCCTTAGCTTCTGACGCCCCTAGTCCCTAACTATCGGAGAATCATGGAAGCCGCTGATGGAATAGCTGACTTGGTTATCGGAATAACCCCGTTGGGTGAACAAGATTCCAGGCTTGTCAATGCCGTCAGCCACGCGGGTGGGCTTGGCGTACTGGACCTCGGCTCCGGCGACCGGAAGGCGCGTGAAGCGTTGGAGCGGGTCCGCCTCTGGGCGTCAGTTCCGTTCGGCGTGCGCGTAACCGCAGGCTGTCAGCTGGACCCCGTGCAGTTGGGCGGCGCCATTCACACCGTCATTCTGGGTCCGGGCTCCCCTTGGCAGGTGTCTGAGCTGGATGAGGCCCATCGCGTGCTGGTTGAGGTCACCAGTTTGGAAGAGGCGCACGAGGCAGTCCGGGCGGGGGCACACGGCCTTATCGCCCGTGGATGCGAGAGCGGAGGGGACGTCGGGGGGCTCAGTACCTTCATATTGCTGCAGCAGCTGTTGGCCGCGGGCGGAGTAGCCGTTCCCGTGTGGGCCTGCGGTGGCATCGGCCTGCGGACAGCGGCTGCTGCGGTCGTGGGGGGCGCGGCCGGGGTTGTCCTGGACACGCAACTCGCGCTGCTTGCTGAGTCCGGTATACGTGAGGAGACCGCCGCAGCGATCCGGGTCATGGATGGTTCGGAAACCGTAGTGGTGAATGGCTGCCGGACGCTGCCGCGCCGCGGAGCGGAATTGGTGCACGGGCATGCAGGTGGCGAGCCGGTCCATGCTGGTGAGGTGAGTACTCAGGTTTCCGCGCGAGCTCGGAGTGCTCACACGGTGGCCGTAGGCCAGGACGGCTTCCTCGCAGCTCGATTCGCCGACCAGTACGGCGATGTTGGCCAAACAGTGCGGGCCGTGCGAGCGGCTGTGGTTGAGACCATTCGCTTCGGCGATCCCGCACAGGCTCTGGGCTCCGGCTCGCTGATGAGCCGCGTGCTCGGCACGGGTCTGCCTGTCGTCCAGGGCCCGATGACCAGGGTGAGTGACCAGGTCCAGTTCGCATCCGCAGTTGCGGCAGAGGGGGCCCTGCCGTGCATCGCGCTTTCTCTGGCGAGCCGGGATCAGAGCAACACGCTCCTGGAGGAAGCTAGCGCCGCACTGGCCGGGAAGTCCTGGGGGGTCGGCATTCTTGGATTTGCTCCGCAAGAGGTCAGGGACGCGCAACTCGAGGCTATCCTGCGCCTGCGGCCCTCTCACGCGATCATCGCTGGCGGAAGGCCGTCTCAGGCTGAAGTTCTTGAAAAGGGCGGAATCGCGACCTTCCTGCATGTGCCGTCACCTGGTCTGCTCCGTCAGTTCCTGGATGCCGGCGCTCGCCGGTTCGTGTTCGAGGGATCGGAGTGCGGCGGTCACATCGGCCCCCGGTACAGCTTCCCGCTGTGGGAGGCTCAAATTGCGGTGATCGAGGAGTTCCTGGAGGGGGCCGAGGAGGACTTGTCCGCGGAAGTCAACGTGCTCTTCGCCGGCGGGGTCCACGATGAACGCTCATCTGCGATGATCGCTGCTCTTTCCGCGTCGTTAGCTGCGCGGGGGGTCGCTGTCGGCATTCTGATGGGAACAGGCTATCTGTTCACCGAAGAAGCGGTCAGCTGCGGGGCTGTAGGTCACCAGTTCCAAAGCCAGGTGATAGCCGCGCGAAGCACCGTGTTGCTCGAGACAGCGCCCGGTCATGCGACCCGTTGTGTGCCCAGCCCCTTCAGCACCGGCTTTGAGACGATCAAGCGACAGCTGCATGACAACGGCATAACCGGTCGGCAGCTGTGGGCGGAACTTGAGCAGCTCAATGTCGGGCGGTTGCGGATCGCCAGTAAGGGTGTCGAGCGGCACGGCGCTGAGCTAGTCCCTATAGCTGGTGAACGTCAGCTCAGCGAGGGGCTCTTCATGGCCGGCGACGTTGCCGTACTGCGCTCGGAGACCACGACGATCAGGGCTTTGCACCAGTCTGTAGCGCCTGGCGGCGCGGAGTTCTTCACGGCACGCGCGGCTCTGCTCCGTGAGCGCCTGGGCGTGAGCGCGGCTCTGGAAGCGGCCAGCCCTCAGGTGTCAGCTCCGCTTGATGTAGCTGTGATCGGCATGGCTTGTATGTTTCCCGGAGCCTCGGACCTTGCTGCGTACTGGGCGAATATCCTCCGCGGTGTCGATGCGGTCAGCGAGGTTCCCGCAGAGCGGTGGGACCCTGATGTCCATTACAGCGGCGAGGCCAAGAGCGGCATGTCCGTCTCGAAGTGGGGCGGGTTCTTGCCCAGGATTCCCTTCGATCCGCTGCGTTACGGTATCCCGCCAGCTTCCTTGGGCAGCATCGAACCGGTCCAGTTGCTCGCCCTGGAGGCCGCGCGTCGTGCGCTGGATGACGCGGGGTACGGCGAGAGGGGCCAGCGGTTCGACCGGTCGCGCACGTCGGTCGTCTTTGGAGCGGAGGCGGGCAGCGACCAATCCCATGCCGCCTTACTGCGCACAGCACTGCGCTCCTACTACGGGTATCTGCCCGAGGAGTGGGAGGATAAGCTGCCGAAGCTGACCGAGGATTCTTTTCCGGGCATGCTTGCGAACGTCATTTCGGGCCGGGTAGCCAACCGGCTGGACCTCGGTGGAGCCAACTTCACAGTCGATGCGGCCTGCGCGTCCTCTCTGGCTGCGGTAGACGTAGCGTGCAAGGAACTGGTCGGCGGCACCAGTGACCTCGTTTTGTGCGGTGGCGCAGACCTGCACAACGGTATCAACGATTATGCGCTCTTCTCTTCTGTTCGCGCACTGTCTGTAACCGGCCGGTCGCGGGCTTTCGACCGGTCGGCGGACGGCGTCGTCCTGGGCGAGGGGATAGCCTGCCTGGTGCTGAAGCGTCTGGCGGATGCCGAGCGGGATGGCGACAGGGTTTACTGCGTCGTCAAGGGGATAGGCAGTTCGAGTGACGGGCGCTCACTTGGCTTGACTGCTCCCCGCCCCGAGGGGCAGCGTGCCGCCCTGGAGCGTGCCTACCGCAACGCACATATCTCGCCCGCCGACGTTGGCCTTCTCGAGGCTCATGGTACAGGGACCGTGGTGGGTGACCGTACCGAACTGGCCACCCTTACAGGCGTGTTCACCGAGGCCGGGTCCCAGACAGGCAGCTGCGTCGTGGGGTCCGTCAAGTCGCAGATAGGGCACACCAAGTGCGCTGCTGGCCTCGCCGGACTCATCAAAAGCGCGATGGCGTTGTATACCGGCGTGAAGCCGCCCACATTGCATCTGGAGCAGCCGAATTCGGCTTGGCACGCGCCGAGCAGCCCGTTCGTATTTCAGGACAAGGCGCGCCCTTGGGCGGCCCCGGCAGCTGGCCGGGTTGCCGGGGTCAGCGCGTTCGGTTTCGGCGGGACGAACTTCCATGCGGTGCTTTCCGCTCATGGCGGGAGTGCTCCTCCCGCTCACGGTATGGGTGAGTGGCCTGGCGAGCTGTTCGTCTTCCGCGGCGTGGAGCGGGGTGCGGCTCACCGGGCTGTCGAGGAGATCCTGGCGCTTCTGGAGGTGGCGGAGACCGGTGCGCAGCCATGGCGGCTCCGTGACCTGGCTCTGACGGCGCACCACCGGTCCGAGGCGAGCCGGGGGCGGGTCTGGGTAGCCGTCGTGGCGACTGATCTGGAGGACCTGGGCAGGCAACTGCGCAAGGCGCTGGCAGGTGAGCACGATGCGGCCTCGGGCGTCTACCTGGCCGGCTCCCTGGAGATAGAGGAGACCAGCCCGGGCTTCCTTCGTGGTCAGGTCGCTTTTCTGTTCCCCGGTCAAGGCAGCCAGCGTCTGGGGATGTTCGCGCAGCAGTTCATCGCTTTCCCTGAGCTTCAGCGCCATCTCGAATCCGGACAGGTCTATGTGGACGCCCTCTACCCCCCCACCGGCTTTGACGCTGCCACCAGGGAGAGGCAGCAAGCGAAGATCACCGATACCCGTATCGCGCAGCCAGCTCTCGGTGTTGTCGGCCTCGCTGCGTACGAACTCCTCGTCATGGCTGGGATAGAACCCGACATGACGGCAGGGCACAGCTACGGAGAGCTGGTCGCCCTGTGCGCGGCGGGTGCGATGACTCCGCAGACCCTGTTGGAGCTGAGCGCCGAACGGGCAAAGTCGATCACTGACGCGGTCGGGCAGGACCGGGGGACGATGGCTGCGGTCTCGGCTGGCAGCGATGAGATCGAGTGGGCGTTGCGCGAGGCTGGGCTGGATGGGCAGGTTGTCGTCGCCAATCACAATGCGCCGCGGCAGAACGTCATCTCGGGCCCGGACCGGGCTATCGATACGGCGGTGGAAATCCTGCGTGCTTGCGGCTACGGGGCGAAGCGCATCCCTGTCGCATGCGCGTTCCATAGCCCCGTTGTGGCCCGGGCATCGGCCCGCTTTGCCGAAGCGCTGGAGAGCCGGCTCATCCGCGCTCCCGAGATTCCTGTGTGGGCAAACCGCACGGCTGCGAGGTATCCCGCCGACCCGGGCGTGATCCGCGCGGAACTCGCGGCTCAGATCGCTGCCCCCGTGCGCTTCACCGAGCAGATCGAGGCTATGTACGAGGCTGGTGCCAGGGTCTTCATCGAGGCAGGCTCTGGCACCGTGCTCACCACACTGGTCGGTTCGATCCTTGGCAAACGCCCCCACCACGCGGTCGCCTGCGAGCCCCGCCCCGAAGCCGGGGTACCCGGCTTCCTCAGCGCGCTCGCCCAACTCGCCACCGCTGGCCTGCCCGTCCGGACCGGATGGCTGTTCCGCGGGCGCGACGCCGTCGACGCGAGCCGCGTCAATCCGCCTAGGACCGGCTGGACGGTCGACGGGCAGGGTGTCCGCAGCGCAGACGGCGAACTCCTCCCCGGTGCTCTGGCACCAGCCCGATTTGTGAAGGAGAGACCTGTGTCCGCGACCACTTCCCCAGGCGGCCACTTCGGTGACCGGCACGCGCTGATCCACGAGTACCTGAAGGCTAGCCGTGACATGGTCGCAGCGCACCGCGACGTGTTCCTCGCCTATCTTGGCGCAGACGCGGCTCAAGGCACCCTGGATTCAGTTCCTGCCCTACGCCACCTCACAGCCCCGCCAGCCACCGGCCAACTGGCGCCTGAGCCGCTGTTTGAGCCTGCCGCTGAGCTGCAGCCCATCTCACCAGTGCCCGAGTCGGGGCTCACCCCGGAGGACATGCTGCGGGCAGTGATGACGATTATCAGCGAGCGCACAGGCTACCCACTGGACATCATCGAGCCTGGCCTTGATCTTGAGGCGGATTTGAGTATCGACTCCATCAAGCGTGCCGAGATCGTCGGTGAGCTGGCCTCCCGCCTGGGTATATCCGGCGGCTTGAACGCCGCCAGCCTCACCGACGGGGAAGTGGAGGAGCTGTCGAAGGCCCGTACCGCCGCTGGGGTGGCTGACTGGCTGACTGCACGGCTCGCTGCCCCAACGGCTCCTCCCCCGCCGTCGGCAGGCTCCCCAACCGCTGTTGCTGCCGAGGAACAGGCTGCGCCTGTGCCGGGTGAGGCCCCCAAGCGATTCCAACTCCGCCGCGTGGCTCTGGAGCGCCCCGGTCCGTCTGCAGCCCTGGGCGCGGCGCTGGCCGGCCAGCGATTTGCGGTGCTTGGCGGCAGTGACGGTGTCACGCGAGCAGCCTCTGCCCGACTGTCGCAGCTGGGAGCCGACGTCGTCACCTTCGACGGAAGCTACCTGCTCACGGAGCGGGACGGTCCCGTGGACGGTGTGCTCTACTTCGCGCCGCTGGCTCGGGCCGACACCGCGGTACTGCCCTCAGCCTTCCCCGTGCTGCGGCAGGCGTTGGCTCGCGTGCCGTACTGGTTGGTGGCCGCGTGCTACTCGGACACGGCAGCAGGCAGCAGCGGCCTCAGCGGCCAGGCAGCGGGGCTGCGTGGGCTCTTTCGCACCGTGGCCGCAGAAGAGCCCGCGATGGTCGCCAAAGTAGTGGAAGTGGACCTCGCATGCTCCCACCAGCCTGAAGCCGTCGCCGATATGGTCCTCGCTGAACTGCTTACCCGCGACCGTCCGGTCGTACTGCTGGACGCGTCCGGCCGCTACGGCTTTGACCTGGTGGAAAGGCCGCTGAGTGAGCTCGGTACCGCCAGTGGCGAGCCCGTTGACGTGAGGGCGGCGGAAGCTGCCTCAGCCGGCCTCGACAGCGAGTCGGTTGTCGTACTGGTCGGCGGTGCGCGCGGCATCACCGCACACGTCGCCTCCGTCCTCGCCGCGTCTACTCGTTGCCGCATCGAGCTGCTGGGCCGTACACCCCTGTCTTCAGGCTCTGAAGATTCTGCGACGTCTTCGGCAAGCGACCGCAGTTCGCTGCGTGCTGCGCTGGCCACGCAGACCCCGGGGCTCTCGCCCGCCGAGATCGACCGCTGCGCCACCCAAATCCTCGCGCAGCGTGAAGTGGCGGCCACGCTAGAGGAACTGCGGAGGCTGGGAAGCCCTGTGCGGTATCACCGTGTCGATGTCTGTGACGCCGATGCAGTGCGCCAGACGGTGAAAGAGATCCACGCCGCTCACGGGCGGCTGGACGGCGTCATTTACGCCGCCGGTGTGATCGACGACCGGCTGATCGCCCAGAAGACGCCCGAGTCGTTCCAGCGGGTCTTCGACACAAAGGCGGGCGGGGCTGCGACCTTGCTCAACGCCCTGGGCAGCCTGCCGGAGCATCCCCGCTTCGTTGTGCTGTTCGGCAGTATCTCCGCCGTACTCGGTAACCGCGGCCAGGCCGACTATGCCGCGGCCAACGACGCTCTTGAGCGCTTGGGTGCGCAATGGGCGGCCGCTACAGGGCGCCGGGCGCTGACCGTCCACTGGGGACCGTGGGCACCCGGCGGTGATCACACCGGTATGGTCACCGCGGAACTCGCACGGGATTACGCCAGGCGCGGCATCGGGCTGATTGACATCAAAGAGGGCCCCCGAGCCCTGCTTCGCGAGCTCGCCTGGGGCGATCCGTCCCACACCTCGGTCGTCTACACAGCCTCAGGCTGGTGACATGACGGACCACCGTACTTCCCCAGTCGCCATCGTGGGTATGGCCACAGTGTTGCCTGGTGCCGACTGCCTTGCTGCTTACTGGCGGAACCTCGTCAACGGGGCAGACGCGATCACCGACGTGCCAGACGGCTGGTGTGACGTGGACGATTACCCTCCCGGAGCCAGCGGTACAGCCGTCGGCCGCGGGTCCCGCCGACGCGGCGGATTCGTCGGCCACCTGGCCGACGTGGAGGTAGCCCGGCTCGGGATCACACCCCGCGAGGCGACGGCCGTCGGGCCTGGCCAGCTCCTCGGGCTCAGCGTTGCGTCCGCCGCCCTCGCAGACGCACGGCAGGACCGGCCGACTGGCCAGCAGCGGGTCGGGGTGATCGTGGGCCGTGGTGGGTACCCCCCCTCCGGCCTTGCCGGGGCCAGCCAGCGGGTACGCACAGGCCCCGGCCACGAACTTGCCCCCGCACTCGGCGGTCTCTGGCCGCACCGGGAAGCCGGCCAGCCCAGTCAGGGGGGCGAGGCGCTCGCCGCACAGCCCGTGTCTGGCCGGGCGGAGTCGGCCGACGGCCTGATGTCCCGCGTCAGTGCCTCGTTTATCGCTCGTCACCTCGGCCTGGGGGGGCTTGCCTTCACTGTGGACGCGGCCTGCGCGTCATCCCTCGTAGCAGTCGAACAGGCGGTGATGGCTCTGGCTTCAGGCCGCTGTGACCTGATGCTCGCGGGCGGCGTCCACCCTGGCCATGACATCACCGTGTGGAGCATGTTCTCCCAGTTGCGCGTGTTGTCGCCGAGCCAGCGGAGCCGGCCACTGGACCGCAGAGCCGATGGCATGGTGCTCGGTGAGGGGGCCGGCATGGTCGCCCTCAAACGGCTCGCCGACGCCGAACGGGACAACGACCGCATCTACGCGGTCATCCGCGGCACCGCGGTGACCAGCAGCGGACGCACAGCCGGCCTGCTCACTCCTCACCCCGCCGCCCAGGCGGACGCGGTCCGGCAGGCGTGGCGCAGCGCCGGCCTCGATCCACGAGAGCCCGGCTCGATCGGGCTGCTGGAGGCTCAGGCGGCGGGGGAGCCCGCCGCGGATGCGGCCGAGCTTGCCGTACTGGCCGAGGTGTTCGGCGACCGCAGGGACAGTTACCGCCCGGTGATCGGGGCGGTGAAGGCAATGATCGGCCACACCCTGTCCGCTGCGGGCATCGCGGGTCTGATCAAAGCAGCCCTCGCCGTCCATCACGGGTTGTTGTTGCCGGCGCCGCACTGCGGCGAACCGCACCCCGCTCTCGCGGCCACACGGTTCCGCACCATCGGCACAGCACGGGCCTGGGAGACAAGCCTGGAGCAGCCAGTCCGCCGGGCCGCGGTGAGCTCCTTCGGATTCGGCGGGACCCACGCTCATGTGGTACTCGAACAGGCACCCGGCACCATTGCCCGGGGAACCACGGCAGCAGTGCGCTCCCGAGCCGTGGTCATCGAGCCCGAACAGGTACTCCTGCTCGGCGCCGACACCCGTGAGGAGCTCTCTCGCCAACTCGAGGCAGATGACTCAGCCATCCTCGCCGCCCAGCCCAGGGAGCCGCAGCCGCACGCGGCGCGAATCCGGCTCGGCATCGTCGCACCCACCCCCAAGCGCCTGGCCGTGGCCAGACAAGCGGTCGCCGGGGGCCGTGCCTGGCGAGGCCGCGGCGACATCTGGTTCGTCCCCCACCCGCTCCTGAGCCCTGAGGCAGGCGGGAAGGTAGCTTTCGTCTTTCCCGGGCTCGAAGGCCGCTTCCAGCCCCGCGTTGACGATGTCGCCCAGCACTTCCAGTTGTCCTCTCCCGAATCCATCGGCGCCGCAGGTGAAGTCATCGGTGACATCAGCCGGCACGGCGTTGCTGTGGTCAGCGTCGGCAGGCTCCTCGATGCCGCCCTGCGCCGCATGGGTATCGTCCCGGACGCGGTAGCGGGTCACAGCATCGGCGAGTGGACCGCCATGACCGCCGGTGGTCTGTACGACGGTGAGGATGTCGACGCCTTCATCAAATCCATCGACCCGTCCGCGCTCTCCGTCCCGGGCCTGGCCTTCGCGGTACTTGGCACCAGTGCCGAGCGGACAGTGGCCGCCCTCCAGCAGCTTGGAGACGAAAGGATCGTCCTCTCCCACGACAACGCGCCCCGCCAGTCGATGGTGTGCGGTCCCCTCGGCAGTGTCGAGGAATTCGTGCGGTCCGTACGAGCCCAGGGGACAGTGGCGAAGGTCCTGCCCTTCCAGTCGGGATTCCACACGCCGATGCTGGCTCCTTATCTGGCACCGATCCGGCAAGCCGCCGAGGCACTCCCGCTTCATCCGCCGCATGCCAGCGTGTGGTCCGCGACGACAGCCGCGGCGTTCCCGCGCGGCGAGGCTGCGGTGCGGGAGCTGTTCATCAGGCACCTCCTGGAGCCCGTGCGTTTCCGGCCGTTGGTTGACGCCATGTATACGGAGGGATTCCGCGCCTTCATCCAGGTCGGCCCCGGGCAACTCGGCTCTCTCGTCGACGACATCCTGCACGACAGGGACCACCTGGTGGTCGCGGCCAACTCTCCTCATCGCGACGGCCTCGCTCAGCTCCGCAGAGTAGCGACCGCCCTCTGGGCGGAAGGTGCCTCGTTGGCAGCCTCTTCCTTTCCCGCCCCGCCCTCCCGCCCGGCCCCGGGAGGCACAGGACTCGAGGCGCACCGGGCTGCCAGCACAGCACACCCCAGAGCCACTGCAGACGGGGACCGTCGCCCATCCGTGCACCGGATTTTGGGGGCACACTCCGTTCCCTTGGAGGGGCGCGCCCTCACACGACCGGGGCCACTGCTCCCCGCCGGGCACGGCGCTCCTTCCCCCGTTCTCATGAGCGAGGGCTTCTCGGTGCTGGACGCTGTCGCTGATCTCGTCCCCGCGGCCGGCGAGCTGAGTGCCCTCTTGCGGGACACCGCGAACGCCGCCGCGGCAGTGATCGCGGCTGCCACACCTGGGGCTCCTGCCTACCAGTCCTCCGCCCAGATGGGAACCGCACCAACCCCCGCGCCCCGGGCTGAAATGCCATCCTCCGCCTCGTGGCGCACGCTGCTGCATGTCTCCCTTGAGTCCATGCCCTACCTTCAGGACCACTGCTTCTTCCGGCAGCGCCCAGGCTGGCCGGATCCGGCGGACCGCTGGCCTGTCGTCCCCGCGACCACGATCGTCCACCACCTGATCGAGGCAGCCCAGCAGGCAGGGGCACCCGGACGGTGCACCGTGGCTGTCCACGGAGCCCGGTTCGACCAGTGGGTCCCTGCTGATCCGCCCGTGGACGTGCCGGTCACCGTAGTGCCCCAGGCCACCGGCCAGCTGGCTGTCTCCTTCGGAGAGCGTGCCCGCGCCACCGTGGAACTGGCAGCACGCTTCCCTCAGGCCCCGTCCGCTCCATGGCCGACGGACACCGCTGCCGACAGGGCGCCCGGGCTTGCCGCAGCCGAGTTGTACAGCGCGCGCTGGATGTTCCACGGCCCCGCGTTTCAGGGCATCACCCAGCTCACCGCGATCGGCGACGCCCACGTCCGCGGCACGATCACCACGCCATCGGCTCCTGGCGCGCTGCTGGACAACGTGGGTCAGCTCATCGGGTACTGGATCATGGCGACTCACACTGAGCGGACCGTGATCTTCCCCACCCAGGTGCGCCACATGAGGTTCTTCGGACCCCATCCCCCTGTTGGAACCGAGGTGACATGCCTGATCAAAATCATCTCTCTCACCGACACCGGACTCGAAGCGGACGCCCAGCTGATCCGCGACGGCACCGTGTGGGCCGAACTCGCCGGCTGGCGCAACCGCCGGTTCCACAGCCACCCGGACACCACGGCAGCAGACCGTTTCCCTGAGCACAACACCCTTTCGCGCCTCCAGCCAGGCGGCTGGTGCCTGCTCCACGAACGGTGGCAGGACCTCGCCTCCCGTGACCTGATCATGCGCAACCACCTCAGCGGCGCCGAGCGGGCCGAGTACGAAAGCCTTCCGCCGCGCGCCCGCAGACAGTGGCTGCTCGGCCGGATCGCGGCCAAGGACGCTGTCCGGCAATGGCTGTGGGAGCAAGGGGCGGGCCCGGTTTTTCCCGCCGAGGTCCGGGTGCGCAACGACCAGCTCGGCAGGCCCTTCGTCCTTGGGCTCCACGGCCGGAGGCTGCCCGATCTCGGCGTGTCCTTGGCGCACCGGGCCGAAGCCGCGGTCGCCATCGCAAGGCCACGCCAGGGCGCCGACGCCCAGAGCGCGCCGGGGATCGACATCGAAGAAGTCGCCGAGCGCGGCGAGGCAACCTGGGCTGTGGCCCTCAGCCAGGAGGAACGCGCCCTCCTTGAGGCCCAGTGCGCACGGCACGGCGGCTCTCGTGCGTTGTGGTTCACGCGGTTCTGGGCGGCCAAGGAAGCAGTTGCCAAAGCCGAGGGCGCTGGTCTTCAGGGACGCCCACGCGACTTCTGCGTGGTGGAAGCAGCGCCAGAGCGGCTCGTCGTCGAAACGGCGACCGGAGCTTTCCTGCGACGCTACGCCGTGCGCTGCGAGCCTGCCGCCAATCCTCCTGGACTGCCGAGCAGAAACTACATCGTTGCCTGGACAACGGGCCAGGCCCCCGAGACTGAGGAGTGCAGTGAACGCCATTGAGCGGGCCGGTGCGGCCAACGCCCACGAGGAGACGGTTCTCTCCGACATCGTGCGCATGGTCGAGGAGATCCTCGACGGATACTGCCTCGATGAGGTGGAGATCGGTATGGGCACGAAGTTCATCGACGACCTGCAGCTGGAAAGCATCGACCTGGTGACCCTGGCCGGCAGCCTGGAAAGCAGTTACGGGCACCGGGTCAACTTCGCCCAGTTCATCGCGGACATGGAACTGGAGGAGATCATCCATCTCACCGTAGGCCAGCTCGTCACCCACGTCGTGCACTGCCTCCGGGCCGCGGAGAGCCAGCAGACATGGTGATGCTTCATACCGGCGACGTGAGCCTGCATGTGCAGCGGCTCCGGCCTAGCGAGGGCCGTCCCCCCACTGCCACGGCCGTCCTCGTGCACGGCCTCCTCACCGACAGCCTGGCAAGCTACTACTTCACCCTCGCCCCGGCCCTCGTCGCCGCCGGGATCGATGTGATCATGTACGACCAGCGGGGCCACGGGCGCAGTGAACGGCCCTCCACCGGCTACCACCTCGAGACCTTCATTCACGACCTCGACGCCCTGCTCACTCAGCTCAAGGTCCGCGGCCCGCTCCATCTGGTCGGCAACTCCTACGGTGGAACGGTCGCTTTCGGGTACGCCGTGCAAAAGCCCGAGAGCGTCGCCAGCCTCATGTTGATCGAATCAGAGCCGGCAACAGCGCAATGGGCCCGCAAGCTCCATGGTCTGCTGGGGCGGACCGTCACGGAGCTGTGTGACAACGAAGCGCAGGCGCTCGCCTGGATCAGCACGCACCGCGACGCCCGCACGACTCGCTTGGGGAAGTCCGCGGCCCGGCTCTTGCGCACTACTACCCTCCCCCAGGACATACCCGCCAGCCAGGTGCTGGCCCCTGACCAAATCCGGTCAGTGCGGTGCCCGGTGCTCGCGTGCTACGGCAGTTACTCGGACCTCGCGGCCCAGGCACCCGTACTGCAAGCGCTGCTGCCCGACTGCCAGACCCGCACACTGCCGGGCCTGGAACACTCCGTCCTGGTAGACGCGCCGAGACTGATGCGCAGCTATGCCCTGGCCTGGATCCGCGAGAACACCCCCCGTATCGGCACGGAGGCCTGCGGCGCATGAGCAGATTCCTGATCACCGTGCCGCCGCTCACCGGCCACATCAATCCAGCAGTCGGGGTCGCGGCGGAACTCATCCGCCGCGGACACGAAGTGGCCTGGGCCGGAGACCCAGAACTGATCCGGGAGCTCGCCGGAACCCGGGCCCCTGTGTTCCCGTGTGCCGGTCAGCGGCTCGAGGCCGGAGAAGCCATGCGGCCGGCGCAGATCCGTGGTCCCCAAGCGCTCAAGTTCCTGTGGGAAGAGTTCCTCATACCACTGGCACGGGCGATGGCTCCAGGTATCCAGGCCGCTGTCGGGGCGTTCCGGCCCGATGTGCTGGTAGCCGATCAACAGGCCCTGGCCGGTCCGCTGGTCGCGGAGAGGCTGGGCACGCTCTGGGCCACGTCAGCCACCACCTCGGCAGAGTTCACCGGCGCACTCGTTGGAATGCCCAAGGTCCAGGGATGGCTCGACACCCTCCTGAAGGATCTGCGCGAGCGCATCGGGGCGCCGGGCAGCAGGACCGACCCCCGCTTCTCCCCTCACCTGATCCTTGCCTTCACCACCGAGGAGTTCACCGGCCCCCTTCCTGGAGCCAACGAGCAGACCCGTTACGTAGGCCCTTCCCTGACCGCCCGCGCCTTCGCTCCACTGTTCCCTTGGGATTGGTTTGATAACACCCGTCTCCCCGTTCTCATCACCCTGGGGACCGTCAACGCGGACGCAGGAGCCCGCTTCCTCGCCGAATGCCGCGAAACGATACGGAGCCGCTCAAGGCAACTGCAGGGGGTCATAGTCGATCCTGCCCGTTCCCTCGGGCCCGGCAGCCTCGAGAGTCTCACCGGTAGCGCCACTGCCACAGCTGATGACAGAGATCTCCTGGTCCTGCCCCGTGCACCACAGCTCGCCCTCCTCAAACGTGTAAAGGCGGTCATCTGCCACGCCGGGCACAACACGGTGTGCGAGGCCCTGTGGCATGGGGTTCCCCTGGTGCTGGCACCCATCCGTGACGACCAGCCCATCGTCGCACGCCAGGTCACCGAAGCAGGCGCAGGCGTCCGGGTCCGGTTCGGCCGGGTCGCCGCGCCGCAGCTCGGCGAGGCGCTCGACGCTGTGCTGAACGAGCCGCACTACCGCGCCGCCGCCACCCGGATCCGCACGTCCTTCCACACCGCCGGTGGTGCCCCGGCCGCCGCTTCCCATCTCGAACGACTGGCTCGCGAAGCCACCGCATAGGTACCTCCACAAGAGCCGCAGAAGCAGAGGCTTCGGCACCACCGCTATTGGCCTCGACCCAGACCACGACCGAGAAGTGGCGATGTGATGACCCCAACAGCCATACACAATGCCGACAGGGCCACCAGCGACTGGACGGTCACCGCCGCCAGCGCCCGCAAGGTGACCAAGGCCTACGGCACCGAAGAGACCGGAGTGACCGCGCTCGATGCAGTCGACGTTGACATCCCCCGGGGGCGCTTCACCGCCATCATGGGCCCCTCGGGCTCCGGCAAGTCCACCCTCATGCACTGTCTGGCCGGCCTGGACTCGGTCACCAGCGGCCGTACCTGGATCGGCGGCACCGAGATCACCCGTCTCAAGGACAAACACCTCACCGAACTACGCCGCGACAAGATCGGCTTCATCTTCCAGGCTTACAACCTTCTCCCGACACTCAACGCCATGGAGAACATCACCCTCCCCATGGACCTGGCCGGGCGAAAGCCTGACGAGCGGTGGCTCGGTCAGGTAGTGCAGGCCGTCGGCCTGGGCGACCGGCTGCAGCATCGCCCCACCCAGCTCTCCGGCGGCCAGCAGCAGCGGGTCGCCATCGCCAGAGCCCTGCTCTCCCGGCCGGAAATCATCTTCGGTGACGAGCCCACCGGAAACCTCGACGCCCGTTCCGGAGCCGAAATACTTGCCTTCTTGAGAAGCGCGGTCGACGAGCTCGGCCAGACCGTCGTGCTGGTCACCCACGACCCCGCCGCAGCATGCTACGCGGACCGGGTACTGTTCCTGGCCGACGGCTCCATCGCGGACGAGATGACCTCCCCCACTACCGGCGCCGTTCTGAAGCGCATGCTCCGCTTCTCTGGAGCACTCTCGACAAGCCACGGTTCCCTCGCCAAGCGCGCCCGACGAGGAACGACGCGGGCATGATCCTCAAAACCTCGCTGAGAACCCTCTCCGCTCATCGCGGCCGGATGGCGCTCTCCCTGACCGCTATCGCGCTGAGCGCCGCCTTCGTCTCCGGGACCCTCCTCTTCACCGACACCGCCGACTCGGCATTCGATCAGCTCTTCAAGTCCACTGCGGCCGATATCACTGTCAGACCGCAGCAGCAACGCGCGGACATGGCGCAACGCAGCGGTGCCCGGCCACGGACCGTGACGCGCAAACTCGTCCAGCAGGTCTCAGCCGAGCCAGGTGTGAAGACAGCACAAGGCGAGGTGTCCGTCCAGAATGTCACCATCGTCAACCCAGCCACCAACATATCGATCGGCCCCACCAGCGGCGCCCCGGCCATCGCTGGAAACTGGTACCACAGACCCAACTCAGCGCTGAAGATCACCTCCGGACAGGCTCCCCAGGGAGCCCGCCAGGCGCTACTCGACGCCGACACAGCAAGGAAGGCATCACTGAAGACCGGTGACTTGGTGCGGATCATCACCAGCAGCGGCACCCACACCACCGTCATATCCGGCATCGCCACCTTCACCACCACCAATCCCGGCGCAGCGGTGGTCCTCTTCGACACCTCCACCGCACAGAAGAAACTGCTGGGCCGGACCGGCGTCTTCACCTCCGTGGTGGCCTACGGCGACGGCAGCCGGACCAATGCTCACCTCAAGCACCAGATCGCCCGCAAGATCCCCCGCTGCTCCTGCCAGGTGCGCACCGCAGCGGAGACGGCCGCCGAGAACAAGGCCGGCTTCGGCGGCTTCCTCAAGTTCCTGAAATACGCCCTGCTCGCATTCGCCGGCATCTCGTTGCTTGTCGGCAGCTTCCTCATCATCAACACCTACTCCATGCTCGTCGCCCAGCGCACCCGCGAGACCGGCTTGCTACGAGCCCTCGGCGCCAGCCGTGGGCAGGTCAACCGCTCTGTACTGACCGAAGCACTGATCCTTGGCGTCCTCGGCTCCACACTGGGCCTGGCGGCCGGGCCCTGCCTGGCCATAGGCCTGATAGAGCTGATGGACGCACTCGGGATGCACCTGGACGCCACACGACTGGCCTTCGGCTGGACCATCCCGGCCGCCGCCTACGCAGTCGGCGTCACCCTTACCGTGATCGCCGCCTGGCTTCCCGCCCACCGGGCAAGCAGGGTGCCCCCGATGGCCGCGCTGCGAGACCACGGCACCCCTGCCGAGGGACCATCCAGCCGGGTCCGCGCTGGCACCGGAGTACTACTCACCGCCGGGGGCAGCGCGCTGCTGGCAACAAGCGCGAAAGCCACCGTGCTCGGCACCGGTGCCACCCTGCTCGGTCTCGGCGTGCCGTTCACCCTGGCCGGTCTCGTGGTCCTCAGCCCACTGCTGGTCTCAGGCATCGTCCGGGTTCTCGCCCTAGCCCTGTCCTCGGTGTTCGGGCCGCCCGGCAAGCTCGCCCAGAGGAACGCGCTGCGCAATCCGCGCCGGACGGGAGCCACCGCCGCCGCACTGATGATCGCCCTGGCCCTGGTGACCGGCTCTTCCGTGCTCACCTCCTCGATGGCTGCCTCAGCCACCAGCCAGATCGACCAGGCCGTGGGAGCCGACTACCTCGTCACCTCCCAAAGCGGCAGCCTCACCCCGGAAATCGTCAAGGCCGTCCGGTCCGCCCCCGGCCTGCACCACGTCTCCGAACAGAAGCTGCTCAGAGCCGTCATCACAACCCCGGACGGCAAGCGCGTCAGCAAAGACGTCAACGCCGTCAGCCGCTCCTACGATCAGGACGTCCGGGTCCCCGCGCTCTCGGGCGACTTCGGCGCAGCGCTCGCCGGCGGAATCTCCTTCAACATGGGTTTCGCCAGCACGCATCACCTGGAGGTAGGCGACCAGGTGCGGGTCTCATTCGAGGGGAGCAGCCCCCCGCACGACCTGCGGATCGCCGCGATCACCGCGGACGACAACAGCCTGTACAAGGGGAAGGCCTATACCGCGATCGACACGGTCGCGAAGTCAGTTCCGTCCGGTCGTATGCCGCTGGACACTCTGATGCTGGCAAGGGCAGCGGACCCATCGAAGTCCGACCGGGCTTACGCAGAGCTGCGGAAGTCGGTCGCCAGCTTCCCCCAGGTGCGTGTCAACAACCAGGCCGACTACAAGAGACTGGTCCAGGGTCAGGTCAACCAGGTGCTGTACATGGTGTACAGCCTGCTCGGACTCACGATCATCGTAGCCACCCTGGGCATAATTAACACCTTGTCCCTGTCGGTGGTGGAACGCACCCGGGAAATCGGGCTGCTGAGGGCGATCGGCCTCTCACACCGCCAGCTCCGGCGCATGATCCACGTGGAGTCGCTGATCATCACGATGCTCGGTGCGAGCCTCGGCACGGGACTGGGCCTCGCCTGGGGCGCAGTGACGCGACAGGTCCTCAGGTCCGAAGGATTGAGCCAGCTGAAGGTTTCCGTGGAGACGATCTCGGCGATGATCGCGGGCGCGGCGTTCATCGGCCTCATGGCAGCCATCGGACCAGCCCTCCGGGCCTCCAGGATCAACGTACTGGCCGCGATCGCAGGTGCACCGCACACCGGCCGACACCAGCAGCGGCGCCCCAGAGCCCGGCACCGACGTCGCCGCTATAGGCGTTTCGGCGGTCCCTGCTGACTAGCAGTCGATGAAAACAGCCGGGCATACACAGCCCAGCGAGCCTGCCACTCCGTCATGTTTTCCATCACCGCCTCCGTGATCGCGGAGATCTTTGGAGCCTGCTTCGGCCCCTCACGCTCACCCGGGCGCCTATATGACACGAGAGGCAGCCCGGGGAGGACACGGGTCACCACGCCGCACTCTTGTGCCAAGCCTGTGGGGTTGCCGAGACGGGGACCCGGCAACCCCACAGAACTCCGTGCACCCATCCCCCACAACGAGGCACAAACAAAAACAACACGGCCATCCACCAAAAACCACCAATTCGCCACTTCCGGCAGCGCCGCCAGGCGAAGGATGAGCTTCCCCCGCGCACTCTCTCAGTGAGCGCCGGGTATGCCCGGGGGCGCCGGTTTGCCGACAGTCACCTGGATGCCGCGCACGCGTCTGGCAGCGGCATTACTCGTTGCAGACGCGGCCGTCTCAGGCTGGAGCCGCAGCTGCGCGATGGGAAAGGGAAGGGCGGGTTGCCCATCCTCGCAGGCTTCCGGCTGGCTTCCTTGAGCCGGGTCTCAAGCTGGTTGCTGGAGGGATTTTCACCGGTCTCCTGACGTCTGGGTGCGCAGGAGTTCGGAGAGGCGCTCTCCGATGACGGAGAAGCTGGGAGCTGCCTCCCGCTGGTAGAAGGTTTTCTTGCGGGTGCGCAGTAGTTCCTCGCCGTCGCGTTCCCAGGAGAAGGCTGGGTTGCGCAGGAGGTCGCGGAAGACGGGGTCGGTGCCGTCGGGGTGGCGTTGGGCCAGCCGGCGGAGGGGGAGGGGGGAAATGGTGTCGTCATTGAGGTAGTCGCGGAGCTGGGTGATGTAGGTGCGGTATCGGGCCAGGGCGGGGTCAGCGAACAGGCTGTCCAGGCGGCCGAAGCCGGGGTAGTAGTTGAGGCCTTCGGTCTCGTCGTAGATGAGGCCGACACTCTCGGCTTCCATGCAGTCCTTGGGAAGGTGGCCCATCTCCTCGGCGGTAAGGCCGCTGCCGTCCGGGGTGGGGCCGGTTGGTTTGCCGTCGGCCGCCCCGGACGCAGTGGCGTGCTCAAGGCGGCGGCGGTAGTGCTCGGTCAGCTGTTCCTGGGCTGCGGCCGGGGGCAGGATGACGAGGTCCGAGCCGAACAGGGCGATAAACGCGGCGCGGTCTTCGGCCTGCATCTGCCAGGCACGCTGGCGCAGTTCCGGATTGCGGCGCGTCAGGCCCGGGTCGGCAGTAGCCATCCGCAGCGCCGCCTGCGCGGCCTCGAGGGCTGAGGACTGGGGATAGGGCGTGAGGTAGCCGCTGACCAGCCAGTGGGTGGTGGCGGGATGGACGGGCACGATGCGGCAGTACGTGAACATCCCCTGCCCGAGAACGGCGAGAGCTTCGGAGCCCATGTTGGAGTGGACGCGGTAGTGCAGGTCGTCGATGAGGTTGTGGAGTACGACGGTGCCGGAACCGTCGTCGGCCTGGCGGACCTCGAACAGCCCCTCGACGACGTCGCGCCAGCCCAGCAGCATCGCGCGCTCGTCCCCAACCAGAGCCGGGCGCCGCTGCGCGACGAACCGCTCCACGACTGTAGCGCCATCGTGCAGCCGGTACTCCAGGAGGAAGTGGTCGATAACACGGACAGCGGCACTGTCGTCCAGCGGCCCAGTATCGCCCGCAGCCCGGAGGCAAGCCGTCAACTGCCGACCGAAACGGGCATGCTGGGCGTACTCCACCAGCTCGCCCTTCAGCTCCCCGCTACGGGCCACCAGTTCCCCGACCGGCGTCGACAGTGTCTCGGCAACCGCAGCACCACACTCCGGCGCGCGGTCATCAAAGGGCACCTGAGGCATAGTCACCTGCATCCTGGTCCGGGACGGGTACTCACACTGTCACTCTACCGGCGCAACGGCTGCCCGTTGGCACCTCGCACCAACACAGGTACACGGCATGGCAAGGCAAAGGGACGAGCTCGGTCAGAGCCGTGCGGCATCACGTGCGGCGTGACGTTCCGGTAGCGGCCAGGAGGTTGCGGATTTCGACAGCGTTCCGCCCGGTCCGCGCGGCGATCCGGGCGGCCGGCACTCCAGACCGGTATGCAGCGGTGACCGCCACGGTCAGATTCCGGCGGGCCGCCTCCAGCGCTTTCTGCGCTGCGATGAGTGCCGCGGCCGCCGCTTCCAGCGAGTTTCCCTCATCCGTCATACCACCCATCGTGCCAGTCAGACACACGAGCCACCTGGCCGATGTGGAAGTAGATCATGAAGCCGACGGCGGCGCGCCCGGCCTCCGGCCCCGCTGGACGACACTCAGTTACCGGTAGTTCGTTAAATCCGGTGGTGGTGTGGGTTGGCGGCAGGTCGGGCTGGTCGTAGGCCGGTGGTAGGTGTCGGTTGCCTTGCGGGGGGGCTGAAGATGACTGCTCGGCGTCCGTGTCCGCCTGCACCGGGACCGCTGGAGGACTACGCGGCCCGATTTGATGGCCTCTTCTTCAGCCTGGCCCAGCGGCGAGGGTTTCGCGAGTACCTGACCGGGCTGCTGGCGCCGCGGGAGCGGAACAAGACGATCACCTGCCTGGCCGGAGCGGAGCCCGTGGCCGGGGCTGGTTCGCCAGCGGTGCAGCGGCTACAGTTCTTCCTGTCCGAGTCGCCCTGGGAAGCCGAGCTGGTCAACGACCGGCGGCTGGAACTGCTGCGCGGACAGCCGGAGACGGCTCCGCATGACGGCGGAGTCATCGTCATCGATGACTTCGGAGACCGCAAGGACGGCACCGCGGCTGCGGAGGTGGGCAAGAATACCGAACAACTGCGTGGTCACGGTGACCACGGTGTGGACCGATGGCTGCGTGAACCCGTTGCACGCGACTCCCTACACCCCCGCCCACCACTTCGCCTGCGGCCGGACCGATCCGGCCTTCCGCGGCTCCAAGCCCGGGACCTCCTGCCAGGAGAGCGCGGAACTGCGGGACGCACGTCGGCGGGTCAAGCTGCTGGAGCAGGAGAAGGAGGTCCTGC
>NZ_JBVIQR010000062.1:0-23785 GCF_055576875.1 Streptomyces sp. NPDC033229 | reverse complement strand
CAGCAGGGCGTCCAGGTTGTTCGTCACACAACGATCTTGGACGCCCTGTCTGCGTTCCCGGACACACCGTCAGCATTCGGAATGACTCGTCTAGGTGGCGGAGCCCGCGGCGGCCCGGCCCCCCGCCGCCCCCTTCCACAGCCCCAGGTGCCCGGCCGCCGCCGCTGCCGCCCCGACGAGACCCGCGTCCGAACCGAGCCGGGCGGGGAGCACCTCCACCGAGGACGCGAAGGACAACATGGCGTAGTCGCGCAGGCGTTCCCGCAGCGGGGCGAAGAGCACCTCGCCCGCTCCCGCGACGCCGCCGCCTATGACGGCGACCTCGATCTCGACGAGCGTCGCGGTCGCGGCGATGCCCGCGGCCAGCGCCTGCGCCGCCCGGGCGAAGGAGGCGAGCGCGACGGGATCGCCCGCTTCGGCGGCCGCGGCGACGGCCGCCGCACTGCGGTCGCCGTCCGGGCCCGGTCGCCATCCGGCGTCCAGCGCCCGGCGGGCGATGTTGGGGCCACTGGCGATGCGTTCGACGCAGCCTCGGGCACCGCACGGGCACGGGTCACCGTCGAAGTCGACACTGATGTGCCCGATGTGACCCGCATTGCCCGTGGGGCCGGTGTGCAGTCGACCGCCCAGGACCAGGCCACCGCCGACGCCGGTGGACACGACCATGCACAGCGCGTTGGCCCGCCCCCGGGCCGCGCCCTGCCAGTGCTCCGCGGCGGTCATCGCGACCCCGTCGCCGACGAGGACCACCGGCCGGTCGCCGACCAGCCCCGCCACCTCGGCGACCAGCGGGAAGTGGCGCCAGCCGGGCACATTGACCGGGCTGACCGTCCCCGTGGAGGCGTCGACGGGCCCCGCGCTGCCGATGCCCACGGCCCGGACGCGCGGCCAGTGCGCGGTCCGCAGGAGCTCACCGAGCACCTCCGCCACCGCGCCCATCACCGTCGCGCCGTCCTCCCGCGCGGGCGTCGGCCGCCGCGCGCTCACGAGCAGCCGCCCCCGGCCGTCCACGAGCGCACCGGCGATCTTGGTGCCGCCGATGTCGAGGGCGGCGACGAGGTCGTCGGATGCGGTGCGCATGGGGGCTGTCTCTCCTGGTACACGGGCGGCAGGGGGTGGCGGAAGGTGTCAGTCTCGCCGGTGTTGACAACGTTGTCCAGGCTCTATGCTCGACGTCACCCGCCGCACCGCGGACCTCGACGAAGGACAAGCCACCGTGGCCGACACCGCCCGCCGCCCGCCGCCCCGTTACGGCACCCGTCCGACCATGAAGGACGTGGCGGCCCGCGCCGGGGTGGGGCTGAAGACCGTCTCGCGGGTCGTGAACGGCGAGCCCGGTGTCACCCCCGACACCGAGCGGCGGGTCCAGGACGCGATCACCGCGCTCGGCTTCCGCCGCAACGACAGCGCCCGCATTCTGCGCAAGGGCCGCACCGCCTCCATCGGCCTCGTCCTGGAAGACCTCGCCGACCCCTTCTACGCACCGCTCAACCGCGCCGTCGAAGAGGTCGCGCGCGCCCATGGCGCGCTGCTGATCAACGGCTCCAGCGCCGAGGATCCGGACCGCGAGCGCGAGCTGGCCCTCGCCCTCTGCGCCCGCAGGGTCGACGGCCTGATCATCATCCCGGCCGGCCACGACCACCGGTATCTCGAACCGGAGATCGCGGCGGGCGTCGCGACCGTGTTCGTCGACCGTCCCGCCGGGCTGATAGACGCCGACGTGGTGCTCTCGGACAGCTTCGGCGGCGCCCGCGACGGAGTCGCCCACCTCATCGCCCACGGCCACCGCCGCATCGGCTTCCTCGGCGACCAGCCGGGCATCCACACCGCCACCGAGCGGCTGCGCGGCTACCGGGCCGCGATGACGGCCGCCGGACTCCCCGTCGACGACGCCTGGGTGTCGCTCGGCCCCACCACCCCCGAGCGGGTACGGACCGAAGCGGTCCGGATGCTCGCCGGCCCCCGGCCGGTCACCGCCCTGTTCGCGGGGAACAACCGGGTGACGGCCACCGTCGTCCGCGTCATAGCCGGCCGGCCCCGTCCCGTCGCACTCGTCGGCTTCGACGACCTCGAACTGGCCGACCTGCTCTCCCCCGCACTCACCGTGATCGCCCAGGACGCCGTGCGCCTCGGCCGGACTGCCGCCGAGCGGCTGTTCCGACGACTGGACGGGGCCTGCGAGCCACCGCGGCGCGTGGAGCTGCCGACCCGCCTCGTCGTGCGTGGCTCGGGCGAACTCCCGCCCGCCGAGGACTGATCCACCCCCGCCGCGGCCGACGCCCCCGCTCTCACTTCCGCGGTGCGCGCCCCGCGAGACCGTCGAGGTCGGCCCGCGTCATGCCCGTCAGCCGGGCGACCTCGTCCGTGTCGAGGGCACCGCAGTCCAGGCCGCGCAGCAGAAAACCGCTGAGCGCCCTGGCCGTGGCGGGCTCGTCCATCACGTCGCCACCGGCCCGGCCGGCGTAGGCGACCAGCCGGGCGGCGGCCCGGTCCAGGCCCTCGCGGTAGAAGGCGTAGACGGCGGCGTAACGGGTCGGCAGCTGAGCGGGGTGCATGTCCCAGCCCTGGTAGTACGCGCGGGCCAGGGACCGGCGTACGAGGCGGTGGTGGAGCCGCCAGGCATCGTGCACCCGCTCGGCCGGGCCGACGGGCAGGACATTGGTCGAACCGTCCGACAGGCGGACCCCCGTGCCCGCCGCCGCGACCTGCATGACGGCCTTCGCGTGGTCGGCCACCGGATGATCGGGCGCCTGGTGCGCGGCGGCCACCTGGCAGGCGGCGCTGTAGTCGAAGGTGCCGTAGTGCAGGGAGGTGGCACGGCCCCGGGCGGCATCGATCAGCCGGGCGACCGTGGCGCGGCCGTCGGCCCCCAGGATCGCCTGGGTGGTCTCGATCTGGATCTCGAAGACGATCCGCCCCGCGTCGAGGCCGTGCGCCTTCTCGAACTCCTCGGCCAGGCAGGCCATCGCGGTGACCTGCCCGGGATGGCTGACCTTGGGAAGGGTGAGGAGGAGCCCGTCGGGCAGGCCCTGGGCCTCCATCAGTGTGGTGAGGAAGATGTCGAGGGTGCGGATGCCCCGCTCACGGACGGGCGCCTCCATGCACTTCATCCGGATGCCCGCATAGGGAGCAGCCGTGCCGTCCGCGTGCGCTGCGGCCAGGAGCCGCGCCGCGCGGGCGGCGGCGGCGTCCTCCTCGGCGTCGGGGCGCGGGCCGTAGCCGTCCTCGAAGTCCACCCGCAGGTCTTCGACGGGCTCGCGTGACAGTTTGTCGCGAACGCGCTCGTAAACCTCCTCCGCGAGGTCGTCACGCAGCCCGAGGACGGCGGCGAACGCTGCGGCGTCGGGCGCGTGTTCGTCGAGGGCCGCGAGCGCCCGGTCCCCCCAGGAGCGGACGGTGTCGGCGGAGAAGGCGTCGGCGGGGACGTAGACGGTGTGGACGGGCTGCCGGGTGCCCGGATCGCCCGGGTAGCGGCGCGCGAGTTCCGCGTCGACGTCCGCGAGCGATGCGCCGACGGCCTCGCGCACCGAGGCCGCGAAGGTCGTGGCCACCGTCTCGTGCTGCCCCATTGCACACCCTCCGACTGTCAGCTTTCCGCTTTACGGAATCAACTATCCGTGTGCGGGAAGCTATCGGCGCCCAAGCGGATGGTCAACACCCCCGGGCCCCGGCGGGAACACGCGTGAGGTCCCCGTGCGCGGCGCGCACGGGGACCTCACCAGCGGACTGCGAGCAGACCGGGAGCGGAAGGGGTCAGCCCTTGCGGGACTTGACCTCGTCCGTCAGCTGCGGGACGACCTCGAACAGGTCGCCGACCACGCCGTAGTCGACCAGCTCGAAGATCGGGGCCTCGGCGTCCTTGTTGATGGCGACGATCGTCTTCGAGGTCTGCATGCCGGCCCGGTGCTGGATCGCGCCGGAGATGCCCGCCGCGATGTACAGCTGCGGGGAGACCGCCTTGCCGGTCTGGCCGACCTGGTTGGTGTGCGGGTACCAGCCGGCGTCGACGGCGGCACGCGAAGCACCGACGGCCGCGCCGAGCGAGTCGGCCAGCGCCTCGATGAGGGGGAAGTTCTCGGCGCCGTTGACGCCACGGCCACCGGAGACCACGATCGCGGCCTCGGTCAGCTCGGGGCGACCGGTCGACTCGCGCGGCGTGCGGGAGACGACCTTGGTGCCGGTCGACAGCTCGCCGAAGGAGACGGCCAGCTGCTCGACGGTGCCCGCGGCCGGGGCGGCCTCGGGGGCGGCGGAGTTGGGCTTCACGGTGATGACCGGGGTGCCCGTGGTGACGCGGGACTTGGTGGAGTACGAGGCCGCGAAGACGGACTGCGTGGCCACCGGGCCCTCGTCGCCGGCCTCCAGGTCGACGGCGTCGGTGATGATGCCGGAACCGATGCGGACCGCGAGACGGGCCGCGATCTCCTTGCCCTCCGCGGAGGACGGCACGAGCACGGCGGCCGGGGAGACGGCCTTGTACGCCGCGGCCAGCGCGTCCACCTTCGGTACGACGAGGTAGTCGGCGAACTCGGGGGCGTCGGCCGTGAGGACCTTGACCGCGCCGTACTCGGCGAGCACCGGCGCGGCGGCGTCGGCACCGGCACCGAGGTGCACGGCGACGGGCTCGCCGATGCGGCGGGCGAGGGTCAGCAGCTCGAGGGTGGGCTTGCGGACGGCACCGTCCACGTGGTCGACGTAAACGAGGACTTCAGCCATGGGGTGTTCTCCTGCGCGAAAAAGAGGGGCGGGTGACGGTTCGTACGGACCGGGGGAAGCTCGACTGCCGTGCGCGCCGGGGGCTGTGGCGTCGGCGGGCGACGCCGTGGGGCCCCCGGGCCTCAAGCGGTCAGATGAACTTCTGGCCCGCGAGGAACTCGGCGAGCTGCTTGCCGCCCTCGCCCTCGTCCTTGACGATCGTGCCGGCCGTGCGGGCCGGGCGCTCCGTGGCGTCGTCGACCTTGGTCCAGGCGCCGTCGAGACCGACCTCGTCCGCCTCCAGGCCGAGGTCGGAGAGGTCCAGGGACTCCACCGGCTTCTTCTTGGCGGCCATGATGCCCTTGAAGGACGGGTAACGGGCCTCGCCGGACTGGTCGGTCACGGACACGACGGCCGGGAGGGAGGCCTCCAGCTGCTCGCTGGCGGCGTCGCCGTCGCGGCGGCCGGTCACCTTGCCGTCGGCGACGGCGACCTCGGAGAGCAGGGTCACCTGCGGGACGCCCAGACGCTCGGCGAGCATCGCCGGGACAACGCCCATGCCGCCGTCGGTGGAGGCCATGCCGGAGATGACCAGGTCGTAGCCGACGTGCTCGATGGCCTTGGCGAGCACCAGCGAGGTGCCGAGCGCGTCGGTGCCGTGCAGGTCGTCGTCCTCGACATGGACGGCCTTGTCGGCACCCATGGACAGCGCCTTGCGCAGCGCGTCCTTGGCGTCCTCGGGGCCCACGGTCAGCACGGTGATCTCGGCGTCGTCCGCCTCGTCGGCGATCTGCAGCGCCTGCTCGACCGCGTACTCGTCGAGCTCCGAGAGCAGGCCGTCCACGTCGTCGCGGTCGACAGTCAGGTCCTCGGCGAAGTGCCGGTCGCCGGTGGCGTCGGGCACGTACTTCACACAGACAACGATCCTCAAGCTCACGCCGGCTCTCCTACTGCATCGTCTCTTCGTAGCTGCCTTGTGCAGGCAGCATAGGCGCCTTGTGGGGCGGATTCCGGCTGGATCGGGCTCCGCTCCCACCAGAATGTTACTCGCCAGTACATCGAGTGCGTTCCCCGAGCGCAAGGCCGCCGAACTGTGATCTGTCCAACGCGGGAAATACGGGACGTCTCAGTCCCGCAGACCGTTGAAGCGTCCCTGGTGGTACAGCAGCGGGCGGCCCGCCCCGGCGGGGTCGCCGACGACCGCCTCGGCGAGCACGATCCGGTGATCGCCGGCCGGCACCCGGGCCACCACCCGGCAGACCAGCCACGCCAGTACGCCGTCGAGCAGCGGCACTCCCTCGGGGCCGGTGCGCCACTGGGTGGGCGGGGCGAACCGGTCGGCGCCGCTGCGGGCGAAGGTGCCGGCCAGCTCGCGCTGGTGCTCGCCGAGTATGTGCACCCCGACGTGCTCGGCCTCGGCGACGACGGGCCAGCTGGAGGAGCCGGTGCCGATCCCGAAGGAGATCACCGGGGGTTCGGCGGCCACGGAGGTGAGGGAGGTGGCGGTGAAGCCGACCGGGCGCGGGCCGGGCGCGGTGATCACAGCGACGCCGGCCGCGTGCCGCCGGAAGACGGAGCGCAGCAGTTCGGGGGTCGCGAGGTGGGCGGTGCCCAGTTGGGACGAGGCCGTCATCAAGTGGTCCTTCTGCTGGAGGTTCGAGCCGGGAGCGTGCGGTCGGGGCTGCTCACGGGCTCGGACAGCGCGCGCCCGAGGTCTGCGGGAGATCCTCGTGCGCGCGTCCGTGGAGGCGGGTTCCAGGCCACATAGCGTCACAGTGACGATTCGGGGCACGGAGCGTCAAGTGCCGCCGGGGAGATGGGAGGCGGATCACGGGTCAGACGGCTTCGCCGAGGGCCGCGATGACATCGGCCTTGCGCGGCTGACCGGCGGCGCGGCGCACGACGCGGCCGTCCGCGTCGAGGACGAAGACGGTCGGCGTACCGGTGATCCGCAGGGCGCGCACGAGTGCGAGCCGCGCCTCCGCGTCGATCTCGACGTGCGCCACCCCGTCGACCATGGCCGCGACCTCGGCGAGGGTGCGCCGGGTCGCCCGGCACGGCTGGCAGAAGGCGCTCGTGAACTGCACGAGTGTGGCCCGCTCCCCCAGCTCCGCGCCGATGTCGGCGGCGCTCAGCCGCTCCCCCTCGCCCTCCGTTGCCCGCCCGCCCACCCGCGCCCCTCCGTCGTCGCCGTCCGGTCACCGTCCGGACCTGTGTCCGATCTCCCGTGTGCAGCACCGTAGGGCCCGAAGAAATTTCCCGCCCGGGCGACGGGTCCGGCGGGCGGCCCCGGTGGCCCGGTCGGCCGGGGTTCGGCACGGGCAGGGTCCGCGCCGGATCCCCGGTGTACCTTCGGCTGTACCGGATTCCGGCAGACGTGATGAGAATCTCCCGTTCTGCGGGGCGTCCTCGCTGGCCGACAGGCCGGGCATTCAGGCACGATCTGCCGGAAGCCGAGAACCTACGGCCGCGTAACTTCAGCCGGGACACCCCTCCCCAGGCCCAGAAGGATTCCCCGATATGGCAGAACTCGTCTACCCGCCGGTGATCGGCGCCGCCCGCACCATGTTCAAGGCGCTCGATCTGCGCTTCGACATCCAAGGCAGCGAACACATTCCGCAGCGCGGTGGGGCGGTCCTGGTGAGCAACCACATCGGATACCTCGACTTCGTCTTCTGCGGGCTGGCCGCCCGCCCGGCCAAGCGCCTGGTGCGCTTCATGGCCAAGGAGTCCGTCTTCCGGCACAAGGTGTCGGGCCCGCTGATGCGGGCGATGAAGCACATCCCCGTGGACCGCGCGGCGGGCATGGACGCCTACAAGCACGCCCTCAAGGCGCTGCGTTCGGGCGAGATCATCGGGGTCTTCCCGGAGGCGACGATCTCCCAGTCGTTCACGCTGAAGAACTTCAAGTCGGGGGCGGCCCGGCTGGCCCAGGAGGCCGGCGTTCCGGTGCTGCCGATGGCCCTGTGGGGTACGCAGCGCCTGTGGACCAAGGGTCACAAGCGCGATCTGGGCCGTCATCACATCCCGATCACGATGCGGGTGGGCGAGCCGATCGCCGCCGACCCCGCCGAGCACGCGGACACCGTCACCGAGCGCGTCCGGGCCCGGGTCCAGGACCTGCTGGAGGCGGCCCAGCGCGCCTATCCCGTGCGCCCCAAGGGGCCGGACGACACCTGGTGGATACCGTCCCACCTCGGTGGCACGGCTCCCACGCCGGCGGAGGCCGCGGCGCTGGACCGGCGAGGCTAGGGCCTGTAACGGCGGTCAATCGCCGGACACACCCAGGGCGGCTCACCCACGCCGGGAGGCACAAGGCCCCCGGCCGTCTGCGCGACGGCCGGGGGCCTTGATCATGCATGGGTCATGCGTGCGGGAGGCGCGCCGCTACTTGGCCATCTCCTCCGCGACCGCCGCGACGAAGGCGTCCACGTCGGCCTCGGTGGTGTCGAAGGAGCACATCCAGCGGACGACGCCGGCCGGCTCGTCCCAGAAGTAGAAGCGGTAGCGCTTCTGCAGGCGCACGGCCACGTCGTGCGGCAGCCGGGCGAAGACGCCGTTGGCCTGCACCGGGTAGAGGAGCTCGACGCCCTCCACGGCCCGTACGCCGTCGGCCAGGCGCGTGGCCATGGCGTTGGCGTGCGAGGCGCTGCGCAGCCAGAGGTCGCCCGTGAGCAGGGCCTCGAACTGGGCCGAGACGAAGCGCATCTTGGAGGCCAGCTGCATCGACATCTTGCGCAGGTGCTTCATCGCCCGTACCGCGTCCGGGTTGAGGACGACGACGCACTCGCCGAACACCAGCCCGTTCTTGGTGCCGCCGAAGGAGAGCAGGTCCACTCCGGCGTCGGTGGTGAAGGCCCGCAGCGGAAGGCCGAGCGTGGCCGCCGCGTTGGCTATGCGCGAGCCGTCCAGGAAGACCTTCATGCCGCGCTCGTGGGCGTGGTCGCAGATCTCCCGGATCTCCTCGGGGGTGTAGCAGGTGCCCAGCTCGGTGGTCTGGGTGATGGCGACGAGCTGGGGCTGGGCCCGGTGCTCGTCGTCCCAGCCGAACGCCTCACGGTCGATCAGCTCAGGCGTGAGCTTGCCGTGTTCGGTCGGCACGGTGAGCAACTTGAGTCCGCCCACGCGCTCGGGCGCGCCGCACTCGTCGACGTGGAGGTGAGCGCTCTCGGCACAGATCACCGCGCCCCACCGCTCGGTCGCCGCCTGGAGGGCGAGGACGTTGGCTCCCGTGCCGTTGAAGACCGGGAAGGCCTCGGCGGTGGGCCCGAAGTGGGCACGCATCACGTCCTGGAGATGGGCGGTGTAGACGTCCTCTCCGTAGGAGACCTGATGACCGCCGTTGGCCAAGGCGAGCGCCGCGAGGATCTCCGGGTGCGCGCCCGCGTAGTTGTCGCTGGCGAAGCCGCGCAGCTCGGTGTCGTGCCGACGGACGGCGTCGGTCACCGGGGTCACGATTGCGGAGTCAGCCACAGACGGGTTCCGTTCACTTCCTGGGCGGGCTTGGACCAGACGTCGACGATGGCCTCGGCCAGGTCGGTGACGTCCGTGAAGCCCGCGAACTTCGCGTTGGGACGCTCGGCGCGCATGGCGTCGTGCACCAGCGCCTTGACCACCAGGATGGCAGCCGCGGCCGCCGGGCCCTCCTCGCCCCCCGCCTTGCGGAAGGCGTCACCGAGGGCGAGCGTCCAGGCCTCGGCGGCGGCCTTGGAGGCGGAGTAGGCGGCGTTGCCCGCGGTGGGCCGGCTGGCGCCCGCGGCGCTGATGAGGAGGTACCGGCCGTTGCCGCTGCGTGCCAGCGGGGCCTCGAAGGCCAGGGAGGTGTGCTGCACCGTGCGGATGAGCAGCTTCTCCAGGAGGTCCCAGTCGGCGATGTCGGTCTCGGCGAAGCTCGCGGAGCCGCGCCAGCCGCCCACCAGGTGGACGAGGCCGTCGATGCGGCCGAACTCCTTCTCGGTGCGGTCCGCCCAGGCGCGGGTCGCCTCGAGGTCGAGCAGATCCACGGTGTCGCCGGTGACGGTGGCGCCGCCGTGGGCGTAACGGGCGGCGTCGACTGCCTCGGCGAGGCGGGCGGCGTCCGCGTCGGAGGCGACGACGGTCGCCCCGGCCTCGGCCAGGCGCAGCAGGGCGGCACGGCCCGCCGGGCCGGCGGCTCCCGCCACCGCCACGACGGCCCCGTCCAGCCGGCCATTGCCGTTCGTCGGAGTGCTCATGGTCGTCGCCTCACTCTCGAGCTTGCTCACGCGGCCACCTGCTCGCGCGGCGCGGTGATCCCCTTGGTCGAGGCGATCACGCCGCGCAGCTTCTTGGCAAGGGCCTCATAGAACATGCTGAGCGGGAACTCGTCGGGAAGCACGTCGTCCACGAGCTTGCGGGGCGGCTGGGTGAGGTCCAGGGCGTCGGGGCCCTTGGCCCACACGGAGCCGGGGTGCGGGGAGAGGTAGGTGGAGACCAGGTCGTAGGCGGCGAACCAGTGGACGAGCTTGGGACGGTCGATGCCGTCGCGGTAGAGCTTCTCGATCTCGGCGCACAGCTGGTTGGTGACCTGCGGGGCACGCTGCCAGTCGATGTGGAGGGTGTTGTCCGTCCAGCGTACGACGTCGTGCTTGTGAAGGTAGGCGAAGAGGAGCTGCCCGCCGAGGCCGTCGTAGTTGCGCACCCGGTCACCGGAGAGGGGGAAGCGGAACATCCGGTCGAAGAGCACGGCGTACTGCACGTCGCGGCCCTGGGAGTAGCCGTCGGCCTCGAGCTTCACGGCCTCCTTGAAGGCGGTGAGGTCACAGCGCAGCTCCTCCAGCCCGTACATCCAGAACGGCTGCCGCTGCTTGATCATGAAGGGGTCGAAGGGCAGGTCACCGTGGCTGTGGGTGCGGTCGTGGACCATGTCCCACAGGACGAAGGCCTCCTCGCAGCGGTGCTGGTCGCCGACCATGGCCTCGATGTCGGCGGGCAGCTCCAGGCCGAGGGTGGCGACGGCCGCCTCGGTGACGGCGCGGAAGCGGGCCGCCTCGCGGTCACAGAAGATCCCGCCCCAGGTGAAGCGCTCGGGGGCCTCGCGGACGGCGATGGTCTCCGGGAAGAGGACCGCGGAGTTGGTGTCGTAGCCCGAGGTGAAGTCCTCGAAGGTGATGCCGAGGAAGAGCGGGTTGTCGTAGCGGGTGCGCTCCAGCTCGGAGAGCCACTCCGGCCATACGACGCGCAGGACGACGGCCTCGAGGTTGCGGTCGGGGTTGCCGTTCTGCGTGTACATGGGGAAGACCACGAGGTGCTGGAGGCCGTCGGCGCGGTGCGCGGCGGGCTGGAAGGCCAGCAGGGAGTCGAGGAAGTCCGGCACGCCGAAGCCCGTGTCGGCCCAGCGGCGCAGGTCAGCGGCGAGAGCGAGGTGGTACTCGGCGTCGTGGGGCACGAGCGGGGAGAGCTCCCCGATGGCCGCGATCACGCGGTCGACCTCGGCCCGGACGCTCTCGCCCGGCGGTGCGCCCTCGGCCGTGAGGTCGATGGAACCGTCCGCGGACTGCCAAGGCCGAATTGTCTCTACGGCGTCCTTGAGCGTGGCCCAGGCCGGGTGGCCCACCACACGCTCCGCGGACAAAATGTTGGCCTCTGCCGCTATCGGCGCAAGGATTTCCGTCATGGCTACCCCTCCTCAGGAGAACCTGGTGTTAAGACACCGTATCTGTGTCAGGTTCTTCGCCTCAAGGGGAGTGGCGATAAATTATCCTGCGGACCCCCCGGTCGGGCCGCTGTTTTTCCTGCCACCCCTCGCCCGGCATGCCCCATAAACGGGATCCTGTCACCTCCGGCACACCGGTCACCGTGACCGTGCGGGTGTCTTTTCGGCCATGGTCCAGCCGTTCTCCGGTACGTCCACCCCGGCGCCGCCGCGTTCATGAGCGTTCATGAATCGGCAACAGTCTTCCGCTATTCGGACCGTTCGTGGCATGACCTGGACAGATCACCTCGCGCGCTGCCAGTCTCCCGCCATGCCCGTCGCCAACCAGCACCGTTACGCCCGCAGCCGCGCGCTCCTGGCCGCCACCGCCGCCCTCCTGTGCGCGGCGGTCTCCGGCTGTGCCCCTCAGGACGACTCCGACCCCGCGAAGTCCCCCGGCACGGCGTCCGGCGCCGCGCCCGCCAGAGGTTCGTGCGGGAAGGGGAAGCAGGCCACGGAGACCGCCGGAAAGCTGACGGTGGGCACGGACAAGCCCGCGTACGCCCCCTGGTTCCAGGACGACGCCCCCTCGTCCGGCAAGGGCTTCGAGTCGGCCGTCGCGTACGCCGTCGCCGAGCGGCTCGGCTACGGCCCCTCCGATGTGATCTGGCAGACCGTACCCTTCCAGAACTCCTTCGCGCCGGGAGAGAAGAAGTTCGACTTCGACCTCAATCAGATCTCCATCAGCGACGAGCGCCGCCGGGCCGTGGACTTCTCCCCGGGCTACTACGACGTGCGCCAGGCCGTCATCGCGCTCAAGGACTCCCCCGCGGCGAAGGCCACGTCCGTCGCCGACCTCAAGCGCGCCAAGCTCGGCGCCCAGGTGGGCAGCACCAGCCTCGACGTCCTCAACGACATCATCAAGCCCACCCAGTCGCCCGCCGTCTTCCAGAAGAACGACTTCGCCAAGACCGCGCTCAAGAACGGCCAGGTCGACGCGATCATCGTCGACCTGCCCACGGCCTTCTACATCACCTCCGCGGAGGTGAAGGAAGCGAAGATCGTCGGTCAGTTCGACGCCACGGGCGGCAAGGCCGAACAGTTCGGCCTCGTCCTCGACAAGGGCAGTGCGCTCACGGCGTGCGTCAGTGACGCCGTCGACTCGCTGCGCAAGGACGGCACGCTGGCCCGCCTGGAGAAGAAGTGGCTCTCCGAGGCCGCGGACGCCCCGGTGCTCAAGTGACGGTCAAGGACACGGTGCCGGAGGACCCGGCACACGGGATGTTCGACAAGACCCCCGAGAAGAGCTCCGGTGCGTCGGAAAGGACGGACACGGCCGATGCCTACGTGCCGTCCGCGCGGCGCGTCGAGCGCGAGCGGTTCAAGCGGACCCGGGCCCGCCGGGCCACGGCCATCGCGGCCGGAAGCACCCTGATCACGGCCGTCGCGCTCTTCCTCCTCGTCGTCAACTCCCCCGGCTGGCCCCGCACCCGCGAGACGTTCTTCAGCGCCCACTACGCGCGCGAGGCGCTGCCGAAGGTCCTCGAGGGGCTGCTGCTCAATCTCCGGCTGCTGCTCGTCTGCGGCGCGGCGGTCCTCGTCCTCGGCCTGCTGATCGCCGTCGCCCGCACCCTGCGCGGCCCGGTGTTCTTCCCGCTCCGCGCGCTCGCCACCGCCTATACGGACTTCTTCCGCGGGCTGCCGCTCATCATCTGCCTGCTGATGGTCGTCTTC
Source organism: Streptomyces sp. NPDC033229 (assembly GCF_055576875.1). NCBI lineage: Bacteria > Bacillati > Actinomycetota > Actinomycetes > Kitasatosporales > Streptomycetaceae > Streptomyces > Streptomyces sp. NPDC033229. The sequence continues at coordinate 10,704 of NZ_JBVIQR010000062.1, read as the reverse complement.
GGCGTGCCGGCGCTGCGGCTGCAAGGGGTGACGACCGACCCCGTTGTCCTGGGCGGTACGGCGCTGGTGCTGACGTACTCGGCCTATGTCGCCGAGGTGTTCCGCGCCGGCATCGAGTCCGTGCACCCCAGCCAGCGCGCCGCGGCCCGCTCGCTGGGCCTCACGGGACGCCAGACACTGCGGTTCGTCATCCTGCCCCAGGCCGTGCGCCGGGTCGTGCCGCCGCTTCTCAACGACCTGGTCTCGCTCCAGAAGGACACCGGTCTCGTCTCGATCGCCGGCGCGGTCGACGCGGTCTACGCGGCGCAGATCATCTCCAGCAAGAGCTTCAACTACACGCCGTATGTGCTCGCGGGGCTGATCTTCGTGGCCCTCACCATCCCCATGACCCGCTTCACCGACTGGATCACCGCGCGGATGGACCGCCGCCGGGCGCAGGGAGGCATCGTATGAGCGAGCCCGACCACACCGGGACCGACACGGGCACCGACCAGGGCGCCGAGGCCGGCACCGACGCCGTGCTGCGACTGGAGTCCGTCCGGAAGACCTTCGGCCGGTCCGTCGTGCTGCGCGACGTGGACCTGGAGGTGGCCCCGCACACCGTGACCGCGCTCATCGGTGCGTCCGGCTCGGGCAAGTCCACCCTGCTGCGCTGCGCGAACCTCCTGGAGGAGATCGACGACGGCGCGATCTTCCTCGACGGCGAGGACATCACCGATCCCCACGTGGACCCGGACGCGGTGCGCCGCCGGATCGGCGTCGTCTTCCAGGCCTACAACCTCTTTCCGCACATGACCGTGCTGGAGAACGTCACCCTCGCCCCGCGTCGCGTCCACGGAGTGCCGCGCGCGGAGTCGGAGGAGCGGGCGCACGAATTGCTGCGGAGGCTGGGGCTCGACGGCAAGGCGGGCGAGTACCCGGACCGGCTCAGCGGCGGTCAGCAACAGCGCGTCGCGATCGTCCGGGCCCTGGCCGGCCGGCCCCGGCTGCTGCTCCTCGACGAGATCACCGCGGCGCTCGACCCGGAACTGGTGGGCGAGGTGCTGAGCGTCGTGCGTGACCTCAAGGAGGAGGGCATGACCATGGTGCTGGCCACACATGAAATGGGGTTCGCCCGGGACGTCGCCGATCAGGTGTGCTTCCTGGACGGCGGGGTGGTGCTGGAGCGCGGTACCCCCGCGGAGGTCTTCGGCGAGCCGCGGCAGGAGCGCACGCGGCGCTTCCTGCGTCGGCTCGTGGAGGCCGGCCGGCTGTGAGGGCCGGCCGACGGAGAGGGGCCGGCCGGCCGCGCGGTCTCAGGCCCGTTCTGCCAGTTCCTTCACCAGCAGCTCGAACTCGAGGTCGTCGCGCTGCGGGACGCCGAAGCGGTCGTCGCCATAGGGGAAGGGGGACATCCGGCCGGTGCGCCGGTAGCCCCGGCGCTCGTACCAGGCGATGAGCTCGTCGCGCTGCCGGATGACCGTCATGTGCATCTCCCGGGCGTCCCACTCGGCCCGGACGACCCGCTCGGCCTCCGCCATGATCACCTTGCCGAGCCCGGCGCCCTGCAGGGAGGGGCGGACCGCGAACATCCCGAAGTAGGCGTGGGTACCACGGTGTTCGAGCTGGCAGCAGGCGACGATCTCGCCGTCCCGCTCCACCACGAGCAGGATGCTGGACTCGTCGGTCACCACGGCCAGGACGCCGTCGGGGTCGGTCCGCTGCCCGTCCAGCAGATCGGCCTCGGTCGTCCAGCCCGCCCGGCTGTCGTCACCGCGATAGGCCGACTCGACCAGCTCGACCAGGGCGGGCACATCCGCGGTGGTGGCCGCCCGGAAGGTCGGCTCGGCGGTACGGCTACCGGCGGTTTCCATCATGTTCCGGGGTCCTCTCCGTATGGTTGTCGGCCCTTATGACCCTAACCCGGTGCGGTGTGCGTACAGTCGCGGGCATGGTGCACGTTCTGAGCAGCAGGGTGCTACTGAGGCCGACCGACCCCGAGCGTTCGCGGGTCTTCTACGGGCGGACGCTGGGCCTCGCGGTCTACCGCGAGTTCGGGACCGGTCCCGAGCGCGGCACCGTCTATTTCCTCGGCGGCGGATTCCTGGAGGTCTCCGGTCGCGCCACCGACCCGCCCGCCCCCGGCCTGGAGCTGTGGTTGCAGGTCGCGGACGCGGAGGCGGCGCACGAGGAGTTCCGGCGCCAGGGGGTCGCGGTGCTGGAGCCACCGGAGCGGAAGCCGTGGGGGCTGGTGGAGATGTGGATCGCCGACCCGGACGGGGTGCGCATCGCGGTGGTGGAGGTCCCGGAGGATCACCCCATGCGGTATCGCCCGGGGATCTAGGGGGCCACCCCCGTGCGGTATCGCCCGGAGATCCAGGGGATCCGGCGGTGCGGCCCTGGGCGTCTTGGGCGGTCCGGCGCGTCCCTCCAGGCCGTGGCGGCCGTGCGGCCCGTGCGCCGGCGTTGCGCGGGCGCACAGCCACCCCTTTCCGTGCTCCCCTTTTGCGCCTGTGCGCTCCCGTGTGATGCGGCCTCAGTGGGCATTCTCCGGAGGTAAGTGTGCGTCCATGGAGGTGTGCCGTGCACGGACCGCCGCTGGTCGGGTGGTTGCTGGTGGCGTTGTGCGCCGCGACGGGCGCGTACTGCCTCCTGAGCGTGCGGGCCGGCGCGGCGGGGGAGCGCCGGGCCGCACGCGGGGACGCGCTGATGGGGCTGGGCATGGCGGCGATGGCGGTGCCGGCCGCGGCGCTGGACACCAGACCGTGGGGGGCACCGCTGTTCGCCGTGGTGTTCGCGACCGGCGGACTGCGCGCGCTGCTGCTGGCCCGGGAGCGGGCCGAGGCTCACCATCTGCACCACGCCGTGGGCGCGTTCGCGATGGTCTATATGGCGCTCGCGATGGCGGGCGCCCCCGTCGGCGGGCATGCCGGGACCTCGCACTCACCGGCGGGGACTCCCCTGCTGACCGGGTTGCTGCTGGTCTATTTCGCGGTCTACGTCGTGCGGTCGGTGGCCGGGCTCGTCCCGGTGATGGCCGGGCCGTCCGGCGAGGCCGCCTGGGCCGACTGCCAGCCGCGCCCCGGCTGGCAGTGGCGGCCCGAGCTCACCAACGCCTGTCGGCTGACCATGGGCATCGGCATGCTGGCGATGCTGCTCACACTGTGACGTTGCCGAGGGAGCTCACGGGCCGCAGGGACGGTCCGCCGGGGCCGTCCGGGGGGGGGCCGTCGGTGGGGAGGCTGGGCGCGGAGGCGGTACGCCCCGCCGCGGCACACGTGGCGTGCGTCACTTCGTTCGCGGGGGCGTACCCCGGGGCGGCCGTGCGCTCATAGGCTGACCGGCATGATGGTCCCGCTCGCGTTGCTGGTCCTCGCCGGGCTGACTGCGGCAATGGCGCCACGCCTGCTGACCCGTGCCGACTGGCCCGATCGTGAACCCGTCGTGGCGCTATGGGTGTGGCAATGCGTCGTCGCGGCCGTGCTGCTGTGCTGCGTGCTCGCCATGGCGCTGAGCGCCGCCGCGGCCTGGCAGGCCGTGCGTGGCCACGTCTTCGCCCTGGCGCCGCACGGTGTCGTGGAGGCGTACGCCCTGACCGCCTACGGGTCGTGGGCGGCGCCCCTGGCCGTCACCCTCGCGTGCGGCGCGGTATGGACGGCGGCGATGCTCACCCGCGAGGTGCACTGGGCGCGTCTGCGGCACCGGCGGCGGCGCGCGGAGCTGCTCATGCGCTCCCCTCTGCTGCCCGGTGAGGAGCCCGGCGCGGACCGGCTCATGGTGCTGGAGGGCGACCGGCCCGACGCCTGGTGGCTGCGCGGTCGCGCCACGCCGCAATTGGTGATCACGACGGGTGCGCTGCGGCGGCTCAAGGGATCACGGCTGGACGCGGTGCTGGCCCATGAGCAGGGACACGCGCGCGCCCGGCACGACTGGCTGCTGCACTGCTCGTCGGCGCTGGCGACCGGCTTTCCGCAGGTGCCGGTCTTCGCGGCGTTCCGCGACCAGGTCCACCGCCTGGTCGAGTTGGCCGCGGACGACGTCGCCTCGCGCCGGTTCGGCCGCCTGACGACCGCTCTGGCACTGGTCGAACTCAATGAGGAAAGCGGGGTGTTCGGCCCCTGCCCGTCCCCGCTCTCGCAGGTGCCCGGCCGGGTCCACCGGCTGCTGGAGCCCACGCCCCGGCTGACGGCCGCGAGGCGGCTGCGGCTCACGGCCGCGGCGGCGCTGGTGCCGGTCGTGCCGCTGCTGGTGACCTTCGCGCCGGGACTCAGCGCGCTGGGTCTCGGCACACCGGGCTGAGGCCGCCCCTCGCCCCCCCGCCCGGGTCCCTGGCCGGTTTCTGCTTCCGCTTCTGCTCCCGCGGTCCGGCCCACGGCCCCGGGTTGGTTTCGTGGCGCTTTGATGGGCCACGATCTGATCATGCAGGTTCCCACGCGCCTCTCCGACCCGCCCGCCGCCCCGGTCCGGCCCACGCGCTCCGTGTGGCTGCGTTCCGGAGCCGTGCTCGGCGCCCTGTTCGTCGTCCTCCTGGTGCTGGTCGGCAGCGGCTGGCAGCCCTTGGACTCGCTGGACCAACGGGTGGCGAACGACCTGCACCCGATGGCGGCGACGCACGACGGGTGGACGCACTTCATGCGCCTGCTGTCGGACTGGCTGTGGGACCCGTGGACGATGCGCCTGGCGCTCGCCGTCACGGCGCTCTGGCTCCTGTGGCGGCGGCAATGGCTGCCGACACTGTGGATCGGCGTCACCTCGGCGCTGGGGACGGCGCTGCAACAAGGCCTCAAGGCGGCGGTCGGACGGGACCGTCCGCACTGGCCGGACCCGGTGGCCACCGCGCACTACCAGGCTTTCCCGTCCGGGCACGCACTGACGGCGACGGTGGCGTGCGGACTGCTCGTGTGGCTGCTGTGGTTGCACGGGGCGGAGCGGCGGAGCGTGCGTACCGCGCTGGTGGTGAGCGTGGTGTCGGTGCTCGGCGTCGGCTTCACACGCGTCTATCTGGGGGTGCACTGGCTGTCGGACGTCGTGGGCGGTGTGCTGTTGGGCGCTGCCCTGGTGGCTGCCTCGGCCTGGACGTATGGCCAATACGCCCAGGTGCCGAAGGGGCGGGCGCGCCGTGCCGGGCAGTCGGCGCGCCCCGGCAACACCCCGGAATAGTTCAACATTCATCCATGTTGGCGCAGGGGAAAGGAGCGACCATGACCGCCTTCAGGCCCTTCTCCCCCACCGCCGAACTCCCCGCCACGCCCTACCCGCTCGCGGAGGAGTACGCACGTGCGCAGCTCTTCTTCGAAGCCCGGGACTACACCGAGGCCGCCCGTATCCTCGCCCCCGTCGTGGAGGCCGAACCGGGGCACCTGGCGGCCCGGCTGCTGCTGGCGCGCTCGTACTATCACTCCGCCCAGCTGAAGCGCGCCGAGGCCGAACTGCGGCGCGTGCTGGAGCGGGACCCGGCGGAGACGTACGCCTATCTGATGCTCGGCCGCACCCTGGAGCGGCAGAACCGGTCGGCCGACGCCGCACCCTATCTGCGGCTGGCCGCCGCCATGAACGGCGAGACCGAGCCCGCCCCGCGCCGGGTCGTCCACAGGCGCGCCGATGGCTGACGGAGCCGAGTGGCAGAGTGCTGCCATGAGCAATCTCGATCTCCGACCGGCTCCGGCCGTGTGCGGTGGCCGCCAGGACGTCACCGCCCGGCCGGTGCGCGATCTGCTGCCCGGCAAGACGGTTCCGCTCGGTGAGAGCACCGTAGTCCGCCGGCTGCTGCCCAGTCTCGGGCGACGCATGGTGGGGGCATGGGCCTTCGTCGATCATTACGGTCCCGATGACATCGCCCGCGAGCCGGGCATGCAGGTCCCGCCGCATCCGCACATGGGCCTGCAGACGGTCAGCTGGCTGCACGACGGCGAGGTGCTGCACCGCGACAGCCTCGGCAGCCTCCAGACGCTGCGGCCCGGCGAGTTGGGCCTGATGACCTCGGGGCGCGCGATCTCCCACTCCGAGGAGTCCCCGCGCGAGCACGCGCCCGTGCTGCACGGCGCGCAGCTGTGGGTGGCCCTGCCGGACACCCACCGGCACACGGATCCGACGTGGGAGCACCACGCCGAGCTGCCGCGTGTCACCGGCGGCGGGATCGAGGCCACCGTCATCATGGGCGAGTTGGCGGGCACCACCTCGCCCGCCACCACGTTCACCCCGCTGGTCGGCGCGGACATCGCGCTGGCCGCGGGCTCCTCGGCCCGGCTCCCGGTCCGGCCGGATTTCGAGTACGCGGCGCTGACGATGTCGGGCGAAGCGGAGGTCGACGGGGTGCGGCTGGCGCCGGGGTCGATGCTCTACCTCGGCTGCGGCCGCTCCGAACTGCCGTTGCGCGCCGACGTCGACAGCTCATTCATGCTGCTGGGCGGCGAACCGTTCGAGGAGCGGATCGTCATGTGGTGGAACTTCGTCGGGCGGTCCCAGGAGGACATCGCGCAGGCCCGTTCGGACTGGATGACCGGCTCCCGCTTCGGTGCGGTGAAGGGGTACGACGGGGGGCGCCTGCCGGCGCCCGCACTGCCGCCGGTGGCGCTCAAACCCCGGGGAAGGGTGCGCTGAGCCGGGCAGACCGGGGCCGACGGTTCAGTCACCCATTCCGGAGACGCTGCTCGGGCCGGGCGGTACCTGAGTCGGTGGCGATCGCGCGGGCCGTGTTGCGCGTCAGCCGGTGAACCCCGGCACCACCAGACCTGATTCGTACGCGATCACCACCGCGTGGGTCCGGTTCTGCGCACCGAGCTTGGTCAGCACGTTCCCGACGTGCGTCTTCACCGTCTCCAGGCTCACCCTGAGTGACTGCGCGATCTCCGGGTTGGACAGGCCGGTGGCCATCAGCCGCAGCACTTCCTCCTCCCGCTCCGTCAGCGCCGCCTTCGGCAACGCCTCGGCGGAGCCCAGCGGGCGGGCGGTGACCATCCGACGCAGGGTCGCCGGGAAGAGGATCGCCTCCCCCGCCGCCACCACGCGTACCGCCTCGGCGATCTGCCGGACCGGAAGCCGCTTGAGCACGAATCCGCTGGCCCCCGCGCTGAGCGCCGCAGTGCCGTAGCCGTCGTTCTCGAAGGTGGTGATCACCACGACCTTCGGAGGTTCGGCCGGCTCGGCAAGGAGTTGCCGGGTGGCCTCGATCCCGTCGCGACGTGGCATCCGCACATCCATCAGGACCGCGTCGGGCCGCAGCCGCCGCGCATGCTCGACGGCCTCGACGCCGTCGGCGGCTGCGGCCCGACCACCGAGATCCCCGGCTGCGCCGCGAGCAGGGTGCGCAGACCGCTGCGGGTCACCTCGCCGTCGTCGGCGATCAAGAGGGTGACGGGGGTACGGGCAGGGCTGGTGGCGGCGGGGCGGGAGCCGACGCCCGTCATGGCGGCTGAGCTCGCGTCGGAGGTGGCCATGCCGAGCCCCGTACCGGCAGCCGGACCGCCAACCGCCAGTGCCGCGGCCCGTCCGGGCCGACCTCGATCTCACCGTGCAGCAGCCGCACGCGCTCGGCAAGGCCGGGCAGGCCGTGCCCGGACGTCCGGAAGACACCCGCACCCGTACGCATGCCCGCGCCCGCCCCATTGACCACACCGAGCTCAAGGGAGTCCGGCGCTACCGCCACCCGGACCCCGATCGGACCGCCCGTCCCGTGCCGCAACGCGTTCGTCAGCCCCTCCTGCAGAATCCGGTACGCGGCCCGGGAGAGCGTCCCCTGCACCTGCGCCAACTCGCCGGCCAGCTCCACATCAAGGACCGCGCCCGCGTGCCGCAACCGGTCGAGCAGCTCGGGCAGGTCGGCCAGGGTCCGGGTCGGTGCCGTCTCCGCCTTCTCCTCGCGCAGTACGCCCAGTACGTAATCCAGGTCCTCCAGCGCGGCCCTGGCCGACTCCTCGATGCTGCGCAGCGCGGCCCGCACCGCCCCCGGGTCGGCGGAAAGCAGCTCGCCCGCGACCGCCGCCTGGATCGTGGTCGCGGTCAGCGTGTGCCCGATCGAATCGTGCAACTCGTGGGCCAGCTTGTTGGTGGTGACGAGCGTGCTGCGGTGACTGGCGCTGAGGCATCCGCGGCCAAGGACCCTCTGCGGCAGTACACGCAACAGGCACCGCGGTGGCAGCGCTGCGATGCGAAGAACCCCGCCACCTATCAGTGCGCGACACTCAAGGTGCCGCTGAACTACAGCGATCCCGGAGGCAAGAAGACGGACAAAGGAACGCGGACGGATCTCCCGTCCGTTTGCCGACGCTGTCCGTCGTTCAGGGCCAAGTCGGACCACTGGCCGTGAGCGACAGAGAGCGACCGGGGACGGTATCGGGGCTGAGGGCGGAGCAACCCCGTGGGCCGGGCTCCGCGGGTTTCATCGGGATTTCATCGGCCGCTGTCACTGTTGGCCGGTGACCTTGGCGACTGCGCGTCTCGATGGACAGCGGACGCACAGGCCAACTACCTGGGGAGGATCGATGCGAGCAAGAAGAATCGCCGCCGTGCTGGCCGGACTTCTGCTGACGACCGGGCTTTCGGTGACACAGGGGACCTCAGCGCAAGCAGCGGCTTCGTGCGAGGGCACCTACACGATCGTCGTCGGTGGCACGGGCAGCTCGTGGAACAACGACCGCTTCTACGGCAACATCCAGCAACACGTCGGGTACCCCAGCCAGATCCCCAACGGCGCGAGCGCCCAGGCCGGTGTCAATGAGCTGAACCGGCTGGTCCGCAACCAGCGGGCCGCGTGCCCGGGGCAGCACGTCAAAATGGGTGGATACTCCTTGGGTGCTGCCGTGGTACACATCTGGGTCACCCAGAACTGGAGGACGTTCGACAACGTCAACGCCATTCTCATCGCGGACCCCAAGCGCCAGGCCCCTCCCGGCGCCAACGGTGGAGCCGTGCCGTTCGGCGGTATCATCGGTGCCCCGCTCGCCGGGGCGGACAGGGCCTTCGGCAACGTGCCGGTCAAGTCCATCTGCCACTGGGACTACGTGTGTGACGAGTCCGCCGGCATATGGACCTACCCGAACAACCACGTCAGGAACTACCCCGAAGACTTCAACATGGATCACCACAACGACAGCGCCCACGAGCAGTGGTACAACGGAGCCTGGCAACCCTGGTGATCACGGCTGGTTCGTCAGCCGGGTTCGGCGTGCTCACTGCCCCCAACGCCCAGTTCGCAGGGAGAAGCGCTCTATGGCCCGGGCTGGTGAGGGGCCCTCGGGGAATGGGGCGCGGCCGTTCCGTGCTCCATCAGCGGATGGGCCGCGGCCCGCTCACGCCGCACGAACAGAATCAGCAGGGCTGCCGCAGTGCGGAGCGGCCCGCGAAGCGCGCCGAGTCGCCCAACTCCTCTTCGATCCTGATCAGTTGGTTGTACTTCGCCGTGCGATCGGAGCGTGAGAGCGAGCCGGTCTTGATCTGACCGCAGCCGGTCGCCACCGCCAGATCCGCGATGGTGGTGTCCTCCGTCTCGCCCGAGCGGTGCGACATGACAGCCGTCCAGCCCGCCTCGTGGGCCGTGGCCACCGTGGCCAGCGCCTCGGTCAGGGTTCCGATCTGATTGACCTTGACCAGAACCGAGTTGCCGACACCGGTGCGGATGCCCTCGCGCAGCAGCGTCTCGTTGGTGCAGAACACGTCGTCGCCGGTGAGCTGACAGCGGTCGCCGACGCGGGCGGTCAACTCGCGCCAGCCGTCCAGGTCGTTCTCCGCCATCGGGTCCTCGATGGAGACGACCGGGTAGGCGTCGATGAGCTTGGCCAGGTAGTCGGCGTGCTCGGAGGGGGTGCGGCGCACCCCCTCGCCCGCGTAGTCGTACACCCCGTCGCGGAAGAACTCCGACGAGGCCGGGTCCATGACCAGGCCGATGTCCGCGCCGGGACGGTAGCCGGTGCGCTCGATGGCGGTCATCACGAAGTCGAGCGCCTCCTCAGCGGTACGCAGCGCGGGCGCGAAGCCACCCTCGTCGCCGACGCCCGTGGAGTGCCCGGCGGCCAGCAGATCGCGGCGCAGGGTGTGGAAGACCTCACTGCCCATGCGGACGGCTTCGGCGAAGGTGTCCGCGCCCACAGGCGCAATCATGAACTCCTGGAAATCCAGCGGATTGTCGGCGTGCGCGCCGCCGTTGACGATGTTCATCATCGGCAGCGGCAGGAGGTGGGCTTCGGCGCCGCCGAGGTAACGGTAGAGGGGCCGGCGGTGGGCCGCCGCGGCGGCCTTGGCGGCGGCGAGGGAGACCCCGAGCACCGCGTTGGCGCCGAGCCGGGACTTCGTGGCGGTGCCGTCGAGGGCGACCAGCGCGGCGTCGAGCCCCGCCTGGTCCGCCGCGTCCCGGCCGCGCACGCACGCCGCGATCTCCCCGTTGACGTGGGCCACCGCGCGATCGACACCCTTGCCGTGCCAGCGCGCGGAGTCTCCGTCGCGCAGTTCCACGGCCTCCCGGGCACCGGTGGAGGCGCCGGAGGGAACAGCCGCGCGCCCCAGGGATCCGTCCGCCAGGACGACATCGACCTCGACCGTGGGGTTGCCCCGGCTGTCGATGATCCGGCGGGCGATGACGGTCTCGATGACGGCGTCGGTGATTTCGGTGGGTCCGGCTGCCTTCGCGGACATGGGAGTCCTACCTTTCAAGGGTGGTTGCTCTGGTCATTCGTAAGATCGGAGGGCCCGGGGGCTCTGGGTATGGCTGTCATTGGTGCGCCGTAGGGATGG
>NZ_JBVIQR010000061.1:9521-24221 GCF_055576875.1 Streptomyces sp. NPDC033229 | reverse complement strand
GGCTGGACTGGTACAACTACCACCGACCCCACACCGGCATCGACGGCCACCCACCAGCCAGCCGCGTCACCAACCTGTCCGAACAACACACCTAGTCCGGCACCTGGATGATCGGGAAACTGCCGGTCGCCGTCGGCGAAGACTCCGGCAGCCAGAGCACGGCGACCGCGCCTCCGTCGCCTTCCGCCGTCGGGTCCGCGTTGCGGAAGGTGAGTCGCGCGCCGAGGACGCGGGCCTGGCCGGCCGCGATGGTCAGGCCCAGGCCGTGGCCCTTGCCGGCGCGGTCCTTGCTGCCCGTGCGGAAGCGGCTCGGGCCCTCCCGCAGGAGTTCCTCGGGGAAGCCGGGGCCGTGGTCGCGCACGCGCAGGACGCGGCCCTCGACCGTGACCTCGAAGGGCGCCTTGCCGTGCTTGGCGGCGTTGGCCAGCAGGTTGCCGAGGATCCGCTCCAGGCGGCGGGGGTCGGTGGAGACGTAGGCGTCGCGGACGACCTTGACCGTCGCGTCCGGGGCCGCGGCCCGCACCCGTCGGAGCACGAACTCGCCGAGCTCGATCTCCTGCATCTCCGCCCGCTCCGCGAAGCCGTCCAGGCGGGCGACCTCCAGGACGTCCTCGACCAGCGTGCGCATGGCCTGGGCCCGGTCCCGTACGAGCTCGGTGGGGCGGCCCGGCGGCAGCAGCTCGGCGGCCGTGAGCAGGCCGGTGACGGGGGTGCGCAGTTCGTGCGCGATGTCGGCGGTGACGCGTCGCTCGGCCTCCAGCCGGTCCTGGAGGGCCTCGGCCATCCCGTCGACCGCGCGGGCGAGGTCGTCGGTCTCGTCGCGCACCCGGCCGCCGATGGCCTCGCGGACGCGGACGTCCGGGTCGCCGTCGGCGAGCTTGCGGGCGGCGGTCGCGGCCTTGCGCAGCCGCCGCGAGAGCTGGCCGCCCACCAGGATGCCCAGCGCGCAGCCGCCGAGGACGACCGAGACCGAGCCGACGATCAGCGCCTTGTCGAGGTCGTCGAGGATGTCGAAGCGGTCCTTGAAGCGGGTGTGGATGGAGAGGACCTTGCCGTTGCGCAGCGGCACGGAGGCCCACACCTCGGGGGCGCCGTCGCCGGAGTCCTGGAGGTAGGTGGCGCGCAGCCCGATGTCGGCGGCGTCGCGCAGCTGCTTCGGCAGCGTGGGGTCGTCCAGCTTCGCGCGGAGCATCAGCCGGCCGGTGGTCTCGTAGAAGCGCTGGGCGACCTGGACCCGCTCGTCCATCACGTCGCGGCTGTTGTCGAGCATGGAGACGCGGGCCGCGTTGTGCACGACGAGGCTCAGCGCGACGGCCACCAGGGCGCCGACGCCGGCGATGGCCAGGCTGACCTTCCAGCGCAGCCCGCTGCGGAGAGCGAGCTTCACCACGGCGCGACCGTGGCCTGCACCGCAAGGACAACGGACGTCGCCGGATCAGAATCGAACTCAACTGCGACGGTGATCGTGTCCTGCGCGATCGTGCCCTTCGCCATGCGGGGGTTCACCACCTGGCGCTCAGCCTCTGAGCTTGTAGCCGAAACCACGGACCGTCTCGATCCGGTCCTGGCCGATCTTGCCCCGCAGCCGCTGTACGTGCACGTCCACCACGCGGGTGTCGCCGCCCCAGCCGTAGTCCCAGACCCGCTCCAGCAGCCGGTCCCGGGAGAGCACGGTGCCGGGCGCGGCCGAGAACTCCAGCAGCAGCCGCATCTCGGTCGGGGTCAGCGCGACGGGCAGACCGGCCTTGCGGACCTCCATGCCCTCCGTGTCGACCTCCAGGTCACCGAAGCGCAGCACGCCGCCCTCGATGGCGTCGGGGTTCTCGGACGCGGCGCTGCCGTTCGGGCCGCTGGCGTGGCCGAAGCGGCGCAGCACGGCCCGTATCCGGGCGACGAGCACGGCACCGTCGAAGGGCTTGGTCACATAGTCGTCGGCGCCGGCCTCCAGGCCGAGCACGACGTCGATGGAGTCCGCACGGGCGGAGAGCATGATCACGGGCACGCTGGACTCGTCACGGATCCGGCGGCACAGGCTCACGCCGTCCAGGCCCGGGACCATGACGTCCAGCAACGCGATGTCCGGCTGACGCTCCCGGAATCTCTCCAGCCCCGTCAGCCCGTCGGGTACCGCGGTCACCTCGAAGCCGTCGCGCTCCAGCGCCAGCTGGGTGGCCTCGCGGATGACGTCGTCGTCCTCGACGAAGAGCACATGCGTATCGCCCACGCCGCTCTCAGCCCTCCGTTCCTTCGCTCGGGAGATCGGCCTTGCCGTCGTTCCCCGTCTTGCTGTAGTCGGTGTGCGTGCGGCCGGTCTCGCGGAACTCCTTGCCCGACCAGTGGTACGTCACGACATCTTCGCCGGACGCGCAGCACACCGCGTCACCGGGGCCGTAGACCTGCTTGGTGACCCGGAGGTCGCGGCGGTCGATCTCGGCGTAGACGGGCGGCTGCTCGGCCACGAACACGTTCTCGTATCCGTCGCCCTTGGCACGGTACACATACGAGCCGATGCCGATGCCGTCACCGCAGGTCAGGATGTTCACCACGAGGTCGGAACGGGAGCCTTCGGTCAGTTTCCCGTAGGTGATGTCCACCGGGTACTGGTTCTTCACGCACGGCTTGAGGTTCTTCTTGATCTGCTCGCCGATCTTCGGGTCGCCCTTGATCAGCTTGACGGCGTCGACCTTCTCCTGGGGGGGAGTGGCCGACGCCGGAGGCATACGGGTGGCTTTCGCCGCGGACTGGCTCTGGGCCGGGCCCTCTTTCCGTACGCCCTGACTGCTCGCGTCGCAGCCGGCAAGCAGAAGACCGGCGACGGCGGCCATTCCCGCGACCGCGCCGCCGGTGATCAGTGCCGGCTTGAGGGGAGCCGCCTTATTCAGGCCGCGCACCGTTCCTGCCCCCGCTCGCTGCGTTCGAGGGCGTGGAAGTCCAGATCACGGCTCTCCAGCTCCTGGCGCAGCCGCGCCAGGGCCCGGTGCAGCGTGCTCTTGACCGTGCCGGTCGACATGCCGAGCGCCTCCGCGGTCTCCTCGGTGCTCATCTGCTCCCAGTGTCGCAGCACGACCACACTGCGCTGCTTGGGTGCCAGGACTCCGAGGATGTCCATCAGCAGGGCGCGATCGGCGTGCTGCTCGGTGCCGTCCTCGACGCGGGCGTCGGGGAGCTGCTCCGTGGGCACCTCGTCGAGCTTCCGGGCGCGCCACCACTCCGTACGAGTGTTGATCATGACACGTCGCAGGTAGGCGTCGGCCAGCGACTTGTCCGCTATGCCTTCCCAGCGGCCGTAGGTGCGCACCAGGGCGGTCTGGAGGAGGTCCTGCGCGTCGATGGGGTCCGGCACGAGACGGCGGGCGCTGCGCAGGAGGGCGTCCTGACGGTTGCGCACGTACTCTTCGAAGTCCAGAACCTTGCCGCTGCTGGCCATCTCGCAGCCTCCATTCCGCTTGCGTCCCCACGTCACGCTGGTGGTCCTCCAGCACGAGTAGGACGCTACGGAGACGCTGTTGCGGCGTGATGTGCAGCAGCCCTTCGACTGGTGCACAGCTACCCATAGGTTGTGTAACAGCGGGGAGGAAAGAGCGGCTCTGTCCGTTTCGCAGGGCGAAACGAGCACACGGCGTCGAAACAAAGGCAACCGGCGGGGCTGTGGGTCCGGCTACGTCAGCGGCAGCCGGTAGGTCCCGTCGGCGAGCGGCTCGACCAGGCCGTCGGCGACCAGGCCGTCCAGCGCGCGGGCCCGCTGCACGGGCTCGTCCCACACCGCGTCCAGCGCGGACTGCGGCACCGGCCCGACCGCCTCGCGCAGCACCGCCAGCAGCTTGCCGCGCACCTGCCGGTCCGTACCGGCGTAGGTCTGGCCGCGCCGCGGCGGGCCGTCGTGGGCGGGCGAACCGGCGGCCTTCCAGGCGCAGCGCCCGGCGATCGGGCAGCGGGCGCAGGAAGGGGTGCGCGCCGTACAGACCAGCGCCCCGAGCTCCATCGTCGCGGCGGCCCAGCGCGCGGCGACCGGCTCCTCCTCGGGGAGCAGCGTGCGGGCGAGCTTGCGCTCGGCGGCCGTGGTGGCGTTCGGCGGGTACTGCGCGCCGCTCACCGCCCGGGCGAAGACCCGGCGGACGTTGGTGTCGAGGACCGCGTGTCGCTGCCCGTACGCGAAGGACGCCACGGCGGCCGCCGTGTACTCGCCGACACCCGGCAGCGCCAGCAGCTTGGCGTGATCGCGCGGCACCTCGCCGCCGTGCCGCTCCGTGATCGCCGCCGCCGCGCCGTGCAGCCGCAGCGCGCGCCGGGGATAGCCGAGCCGGCCCCAGGCGCGCACCGCCTCACCGGGCGGCTCGGCGGCCAGGTCGGCGGGGCGCGGCCAACGGGCGAGCCACTGCTCGTAGACCGGCAGTACCCGGCTGACGGGGGTCTGCTGGAGCATGAACTCGCTGACCATCACCCCCCACGGCCCGGCCTCGGGGCGGCGCCACGGCAGATCGCGGGCGTGCTCGTCGAACCAGTCGATGACGGGGGCGTGCAGGACGGTGGGCGTCTGGGGCATGACAGTCATGGCGTACCCGATCCTGGCACGGGCGCGCACGACGGGGAAACGCGCCGGGCCCCGAACACCTGACTTTCGGCAGGGGCGCGCGACGGGCGGACACTTGTACCGTCGAGGCGGTGAGACGCACGACGACCCCGCGGACGGGGCGGTTTCCGACGGCGTGGCGGTTTCCGACGGCGTGGCGGGCGGTACCGGACGGGCGGGCCCTGCGGGACGCCTTGCGGGGCGCCCTGCTGTGGGCGGTGCTCGCCGCGCCCGCACTCGGCAGCGCCTGGCTCGGTCTGGCCGCGCCGCAGCCCTGGTGGCGGCAGGTGGGCGCGTTGGGCGTGCTCGCGGTGGCCGCCGCCGTGTCGCGGACCCGGCCCGTGCCGGCACTCCTCCTCGCCGCGGCCCTGGGCCTCGCCGCCTCGCCGTCCCTCTTCACGCTCTCGTACGGGCCCGCGCTGTCGATCCTCGGCTATCTGCTGGGCCGTCGCTCGGCGGCGCCGCGCCCGGCCCGGTCGGCCTTCGCGGGGATCGCCGCGGCGGGCACGGCGCTCGTGCTCCTCCGGGGCGTCGACCCGGTGATCGAATGGCTGGTTCTGATCGGCACGCTGCTGTTCGGCGGGGTATTCCCCTGGCTGACCGGCCGCTACCGGCGCCAGTACCGCGAACTGGTGGCCGCGGGCTGGAGTCGCGCGGCGCAACTGGAGCGCGAGCAGGAGATCGTCGCGGACCGCGCCCGGCTGCGCGAGCGGGCCCGGATCGCCCGGGACATGCACGACTCCCTCGGCCACGAGCTGAGCCTGATCGCCCTGCGGGCCGGCGCCCTCCAGGTCGCCCCGGGCCTCGACCCCGCCCACCGCACGGCGGCCGCGGACCTCCGCGAAGCGGCTGCCGCCGCGACGGATCGCCTCCACGACATCATCGGCGTCCTCCGCGACCCCGACTCCGGGCCCACCCCGCCCACGGCCCCGCTCGTACCGGCGGACGAGACGATCCCGGCCCTCGTCGAGCGGGCGGCGACCTCGGGCTTGCGCGTGCGGTTGCGCGGGCGCGCGGCTTCCGGGGACGGCGGGGCGTCGGGGGCTGTGGTCGGCACGGCCCGTGGCAGGCAGCCGGTGCGCCTGCGCGGGCGCGCGGCTTCCGGGGTGTCGGGGGCTGTGGCCGGCCGGGAGGAGACCGTGCGGCACGGTGTTCCGACCGAGGTCGCCGCGGCCGGGGCCGGGCAGCCGGTGCGCGGGCGCGCGGTGTCCGGAGACGGTGGAGTGACGCGGGCCGCGACCGGCCGGAGGGGGACCGTGCGGGGCGGTGTTTCGGCCGAAGCCGACATCGCCAGTGCCGCCGCCCGGCAGCCGGTGCCGGAAGCCGAGGACTCCGTCGGAGCGATGTCGGCAGGCGCGCGGCGGGCCGCTTCCGGTGCTCCGACCATGGCGGAGCGTGCCGCGTACCGGGTGGTGCAGGAGGCCCTGACCAACGCGGCCAAGCACGCGCCGGGCGCGGAGGTCGAGGTGACGGTCGAGCGTGGTCCGCACGAGACCGTGGTGACGGTCGTGAACGGCCCGGCGGCTTCGGACGGCCCGGCGCCGGACGCGGCCTCGGGAGCGGCGGCCCCCGACGGCCTCGGCGCCACCCGCCCTGACCTGCCGCCGCTCGGCGCCGTGCGGAGGTCCGCCCGGGAGGGCTCTCCGTCAGGCGCAAACGGACCTTTCGGGCCGGGGCGACGCACCGCCGTCGGCCTGCCGCCGTTCGACGTCGGGCGGGCGCCCGCACGGGACGACCCCCCGTCCGGCGCTACCGGGCCCTTCGGGCCGGGGGCCCGTACCGCCGCCGGCCCGGTGGTAGCCCCCGGCCGCACCCAGGCGCACACCCGTGAGAACCCCGCCGCGACGCCGTCCGGCACTGGCCTGCTCGGCCTGCGGGAACGGGCCGCCCTCGCCGGAGGCGAGTGCGTGGCGGGGCCGTACGAGGGCGGCTTCCGGGTGGTGGCGCGGCTGCCGCAAACCCCGGCGGCCGGGGGCGGGAAGGCCGCCGTGTCCGGCGGCACCGCCGGCGGGCACGCGTTCGCCCGTGCCCGCCGTGCGGCACGCCGCCGCGCCGTCGTGCCCTTCGTCGTCGCGGGCGTCTGCGCCGCCCTGTTCGTGGCGGGCGCCTTCGGCTGGTACGCCTACATCAAGACGCACTCCGTGCTGACGCCCGCCGCCTACGCGGGCCTGCGCGTCGGCGCGCCCTACGCGGACGTCGCGCCCGTCCTGCCGGATCTGACCGTCACCGATCCACCGGCCGATCGGGCCACCGTGCCCCCGCCGCCCGGCGCGCAGTGCCGTTACTACCGGTCGACCGGCGAGCTCTTCGTCAGCGTCGACCACTTCCGGCTCTGCTTCCGCGACGGCCGCCTCGTGTCGAAGCACGCCGTTCCCCGGGCCGTTGGGCTCGATGTCGTACAGCAGGAAGAGAAGGAGTGGGTGCGGTGACGGCGATCAGGGTGCTGCTCGCGGACGACGAGACCATGATCCGGGCAGGTGTACGGGCCATCCTCGCCGCGGACCCGGGCATCGACGTGGTCGCCGAGGCGGCGGACGGCCGCGAGGCCGTCGAGGCGGTCCGCGCGCACCGGCCCGACGTGGCGCTCCTCGACATCCGGATGCCGCGCCTGGACGGGCTCGCCGCGTGCGAGGAGATCTGCCGCACCCACCCCGGCACGGCCGTGGCCATCCTCACCACCTTCTCCGAGGACGCCTACGTCTCCCGCGCCCTCGGCGGCGGGGCCACCGGGTTCCTCCTCAAGTCCGGCGACCCCAACGAGCTGATGGCCGGCGTCCGCGCCGTCGCCGACGGCGGCGCGTACCTCTCCCCGAAAGTGGCCCGGCACGTCATCGCCGAGCTGGGTGGCGAACGGCTGACGCGCGGCGCCGCCGCCCGTGCCCGGACCGCCGGGCTCACCGCACGCGAGCGGGACGTCCTGGCCCTGGTGGGGGCCGGGCTGTCCAACGCGGGGATCGCCCGGCGCCTGCACCTCGTCGAGGGCACGGTCAAGGGCTACGTGAGCGCGATCCTGAACCACCTGGAGGTCGGCAACCGCGTCCAGGCGGCGATCGTCGCCTACGAGGCCAGGCTGGTGACCGAGGGCTGACCGGCCACTCCCTCGGTCCCCATGACCGGCGCCTGGCCGGTACCCGGCTGGTACCCCCGGGCCGATCGGGGTGGAATGGGGATCATGACCGAAACTCACTCCCGCCCCCCGCTGGAGCTCCTCGCCGCGCTCGACGCCCACACCACCTTGACCCTGGCGTACACCGACGAGGACGGCCCCCAGGCGTGCGCCGTGCTCTACGCGCCCGCCGAGGAGTCCGCGCCCGCGCTGGTATTCGTCACCTCGGCCACCACGCGTCACGGCCGTGCCCTGCGCGACGGCGAGACGCGCGTCGCCTTCACCGCCCAGCGTGACCACCAGGACTGGGTGGCCCTGACCGGCATTCAGGGCCGGGGCGTCTGCCGCCGTCTGGAGGGGGCGGAGCGCGAGGCCGCCTGGCAGTCGTTCAGGACGCGCTTCCCCTACGTCGAGCAGACCGAGCAGCTCCGGCAGGCGATGGAACGCGAGGACCTGTGGGAGCTGCGACCCGACTGGTTGCGCCTGGTCGACAACGGCCAGGGGTTCGGCCACAAGACGGAGTGGCCGACCCCTGCCGGAGCCTGACGGCACGTCCGGTCGAACGCGCCGGTCCCAGGACAACCTGTGGCGCCTTTGTCACCCCTTGACCAGGACGCTCCACGGGCCCGTTCCCGCCCGGGCCCGTTCCACCAGGGCCGTGCCCCGTCGCGTGAGCAGCCGGGCGCCCAGCAGCGCGACGGCGGCGCCGAGCGCGAGGCCCACCGCCACGTCGTGTGGATAGTGCACGCCGAGGAAGACCCGGGAGAAGGCGACCAGCACCGCCAGCGGCAGCACCAGCCACGCCATCACCCGTCGGGTGACCGCGATTCCGGTGGCCAGGGCGGCCGCGAGGGTGGCGTGGTTGCTGGGGAACGACCAGTCGTCGGGCGCCGGGCAGGGGGCGAGGGACGCGGCGGCTCCGGTCACCGCACGGCACGGCCTGACCTCCTCGACGAGGCTCTTCACCACCTCGCTCACGGCGTACGCGACCGCAGTGGTGACCGGTACGAGTGCCGCGAGCGCCACCCCGCGCGCCCCGCCACGCCTGGCCCGCCACCAGATTCCGACGGCCACCGCCATCAGCAGCAACAGTCCGGCCTCGGTGCCGACTTCCGCGAGGGAGTGGAGCCATTCCGGGGTGCTGCGGGCGTGCTCGGTGATGTCGCGATAGAGATCGTTGTCCATGGTGGGGACGTTATGAACCACCGGGTGCACGGCACATCGGCCCATCGGCAGGGCCATGGTCTGACCTTCGTCGGATGGCGCCATCGTTCTCCGATGTGCGTAGGTGCCGATGCGGGTAGGTCGCCGAGGTGTGGATGGCGGTGCCCGGAACCGGGTAGATGATGAGAAAAGTCTGCACTCCTACGGCGGGTACTGGCTGGTGCCCTGGCCGATCTCTCGTAGAGTCTTCGCGTGGGATCTCTGCGCAATCCGATCGGGCCGCTTCCCTCCTCCATCTACTGGCGGCGGAGGGCAGTTGCGCTTGGCCTGCTCGGCCTTCTCGTGCTGCTGGTGCTGTGGGCCGTCCTCGGAGGTGGTGGCGGCTCCGACGACGATCGGTCCAATGGATCGAACGGCAAGGGTCCCGGTGACACCACCATCACGCCCGGCCCCACCCCCTCGGGGCCGCATTTCAGCCAACGGCCGGGCGGCCGCGATGAATCGGGCAACGGCGGCGCCGGCGGCGACCATGGCGGAACGGGAAGTTCCGGCAGCGGCGGCGCGGGCACCGGCGGCGGCACGGGAGGCTCCGGCGGCTCCGGTGGCGGTGGCGGGCTGGGCACGGGCGACGGCAAGGCCGTTCCGGCCGGCTCCAAGCTGCCCGACTGTGCGTCAGGATCCGTACAGGTGAGCGTGCGCAGCGTGAAGGACGCCTACAAGCCGGGCGAGAAGCCGAAGTTCGAGTTCGTCGTGAAGAACACCGGCAGCTCCGCCTGCAAGGTCGACTTCGGATCGGCCGCGGCCAACCTCAAGATTGTGAAGTCCGAGGGCAGCGACCACGTCTGGGCGTCCGACGACTGCGCCAGGAGCGGTGCTCCCGTGCTGCTGGAGCTCCCCGGCTCGGGCGAGATCAAGAGCACGCTGGAGTGGGACCGCACGCGCAGCGCCCCGCGCTGCGCGACGCCGTCGGGGTCCACGACCGCCGAACCGGGGGCCTACAAGGTCGAGGTCAAGATCGCAGGGGTTACCGAGACGGTGAACTTCACGCTGGAGAAAGCCTGATCGGAAGGCCTGATCGATCCACCTGATCGGAACGCCTGATCCAAGGCGCGGACAGACGACTACGGCCGGGCCCCTCGCGAAGAGGGGCCCGGCCGTAGCCATCGGACGAAGCGAACGGTCCGGACGCGACCGCTACACGTACCGCTTATACGTAACGCTCGAGGATCGAGGACTCGGCGAGCCGGGACAGCCCCTCGCGGACCGAGCGGGCGCGGGCCTCGCCGACGCCGTCGACCGTCTGGAGGTCGTCCACGCTCGCGGCGAGCAGCTTCTGGAGCCCGCCGAAGTGCTCGACGAGCCGGTCGATGATCGCGCCGGGCAGCCGCGGCACCTTGGCCAGCAGACGGTAGCCACGCGGGGAGACCGCGGAGTCCAGCGTCTCGGGGGAGCCGCTGTAACCCAGGGCGCGCGCGACGATGGGCAGTTCGAGCAGCTCCGCGTGGCTGAGGGAGTCCAGCTCGGAGAGCGCCTCCGGGACCGTGCGGGTGCGCTTGGCGGTGGGCTCCGGGACGTAGTCCCGCACGACCAGGTCGCGCTCCGGCTCGACGCCCGCGATCAACTCCTCCAGCTGGAGCGAGAGCAGACGGCCGTCGGTGCCCAGCTCGATCACGTACTCCGCGATCTCCGTGGCGATACGGCGGACCAGCTCCAGCCGCTGCGAGACCGCCGTGACGTCGCGGACGGTGACCAGGTCCTCGATCTCCAGGGCGGAGAGCGTGCCGGCCACCTCGTCGAGACGGAGCTTGTAGCGCTCCAGGGTGGCCAGCGCCTGGTTGGCACGGGAGAGGATCGCGCCCGACTCCTCCAGGACCCGGCGCTCACCGCCCACGTACAGCGCGATCAGCCGCATCGACTGGCTGACCGAGATGACGGGGTAACCGCACTGGATGGACACGCGCTGGGCGGTGCGGTGCCGGGTGCCGGTCTCCTCGGTGGGGATCGAGGCGTCCGGGACGAGCTGCACACCCGCTCGCACGATCTTGGTGATGTCCTTGTCGACGATCAGCGCGCCGTCCAGCTTGCACAGCTCGCGCAGCCGGGTGGCGGAGAACTCGACATCGAGGACGAATCCGCCCGTACACATCGATTCGACGGTCTTGTCCATGCCCAGGACGAGGAGCCCGCCGGTATTGCCGCGGAGAATGCGCTCCAAACCGTCCCGAAGGGGTGTGCCGGGCGCGACGGCGCTCAGCGAAGCGCGCATCAGACCGTCAGCACCGGAGCTTCCCCCGGCCTTGCCGGGGCCCGATGCCCGGTCGTTGGCTGCCACTGCACTCCTCCGGTCGCAAGGTCATCGGTGCCGCAGGCCGCCCTGGCTGTCGCGTACGTGCGTACGTACGGGCGAGACCAGGGCAAAGTCTACTGGCGCCCAGACTATTAGAGAGGGCTCCTCCGGTCAGGCGTCCGCATCGGCCTCCCGCCGGCTCTCCCGGCGTACCCGCTTGGGCAGCACCCGAAGCGCGTCGCCTATGTCCGCCACCTCCAGAACCTTCATACCGGCCGGGATCTTCCCCGGGTCGGAGGGCACGAGGGCGTGGGTGAAACCGAGGCGGGCGGCTTCGGCCAGGCGGCGCTGCACGCCCGTGACGCGCCGGACCTCGCCCGCGAGCCCCACCTCGCCGATGGCCACCAGATTCTTCGGCAGCGGGGAGTCGCTGGCGGCGCTGGCGAGGGCGAGCGCGATGGCGAGGTCGGCGGCCGGCTCGGAGAGCTTCACACCGCCGACGGTGGCGCTGTAGATGTCGCGCTTGCCGAGGGCACTGATCCGGCCCCGCTGCTCCAGCACGGCCAGCATCATCGACACCCGCGAGGTCTCCAGACCGGAGGTGGTGCGGCGGGGCGAGGGGATCTGCGAGTCGACCGTCAGCGCCTGCACCTCGGCCACCAGCGGGCGGCGGCCCTCCAGGGTGACCGTCAGACACGTGCCGGGAACGGGCTCGGCGCGCCGGGTCAGGAAGAGGCCGCTGGGGTCGGCGAGGCCGGTGATGCCCTCGTCGTGCAGCTCGAAGCAGCCGACCTCGTCGGTGGCGCCGTAGCGGTTCTTCACGCCGCGCACCAGGCGCAGCCGGGCGTGCCGGTCGCCCTCGAAGCTCAGCACGACGTCGACCAGGTGCTCCAGCAGCCGGGGGCCCGCGATCGCGCCGTCCTTGGTCACGTGGCCCACCAGCAAGGTGGCCATACCGCGCTCCTTGGAGGCCCGGATCAGGGCGCCCGCCACTTCGCGCACCTGGGCCATCCCGCCGGGCGCCCCGTCGATCTCGGGGGAGGCCACGGTCTGCACCGAGTCCATGATCAGGAGGGAGGGCTTCACGGAATCGAGATGGCCGAGGACGGCGGACAGATCGGTCTCGGCGGCGAGATAGAGGTGGTCGGAGAGCGCGCCGATGCGGTCGGCGCGCATCCGCACCTGGCTCGCGGACTCCTCACCCGTCACATACAGCGTGCGGTGCTCGTCGGACGCGGCCTTCGCCGCCACGTCCAGCAGCAGCGTGGACTTGCCGACGCCGGGCTCGCCCGCGAGCAGCACCACCGCGCCGGGCACCAGCCCGCCGCCCAGCACGCGGTCCAGCTCGTCCACGCCGGTGCTGCGCGCGGTGGCCTGCCGGCCGTCGACCTGGCCGATGGGCAGCGCGGCGGAGGTCACCCGGCCGGGCGCCGTCGTGCGGACGGCGGGCGTGCCGTACTCCTCGACCGTGCCCCACGCCTGGCACTCCGGGCAGCGGCCGAGCCACTTGGCAGTGGTCCAGCCGCACTCGGTGCAGCGGTAGGAGGGCCGGTCCTTGGCGGACGAGCGAGCGGTGCGGGCAGCCATGGGGTCACCGTAGCGGTGCCCACTGACAGCGCCTGCGACAGCGCCCCGACAGGACGGGCACGGCCGACCGCCACCCCGACCCACCCCGGTCCTCTCCCCCTCGGTCACTCCGGCCGGAACGTACAGTTCCTGTCCCCCTTCGAGGGAGATGGTCACCCGAACGGGTTAAACCTGTGCGAGCAGGACGAGGGAGGGTGCGTCATCCGCCTACCGTCGCCGGGATGACAAGCAGCGGCCCCGAGCACCCTACGTACGCCACCGGCGCGTTTCATCCACACCGCCGTGCGCCGCGCGCGGTCGACGACACCCTCGTGCAGCGGCCGCCCGTGCGGTACGAGCCGTTTCTGGACGGGTTGTTCACCTACTGCCTGTCCGTGCTGTGCGAGCACGACTCCGCCACCTCCGTGCTCGGCGAGGCGCTCGCCCTCGCCGAGCGGCGTGCCGACCGGGCCCCCGCCGACGAGGAGATGCGCCGCCCCTGGATGTACGCCCTGGCCCGCTGGGCCTGTCTGCGCAGGCTCGCGGAGCGCGGCGCCAAGGTCGCCGAGCCGGTCCCGACCGGGTCCCTGGCCGCCCACCGCCGCGCGGAGCTGTCCCTGCTGGCCTGGCCGGAGGCCGCCGGCACCACCCCCGAGCAGCGCGAGGCACTCGAACTGGCCGTCCGCCACGGCCTCACCCCCCACGAGGTCGGCGTCGTGCTGCGGCTGGACCCCGACGCCACCCGGGCGCTGCTGTCCAGCGCCGCGTGCGAGGTGGAGCGGACCCGGACCGCGCTGGCCGTCGTGGAGTCCGGCCGCTGCCCCGTCGTCGCGCGGTTCGCGGGTGACACGGAGATGCTGCTGGGGGCCGCGCTGCGGCGCGAGCTTGTACGACACGTCGACGACTGCGCCGACTGCCGGCGGACGGCCGAGCGGGCCAACGCGGGCGACCCCTGGCCGGGTACGTCGGCGTCCACCGCCGCGCTGCCCGTGCTCGAGGCGCCGCGCGCGGCGGCGCACGCCGCCATGCTCTGCGCCCTGGCCGCACGCCCGCAGCGCGCGGCGCCGGCCGGGGTGATGCCCCGGTTCGACCGCAAGGGATTCCCGCTGGCCCCCAAGGACCGTGTCGCGCGGCGCGGCAGGCTGCGCAGCAGAGCCGTGACGACGACGGTCGTCGCGACGGTCGTGGCCGCCCCCGTGCTGGCCCTGTGGGCCGCCTACCGAGGGGGGCCGGACATCGGGGAGGGGCAGGACACGGCGTCGGTCTCCGCCCGGGAGACGGACGGGCTCGGCCGGATCCCGTACGAGGAGGTCGGCCGGTTCCACACGTCGACCGACGCGCGCTCGGCCGTGCGCCGCCGGGCCTCCGACGTCTCGGTCGCCGTCCTCGGCCCGGACGGCAGACCCGTGCCGGTGGCGGCCGCCGCCACTGCCTCGCCCGCACCGGGCGACAGCACCCGGCCGCTGCCGGCCCCGTCCGGACCGGGCCACGGGCCCGGTCGGCTGACGGTCGAGGCGCAGCCCAGCGGGGGCACCACGCTGATCACGCTGACCGCAGGCGGCGGGCAGCCGGTGCGCTGGTCGATGACGACCGACGCGCCGTGGCTGCGGCTGAACCGGGTGGGCGGAGTGCTCACCCCGGGCCAGTCGGTGACCGTCACGGTCTATGTCGACCAGGACCGGGAGCCGGTGGGGCACTGGACGGCGCGGGTGTCCGTCGCGCCGGGCGGTTCCGTGGTGACGATCGAGGGGCGCGGCGCGGCCCCCGAGCCGACCCCCGCCGCGACCCAGCCGCCCGCGAGCCCGACCGGCCCGCCCCCGGCGCCTTCTCCGAGCGCCACGAGTTGACCTGCGGTCTGCTGGGTGAAACGGGCCTGAGCCCGACGGGCCTGTCCTCGGTGCCTTCTCCGAGTGCCACGAGTTGACCTGCGGTCTGCTGGGTGAAACGGGCCTGAGCCCGACGGGCCTGTCCTCGGTGCCTTCTCCGAGTGCCACGAGTTGACCTGCG
>NZ_JBVIQR010000061.1:0-9425 GCF_055576875.1 Streptomyces sp. NPDC033229 | reverse complement strand
TGCGGTCTGCCGGGTGAATCGCGCCTGGGGGCCTGCCCTGCCGTGGGAACTGACCCGCGGGCCGCCTTGTGGGCTGCCTAAGCGGGCCATCCCGCGGACTGCCTTCGCGAGCCGACCCGCGGCGCGCCCCGGTGGGCTGTCCCTCGAAGGCGCCCGCGCGCGCCGCGCGGATACCCGCGAGCCGACCTGCGAACGTCACCCCGAACCGCCCCGAACCGCCCCGCGCGGAAGCCGCGTCAGCCCGCGTCAGCGGCGGCCGGCTTCGCCGGGCGCCCTCCGTCCGCCGGGTGCGGAGCCATCGGCAGCAGCGAGGACAGCCGCTCCTCGCACAGCTCCACCAGCCGCGCGTACCCCTCCTTGCCCATCAGCTCGGTCAGCTCCGGCGCGTAGCTCACGTACACCGGGTCACCCGCGCCGTGCGCGGACGTCGCCGACGTGCACCACCAGTGCAGGTCGTGGCCGCCCGGGCCCCAGCCGCGGCGGTCGTACTCGCCGATCGTGACCTGGAGCACCTGTGTGTCGTCCGGCCGGTCGATCCAGTCGTACGTACGCCGGATCGGCAGCTGCCAGCACACGTCCGGCTTGGTCTCCAGCGGCTCGCGGCCCTCCTTCAGGGCGAGGATGTGCAGCGAGCAGCCCGCGCCGCCCGCGAAACCGGGCCGGTTCTGGAAGATGCACGAGCCGTTCCAGCGCCGGGTCTGCCGCTCGCCGTCGTCCTCGTCGAGCTGCGTCCAGCCACTGTCGGTGCCCACGTCGTGGAACTGCCAGATGTCCGGCGTCAGCCGCGCCACATGGCCCGCGACCCGCTTCTCGTCGTCCTCGTCGGAGAAGTGCGCGCCCAGCGAGCAGCAGCCGTCGGCGGCGCGCCCCGCCTGGATGCCCTGGCAGCCGCTGCCGAAGATGCAGCTCCAGCGAGAGGTGAGCCAGGTCAGATCGCACCGGAAGAGCTGCTCTTCGTCCGCAGGGTCGGGGAATTCGACCCAGGCACGGGCGAAATCAAGCCCCACCTCGTCGGAGATCTCGGCCTTCACATCGATGACCTTGGTCTTCTTGGAGGCTTTGTCCTGCGCTTTGCCCTGCTTCGCCTTCTTCGTCTTCGCCACCCCTCAAGCCTAAGCGCCCCGCGAGCGGCAGTAGCGTTCACGCCATGAGACTCGGTGTCCTCGACGTGGGCTCGAATACGGTTCACCTGCTGGTGGTGGACGCGCATCCGGGCGCCCGCCCCCTGCCCGCCCACTCGCACAAGACCGAGCTGCGGCTCGCCGAACTCCTCGACGACGACGGTGCGATCAGCGACGCCGGGATAGACCGCTTGATCGCCGTCATCCAGGAAGCCCTGCAGGCCGCCGAGGACAAGGGCGTCGAGGAGGTCCTGCCGTTCGCCACCTCCGCGGTCCGCGAGGCGGCCAACGCCGACACCGTCCTCGCGCGCGTGACGAAAGAGACCGGCATCACGCTGCCCGTCATGACCGGCGACGAGGAGGCCCGGCTGACCTTCCTCGCCGCCCGCCGCTGGTTCGGCTGGTCGTCGGGCAAGCTCCTCGTCCTCGACATCGGCGGCGGCTCCCTGGAGATAGCGCTGGGCCTGGACGAGGAGCCCGACGCGGCCGTCTCGCTGCCGCTGGGCGCCGGCCGGCTGACGGCCGGCTGGCTCCCCGGCGACCCGCCGGACCCCACCGACGTCCGCGCGCTGCGCCGCCACGTACGGGCCCAGATCGCCCGCATCGTCGGTGACTTCTCCCGCCGCGGCGCCCCCGACCACATCGTCGCCACCTCGAAGACCTTCAAGCAGCTCGCCCGCATCGCCGGCGCCGCCCGCTCCACCGAGGGCCTCTACGTCAAGCGCACCCTCAGCCGCCGCGCCCTGGAACAGTGGGTGCCCAAGCTCGCCGCGATGACCGTCGAACAGCGCGCCGCGCTGCCCGGCGTGTCGGAGGGCCGGGCGCCCCAGCTGGTGGCGGGCGCGCTCGTCGCCGAGGCGGCGATGGACCTGTTCGGAGTGGAAGAGCTGGTGCTCTGCCCGTGGGCGTTGCGGGAAGGAGTGATCCTCCGGCGGCTGGACCACCTGCCCGTCCCGTGAGAGGCGGTCGTACGCTGTTCCCCGTGACAGAGCCAGTGGTGCGCATCCCGGATGCGAAGGTCGCGCTGTCCACGGCCTCGGTCTACCCCGAGTCGACGGCGACGGCCTTCGAGATCGCCGCCCGCGTCGGGTACGACGGTGTCGAGGTCATGGTCTGGACCGACCCGGTCAGCCAGGACATCGAGGCGCTGCGCCGCCTCTCCGACTACCACCAGGTCCCGATCCTGGCCGTCCACGCGCCCTGTCTGCTGATCACCCAGCGCGTCTGGTCGACGGACCCGTGGGTCAAGCTCCAGCGCGCCCGGGCGGCGGCCGAGAAGCTGGGCGCCACCACCGTGGTCGTCCACCCGCCGTTCCGCTGGCAGCGCTCGTACGCGCGGGACTTCGTACGCGGGATCTGGCGGATGGCGGACGAGACCGACGTCCGCTTCGCCGTCGAGAACATGTACCCCTGGCGCTACCGCGACCGCGAGATGCTCGCCTACGCGCCCGACTGGGACGTCACCAAGGACGACTACCGCCACTTCACCGTCGACCTCTCGCACACGGCGACCGCCCGCACGGACGCCCTCCAGATGATCGACCGGATGGGCGACCGGCTCGCCCACGTCCACCTAGCCGACGGCAACGGCTCCGCCAAGGACGAGCACCTGGTGCCCGGCCGCGGCAAGCAGCCCTGCGCCGAGCTGCTGGAACGGCTCGCGGTCAGCGGCTTCGACGGGCACGTGGTGATCGAGGTCAACACCCGCCGCGCGATGTCCAGCGCGGAGCGCGAGGCCGACCTCGCCGAGGCCCTGGCCTTCACCCGGTTGCACCTCGCCTCCCCGACCCGCGTGCCCCGCCTGTGAGCGACGCACGGGAGGGCGCCCCGAGGAAGCGCGGCAGACCCGCCCGTACGGACGCGGGCGACGGCCCCGGCGCCCGCGAGCGGATCCTCACCGCCGCCCGCGCCGAGTTCGCCGAGCACGGCTACGACAAGGCGTCCATCCGGGGCATCGCCAAGGGCGCGGGCGTCGACCCGGCGCTCGTCCACCACTACTTCGGCCCGAAGGAGAAGATCTTCGGCGCGGCCGTCGAGGTGGCCTTCGCACCCGCGCTCCAGGCCCAGGACGTCGTCTCGACCGGAGGGCTGGAGACCATCGGGGAGCGGCTGACGCGCTACATCCTCGGTGTGTGGGAGGACCCCGTCACCCGGGAGCCGCTCCTCGCGATCGTCCGGTCCGCGTTCGCCAACGAGACCGCCGCCGCGATCTTCCGTGAGCTCGTCACCCTCCGGCTGATGGACCGCGTCGCGGGCGAGCTGGACGTCCCGGAGCCGCGGCTGCGCTCGGAGCTCGCCGCGGCCCAGCTGATGGGCGTCACCCTGCTGCGCCATGTGATCAAGGTCGAGCCCCTGGCCTCGGCGGACCTGGAAGAGGTCATCGCCATGGTGGCCCCGGTCGTCCAGCGCCACCTGACCGAGGGCTGAGCGAGGACGGCCCGAAGACCTGAGCGAGGGCCGCCCGAGGGCTGAGCCCTGCGTCTCATATCGCGGAGATCCTGTCCGGATCTTGGATCACGGGCGTAGGCTCGGAAGACGCCGACCCGGCGCGGGCCAACGCCGCGCGCCGACGCACTTCGAGGAGTGGAGCAGGATGCCCGAGCTGAGGTCCCGCACCGTCACCCACGGCCGCAACATGGCGGGTGCCCGAGCCCTCATGCGGGCGTCGGGCGTAGCGAGCGAGGACATCGGCAAGCCGATCATCGCGGTCGCCAACTCCTTCACCGAGTTCGTCCCCGGCCACACCCACCTCGCCCCGGTCGGCCGGATCGTCTCCGACGCGATCCTGGCGGCGGGCGCGGTGCCCCGCGAGTTCAACACGATCGCCGTCGACGACGGCATCGCCATGGGCCACGCCGGCATGCTCTACAGCCTGCCCTCCCGCGACCTGATCGCCGACTCCGTCGAGTACATGGTCGAGGCGCACTGCGCCGACGCGCTGATCTGCATCTCCAACTGCGACAAGATCACGCCCGGCATGCTGATGGCCGCCCTGCGCCTCAACATCCCCGTCGTCTTCGTCTCCGGCGGCCCGATGGAGGCCGGCCAGGCCACCCTCGTCGACGGCACGGTCCGCAAGCTCGACCTGATCAACGCCATCGTGGACGCGGTCGACGAGAACGTCTCCGACGAGGACGTCCTGCGCATCGAGGAGAACGCCTGCCCGACCTGCGGCTCCTGTTCCGGCATGTTCACGGCCAACTCCATGAACTGTCTGACCGAGGCCATCGGCCTCTCCCTCCCGGGCAACGGCTCCGTCCTCGCCACCCACACCGCCCGCAAGGCGCTGTACGAGAACGCCGCCCGCACGGTCGTCGAGATCACCAAGCGCTACTACGAGCAGGACGACGCGTCGGTCCTGCCGCGCAACATCGCCACCCGCGCCGCCTTCGACAACGCCATGGCCCTCGACATCGCCATGGGCGGCTCGACCAACACGATCCTGCACCTGCTCGCCGCCGCCCAGGAGGCCGGGCTCGACTACGACCTCAAGGACATCGACGCGGTCTCGCGCCGGGTGCCCTGCCTCGCCAAGGTCGCGCCCAACGTCGCCCCCGGCGGCACGTACTACATGGAGGACGTGCACCGCGCCGGCGGCATCCCCGCGATCCTCGGCGAGCTCTACCGCGCCGGACTGCTCAACGAGGACGTGCACACCGTCCACTCGCCCGACATCAAGGACTGGCTCGGCACCTGGGACGTGCGTGGCGGCTCGCCCTCGGCCGAGGCCGTCGAACTGTGGCACGCCGCGCCCGGCTGCGTCCGTTCCGCGACCGCCTTCTCGCAGTCCGAGCGCTGGGACTCCCTGGACACCGACGCCGCCGGCGGCTGTATCCGCGACGCGGCGCACGCCTACTCCAAGGACGGCGGACTCGCCGTCCTCAAGGGCAACCTGGCCGTCGACGGCTGTGTCGTGAAGACGGCCGGCGTCGACGAGTCGATCTGGACGTTCGAGGGCCCGGCCGTCGTCTGCGAGTCCCAGGAGGACGCCGTCGACAAGATCCTCCGCAAGGAGATCAAGGAGGGCGACGTCGTCGTCATCCGCTACGAGGGCCCCAAGGGCGGCCCCGGCATGCAGGAGATGCTCTACCCCACGTCCTTCCTCAAGGGCCGCGGCCTCGGCAAGTCCTGCGCCCTGATCACCGACGGCCGCTTCTCCGGCGGCACCTCGGGCCTGTCCATCGGCCACGCCTCGCCCGAGGCGGCCTCCGGCGGCACGATCGCCCTGGTCGCCGACGGAGACCGGATCCGCATCGACATCCCGGCCCGCTCGATCGAGCTCCTCGTCGACGACGAGGAGCTGGCGGCCCGCCGCGAGGCGCTCGGCGGCACGTACGCCCCGAAGAACCGCGAGCGCCAGGTCTCCGCGGCGCTGCGGGCGTACGCGGCCATGGCCACCAGCGCCGACAAGGGCGCCGTCCGGGACGTCTCCCGACTGGGCTAGGCGGTGCCCCCGGCTGGAAACGCCGGGGCACCGCGCCCCGCTACCGCCACCGGGACGGTGACCCCGCGTCCACCGCGAACACCGTCCCGTCCGGGGCCGCGCCGAACACCTTCCCGTCCGCCGCGACCGGCACCGGGAGCAGCTCCAGATAGCCCCGCCCGGCCCTGGCCAGGCGGGGTGACGTCTGCCCGAGAAGCGTGCCGCGCGCGGTGTCCACGGCCAGCAGCCGCCCGTCGGCCGCCGAGAAGTACAGCCGGTCGTCGGCGGCGACGAGCGCCGACGCGTTGGCGACGGAGGTGTCCAGCCGCCACAGCCGGGCCGAGGGTTTGGATCCAGCTCCCGAGCCCTCTTTTGATCCCGACTTCGATCCCACGGCGGTGGCGAAGGCCGTGAGCCCGCCGTCCGAGGACAGCACATAGACCGAACCGCCGTGCGCGACGACGCTCGTGGCGGCCACCGGCGTGCCGAGCGGCACCCGGTGCTCGCGCTTGGCGGCAGGGTCATAGCTGACGACCGCGGAAACCCGGGTGTCCGCGTCGGCGGCGCTGAGATGGAGGACGCCGCCCGGTCCGGCCCCCACGGCGGTCAGATTGCCGTCGGCCGTCCGCTGCCACAACGTCGTGCCGCGCACCGGGTCGAGCGCGACGATCCGCGTGCTGCGCCCGTCGGGCGACGGGGTGACGGCATAGGCGGGCCCGGACCCGTACGAGGAGAAGACGGGCTTGGAGTGGCCGGGCAGCCCGTGGTGCCACCGCTCCTTGTTCGTGGCCCCGTCGACGGCGGTGACCACGCCGTCCGCCGCGACCAGCAGCACGGTGTCGCCCGCGTGGTACACCCGGCCCCGGAACGCCGACACGTCCCGAGTCCAGCGCGGCTCGCCCGACGCCGGATCGAGCGCCGACAGCCGCCGCCCGTCCGGCGCCAGTACGTGCACCAGCCCGCCGGAGACGACCGGCGCGCTCGGCGCGCCGTCACCGGGCCGCGCCGACCCGCCCGCCACCTTCCGCCGCCAGGCCACCTCGCCGTCACCGGGCCGGATCCGGGCCGCCGACACCCCGCGCGCGGAGCAGTACAGGGCCGACTTCCCGTACGTACAGAACCCGGCCCGCACCTCACCGTCCCCCGCCGCGTCCTCTCGCACGGACGTCTCCCACGGCTGCCAGGCGGCACCCATCGGCGTGGCGCGGGCTTCCGACGGCCGATGCAACCCGTCCACTTCGCGCAGCGCCCAGTACCCGCCGGCGGCGGCCAGTGCCACGACGGTCACGGCGGCAGCGGCGATCCACCCCTTCCGCCGCCGGAGCCGGGCCTTGCGGGGAGGGGGGACTTCGGTGGGCTCGGTGGGGCCCGCGGCCGGGACGGGGGTGCTGTTCCGCTGTTCGGGGACCTGGGGCGGGAAAGGCGTGGGGGTAGCAGAGGCAAGAGGGGAGGAAGGGGACGCGTGCGGCAGCATGGCCATGATCGCGTCAGGCGTCGGCCGGTCGGCGGGCTCCTTCGCCAGGCACGCGAGGATCAGCGGAACGAGATCCTCGGGCACACCGGCCAGCTCAGGCTCGTTGTGCACCACCTGATACGCGACGATGTACGGACTCTCCGACTCGAACGGCCCCCGCCCCGTCGCCGCGTGGACCAGCAGCGAGGCCAGCGCGAACACATCCGCCGCGGGCCCGACCTCCCGCGGCCGCTGGAACTGCTCGGGCGCCATGAACGGCGGGGTCCCGATCAGCTTCCCGGTCTCGGTGCGCAATTCACTGTCGTACGGCCGGGAGATCCCGAAGTCGATCACCTTCGGCCCGTCCTCGGCGAGCAGCACATTGCTCGGCTTGAGGTCGCGGTGCACGACGCCCGCACGATGGATGTCGCGCAGCGCCTCCGCGAGCCCCGCCGCCAGCCGACGCACCTCGTCGGGGCTCAGCGGACCGTTCCGCTTCACCCGCTCGGCAAGGGTGGGGCCGGGAATGCAAAGGGTGGCCATCCAAGGCCGTTCGTCGTCCGGGTCCGCGTCCACAACCGGCGCGGTGAACGCTCCGCTCACCCGCCGGGCAGCCGCGACCTCCTGCCGGAACCGCGCTCTGAACTCCGGATCCACGGCGTACTCGGCGTGCACCACCTTGACCGCGAGAGGCAGTCCGGACGCGGAGCGCGCCAGGTGCACCACCCCCATGCCACCGGAGCCGAGACGCCCTTCCAACCGGTACCGGCCGGCATACTCCGGCTCCTCCGCTTCCGGGCCCGTCCCGGATGTGCGCAGCGGCGGCATTCCCCCACCCCCGTTGTATTTCGGCCGCGTCAGGCGGCGTGCCGGAGCCTAGTCGATGGCATCTCACAGACCCGGAAGCCATACCGAGGGGCCTTGCTAGCCTGCACATGACATACAGACGCACCCAGTTTTCCGACGACTTTCGACCGACTTTCGACGCGTGCACGGGGGAGGGCCGGATGGCCACCGAGGAATTCACCGAGACCAGCGGCAATGACGAGAGCGCGGCGCTCTCGGTCCAGGCCGCCGCGGCTGTGACCTACTACCCGCTCGCCCCGGGGTACCAGGTCAACGTCCGCCGCGGCCCGAGCTCGACCAGCCAGCTCATCAAGGTCCTCCCGCAGGGCTCCAGCGTGCCGATCCGCTGCCAGACCCGCGGCGAGACGGTCTCAGGCCCGTGCGGCACCACGGACGTCTGGGACAGCATCGCGCCGGGTCAGTATGTGTCGGACGCGTATGTGAAGACGGGCAGCAGCGACTTCGTGGCCGTCCGCTGCTCGGGCTGACGCCTCCGGCCGCCTCCGGCTCCGATCCTTCGGGCCCGATCCTCCGGGCCTGGTTTTCCGGCCGACGGCGATAATCGCCGTATGAGCGATGAGCACGAGGCAGCGGGTCCGCAGCCGGAACCGATCCGGTTCTTCGGGACGACCTGGGTCGACCACGACGGCGGCTACGCACTGCGCAGGGCGGGCGTCGCCGTGGGCGCGCTCGCCGCGGCGGCGGCCGGAGCGTTCGTCCTCCGCCTGGGATACGAGGGCCTGGCCGTCGCCAAGGTCGGCAACGTGGTCAACATGCTGGTGGTCGTCGCCTTCGCCGTGTGCAGCGCCCTCGCCTTCCGCCGGACCTGGGAGGGCTTCCAGCGCCGCCCGGACCCGGCGGCCGACCCGGCGGCCGAGAAGTCGATGCGAAGCATCCTCATGATCGGCTTCATCGGGTCGCTGCTCGCCTACTTCTTCCGCGCCCTGCGCGAGGCGCCGGGCGAGCGGCTCCACCGCGAGGAGTACGAGGAGGCGCGCACCCGCTACGAGCGCCGCCGCACGACCCGTGCGGGCAACCCGGCGGCCCGGAAGAAGAAGCGCAAGGGCTAGGCCGGGAACGGGGCCAGGAACCAGGCCCAAGAGGCAGACCCACCCGGGGTGAAGCACCCCTGGAGCTCGTGTAGAGTTCTCCGAGTTGCCACGGCGTCCGCGAGGACGGTGCGGCGGCACTTCACGCCTGACTGGCGGCAATCTCTACTGCACGGCCCTTGAACGGGATCGATTTCGGCATGCCGGAATTCGGGACCGGGTTCCGATTAGGAACCGCCGGGGGAATCCGCTAAAGTAGTGATCACGCCGAAAGGCGCGAAACAAATCCCCGCCGACGGGGAATCGGAAACGAATTCGAGCCGGGAACGGCACGGAAAAGGATCTGATAGAGTCGGAACCGCCGGAAAGCGAAAGCGAGCCGGTGGGACCCCGCTCCAGCAGGGGGCCAGGGCCGGAAACGGATCTGGTAAGGTTGGAAACACGAAATACCGAAGGGAAGCGCCCGGAGGAAAGCCCGAGAGGGTGAGTACAAAGGAAGCGTCCGTTCCTTGAGAACTCAACAGCGTGCCAAA
>NZ_JBVIQR010000060.1:0-24855 GCF_055576875.1 Streptomyces sp. NPDC033229 | reverse complement strand
GTGCGCGTCGCAGGGCGGCGTGGAGCGGATCGTCGGGCCGTCAGCGCTGCTGATTGTCTGACGTCTGCCCGTTCTCCCGGCCGTAGCGAGCGGCCAGGTCCAGGACGTGCGCCACGTCGGCCCGGGTGCTGAGGGGGTTGATGGTGCACATGCGCAGCACGGTGGCGCCGCGCACGGTGGTGGTGAGGAGCATGGCCTGGCCGTCCGTGCACACCCTCCGGCTGATGTGGTTCTGGGCGGCGTCGGCATCCCACACCGCGGGGGTGTTGCGTGGGTGGTGGCGGAAGGTCAGGACGGCGAGGCTGGGCGGTGTGACCAGCCTCAGGTCCGGGTGGGCGTCGATGAGTGCGGCGGCGTATTCGGCCAGGTCCATGCCGTGCTCGATGGCCTGCCGGAACGCCTGGGCGCCGAAGGTCTTCAGGGACAGCCAGAGTTTCAGCGCGCGCAGGCTGCGGCTCTGCTGAGGTCCGTAGTCGGAGAGGTTGACCTCCTCGTCCGTGGCGTCGGCGGGATGTGGCGTGTGGGCCGGCCTGAGGTAGCTGTCGTCCAGGGTGTGGCGTGCCATGCCGAAGGTGGCGGGGAGCAGTTCCGGCCGTCGCAGCAGCGCACAGCCGATCTCGTAGGGCTGGAAGAGCCATTTGTGCGGGTCGACGGTGAGGGAGTCGGCCCGGCCGAGGGCGTCGCGCAGGTGGTGCCCACGGGGGGTGCCGGCGGCGGCCGCGCCGTGGGCGCCGTCGATGTGCAACCACAGGCCCTCGGCCTCGCACAGGTCCGCGAGGTCGTCGAGCGGGTCGACGGTCCCCGTGCCGGTCGTGCCGAGGGTGGCGACGACGGCGAAGGGCCGTAGTTGGGCGCGCCGGTCGCGGCGGACGCGGTCGGCCACGGCGTCGGCGTCCAGGCGGAGCCGGTCGCCGACGGGCAGGACGGTGAGTTGTTCGCGGGTGAGTCCCAGCAGGTGGACCGCCTGGGCGACGGAAGGGTGGGCCTGGGAGGAGCAGTACAGGCGGGCGTTGTGCAGCCGTCCGTCGAGGTGGTGGTCGCGGGCGGCGGCCAGGCAGGTGAGGTTCGCCGTGGACCCGCCGCTGACGAACAGGCCCCCGTGGCCGTCCGGGAGGCCGAGGAAGGTCTTCAGCCAGCCGAGGGTGGTCAGTTCGAGCTGGGTGGGTCCCGCTCCCACGAGCCAGGCCCCGGGCACGGACAGGTGGGCGGAGGCCAGGGTGTCGGCGAGGACGGCCGGGAAGTTGCCGGTGGACGGTACGAAGGCGAAGCAGCGGGGGTGGTCGAGGCGGGTCGCCTGGGTGAGGGCCTGCCGGGTCACGTGGTCGAGGAGACCGGGCAGGTCGTGCGTGCCGTGCTCGGGGAGGGGTTCGTCGAGGACGGCGCGGAGGTCGCGGGCCGCGGGGACGCGCAGGGGTGGGCGGGAGCCGGGCGCGGTCATCCGCTCGATGACGAGCTCGACGGCGTGGTGGCCGGCCTCGCGCATCAGCCGTTCCTCCAGCCGTAGTGGGGGCGGGCCGCCCACGGTCTGCCGGTGGAAGAAGGCGATCCAGGCCAGGGCGCCGGGCCGTGGGCGCGGGCGCGGTTCCAGGTCGGCGACCGGCCCGGGGAACTGGACGAGCGCGAGCTCCTGGCCCGTGGCGAGGGGCCCCGGTCGGGCGATGGGCCACCACAGCGCCTCGTCGGCGGCCAGCCGCGTGACGTCGGGCGGCCCGGGCAGCGGCCCGGCCACTTTCTCACCGTCCCGGCGATAGCGCCCGGTGGCGGGCAGGTGGTGCACGGTGGTGCCGGCGCCGGCGTGCACGACGAGCTGGCTGGGGCGCGGACCCGGTGGGAAGGGCCTGGTCACCAACGGGGGCAGGGCGGGCAGGAGGAAGGACAGGATGTGCAGCCCCAGGCAGGGCAGCAGCCCTGCCGCCCGTTCGACCGCCTGGACGAGGGAGACCACCGTCTGGAAGCGCGGGTTGACCTCGACGGCCAGCAGCCGGCCGTTCTCCTCCACGAGGTCCAGGCCGAAGACGCCGCGGAAGCCGCGCGCCCGCAGGACGTCACCGACGCGGTGCGCGGCCGAGCGCGCCTGCCCGTACAGCCCGGCGGGCAGATCATCCGGGCCGACCAGCTGGTTGCCGCAGTGCGCGCCCCAGGAAGCGGCTGTCTCCGGCAGCCCGACCAGCTGGTGGGAGACCGCCGAGACGACGGTTCGGTCCGGGCCGGCGCACGCGCTGACGGTCAAGGAGATGCCCGGGGCGAATCGGCTGAGCTTCACGGGTTCGTCCGGCCACGCCTGCAGACGGGCTCGCAGCCCCGCCGGCCCCGCGACGGGCACCGTGCCGCGGCCGATGCGATTGTTCTCCCTGCGCTGGGCGACCGCCCGGGACCACCGGCCGTGCCAGTAGGTCTCGGCCGGCTCGCGGTCCGCGGCGGGGATCACCAGGAACGGCGGCACGGGGACACCGGCCTCAGCGAACAGCTCGGTGACGCTGATCTTGTCGGCTGCCCGGGCCGTGACGGCGGGGTTGGGGGCGAGCAACCGGTAACCCTGCGTCCGGGCCCAGGTGCGGGCGTTGTCCCCGTGCTCGGGGGCGAAGGACACGCAGACGCGACGAGGGCCGGGGGGAGGCGGCCGGTGGCCGGGCGGGGGCTGCGGCAGCGGTTGCCAGGCGGACACCGGTTCATGACGCAGCCAGTCAGGCGCCGGCCCGAACGACGCGCTCAGGAACGGGCAGTGGTCGAGCCATACGGCCTCGTCGACCAGCTCGGCCAGCAGCCGCAGGCCGGTGCCCGCGTCGACGCCCTCGATGTCTCCTACCGTGCCGGAGACAACGCTCGTGTGCCCGGTCAGCTGCCCCATGATCGCTCCCCGGTCCTGGCCCTGTGCTGCTGGAGGAGCGAGGCGCCGTCGGGGACGCAGCGCTCACAGATCACCGCATGCGCTCTGCGGTTGCGCCGCTGCGCCGCCCGGAGCAGTGCTTCCGCACGGCGGATCGCGGCGACGGGTACCGTGCGCGGCACATCCCCCAGCGCGTCCAGCAGGGCGCGCATCCGCTCCGCCATCACCTGGTGCTCCCGGTTGAGGACCCCTGAGAACCCCGGGGCCAGGAACGGCGGTTCCATCGTGGGCCGTACGTCGTCCCGGTAGACGGACGCGGGGAAGTCCGAGGCGTAGGCCATGGCGGCGGTGGCCGCGTCGTAGAGCGCCCGCAGCCGCTCCAGATCGCGACAGACCGAAGCCCAGTGCGCTCCGCGCACCTCGGTCAGGATGTCGTCCAGAACGCTGTTCATGGTGGTCAGCAGGAGGTGGAAGAGCTGGTGCCCCAGCTTCCAGCGGCGCAGTGCATCGCCGCGATCGTCACCGACCGGGCCGTCGGCGGGCTCATCCGCACCCGTCGCCGTGGCCTCGTCCGGAGCCCCGTCCGGAGCCCCGTCCGGGGGCTCGTCCGGGGGCTCGTCCGGCAGCGAACGCGGCCGCAGCCAGGCGGTCAGGGTGATGTGGGAGGCGTGCAGGAGGCCGGTCAGCACATCGGCGCGCTGGGGAGCGTCCAGGCCGGTCGCCGGGAGGTCGGCGAGGACGGCCGTCTGGAGCCGCACCACGTCGCGCGTCCAGGAGACGAGGTCCGGCGCGCCGCGGACGATCCGGAAGTAGCGCTCGTAGTCGGCGGTCGCCGCACCGGCAGCGAGGGACGGGACGCGTGAGTCGGCGGCCAGGTTCAGCGGCGCCGGCGACGTCGTCCCCGGCGGGATCACGCCCTCCCGCTCAACGCTCATCGGCCGCTCCCCCGCGGGCCGGCGCACGCGGCCTTGGCCAGCTTCTCCACCCGGTGGTGCAGCTGCTCCAGATACGGCTCGCTCTCCGGCTTCATCAGCACACTGCGCAGTACCTGGGTGTGGTCGCTGTCCACGACGGCATCCGCGTGCCGCGCGGTGAACTCTGCCGCGGGGATCCGGGCGATACTGAGGAACACGGGTTCCTCCTTGGCGTTCATCCCCCGGCGCATCACCTCGCTGCTCCTCGCAGCGATGCGCGACAGCCGGGACGGCGCGTCCGCCGGAGACGCCGGGTAGTAGGTCATGATGTCGAGCTCGGGAGGCTGGTACAGCTCCAGGTACGGGCAGGCGCCGATCAGCCCGGACCAGCGGACGGCGGCGCGGCGCCCGGCGGCGAGCACTCCTCCGAGCCCCGCACGGGTGAGTGGCAGCAGCCTGAGCGTCAGCCACAGAGCGGCGGCGGCCGCCCCCGAGCGGGAGCACTCGAGGCTGATTTCCCCCAGGTGTGGCCGGCGGGACGTGTAGTAGGTGTAGGGCGAGTCGTGCCGGAAGAACCGGGCGACTTCAGGGTCCCGGAACAGTACCGCCCCGCAACCGTAGGGCTGCAGACCGTGCTTGTGCGGATCGATCGCCACCGAGTCGCACCGGGCGATCGCCCGCAGGGCGGCTCCGGTCTCCGCGGCCAACGGCTGCGCGTCACCGTCGGCGAGCAGCCTGAAGAACCCGCCGTAGGCGGCGTCGGCGTGGACGCGCACCCCGTACCGGCGCGCCAGCGGGACGATGCGGTGCAGGGGGTCGACAGCGCCGAGCGCCGTCGACCCCGTGGTGGCGACGACCGTCCCGACGTTCCCGGCGGACAGCAGCCGCTCCAGCTCGCCAACGTCCATGCGCCCCCGGTCGTCCACCGGCACCGTGTGCACGGGGATGCCCAGAAGGTGGCACATCCGGGTGTGCGTGTAGTGGGCGTCGCTGCTGACGGCCACGCCCGCACCGGGCCGGCTCTCGCGGGCGACGAACAACGCCTCGAGGTTCGCCTGCGTACCGCTGCTGGTCAGGTGCCCGAGGTGGTCGGCGAACCCGGCCATGGCCGCCAGCTGCCCGACCACCTCCTCCTCCATGACGGAGGTCGCCGGACCGCCGTCCAGGGCATGGTTGTTGGAGTTGACCAGCATGGCAGCCACGTAGCCGGCGACCGCGACCGGATGCGGCGGCTTGAGCATCTGCCCGGCGTAACAGGGATGGAAGAAGGGGTAGCTGCCGCGCAGCCGAGCGGTCAACTCCTCGAAGGCCACCTCGAACGCCGCCTCGTCCACCGCCGCCGCGGGATGGCCTGTGAACTCCCCGTACGTCCGCGCCCACTCCCGGAACGCCACGGCGCCCCTCTCGAGCCAGTACTCCAGCTCCATCCCCACCCCCGCACCGGCCGGACCTCTCCCCGACCAGATCACCATAGCGGCGGTAAATCACCTCATAGCGGCAATCGGTGGCAATCACCCGAACGAAGGCAGTAAGTAGGGGACTGCTTGAGCAGCAGCGCCGCGAGCCCCCAGCCCGAAGCGCTGCACGGCATATCAGCGGGCTCGGCGTTATCGTGGCCGCATGGACGAGAAGCGAGCGCTTCGAGTCGTGGACGTGTTGCGGCAGCGGGGCACCGATGCCTGCCTGGCCCGCGAGGGCGTCTACCGGACCGGCGTGCGCGTAGTCCTGCGCGACGGCCGGGAGGAACAGCCTTCCCGGAGAGGAAACAGGCAGCTCAAACGCGCCTTCTTCCTCTCCGCCTTCGCCGCCTTGGGCGACCCGGCATCCCGGGCCTACTCCGACAAGAAGATCGGCCAGGGCAAGCCCCCCCCCGGAGAGCCGCAGGCCGGTGTTTGTGCAGGTCAGGGGTGCAACACGCAGGCGTATTGCAGACGCCGTGTCGCAGCGTCGGGGGGCCGCGTCGCAGTGCCGGCTGACCTGTGACAATGAAGATTGATCCATTGCCACCGAAGTTCGACTGCCAACCGGGGGACCGATGAACTGCCGTATGACCCAGGGCGCCCTGGTCGTCGGCTCGATCGGAGTCCTGATCAACATCGTGGACGCGATCGGGTCGGGGCGTCCGGAGCCGCACCACGCCTTCGCCGCGCTGGTCGCGCTCGGTGCGGCTGCCGAGCTGCTCAAGGACCGGCGGCCCAGGCCTGCGCGAGCGCTGCGCGTCGTCGCGTCGGTCTTGCTGGTGGTTGCCGGATCCGTCGCGGGGTACAGGGCATGGGCCGCACTCTTCAGGGACGCGGGCCACGACTGGCTCGGCCTCGTGCTCGGAGTGTTGGCCGTGCTCTACGTCGTCGCCGGCGCTGGTCAGCTGCTCGCCCGCCAGTCCCGGAGAGCACCGAAGACCCACAGGAATGCCGACATGATCAGCGAGTAGCGCCCGCACCGGCATCGGTCAGGCTTCGGTGACAAAGCATCAACCCTGGCTGTCACGGATCACCGGCAGCAGGCCTGCACTTCGCCCAGGCTCCGACCCAGGCGGTCCTACGCCCCGCCCTCCGCACCCAGCCGTCGACCGGGAGCAGCTGCGCGCGGTGGAGAAAGGCCGGCGCTCTCCACTCGCGGCACTGCGCCCGGCCCCGTACGCGGTTCGGACGGGGTCGCCCGCCGCACCCGGGCAGACAAGGGAGGCACAGCGTGAGCACCGACCGGAGGACCGACATGACGGCAGCGCGCGCAGCGCCGCCGAGCTCCGGGTAGAAGTCCGCCGGGAGGCCACCGGCCTGACGTACGAGCAGCTGGGTGAACTGATCGCCACCGACGAGGACGGGACGGATCCTGCGGGCCCTGCCGAGAGGCACAGGGCGGCAGTGCGGATGGCGGAGCTGAAGCGGACCCGGAATCTGGTGTTACGGCTTCCACTCCACGCCGGACTCGCCCATCTTGCTCCTGCCGCAGCTCATGCCGAACTTCCAGTTACCGCGCCCCTTCCATGCTCCGAAGTGCGACGTGCCGTCCCAGCACCCCACCATCGCGCGCGCCATGCCCCTGGTCACGGTGCAGTCGGCGCTCCAGCCATGGCTGGTCGACTTCCAGTTGGTGCAGTGGTAGCCCGGATTGGCGGCTTGGGCGGGGGAGGCCGTCATGACGCCGCAGAACGCCGTCAGGGCAATGGCGCCGACGGATGCCGCTATCTTGTTGCGCACAATCGAGAACTTCACTTCACGTGTCCGTTCTGTGGATGAGATCGGCGACTCGCCTGTCGAATCGCCTTCGCGGGCGGCTGGGCGAACCCCCCTCAGGTGGGGGTCGGAAAGGCCTATGCCCCCGCCAGGCCCATCGACGATGATCTACTGGCCACCATCGATGTGCATAATCGCCCATCTGTGATCCGCCTCACCGATCAGGTGGGGGTGGCGGACCCCAAGCGCCGGTGGAGGAACCGGTCCCGGCCCAGCCGCTGGACACGAAGGACGTCCTGGCGGTCGCGGAGCGGTTCCCAGTGGCCCTGGCCGCGGCCCGGCGAGCGCCACTGGCCGGACGGTGAGTTCCTGGACGTCGCGCTCAGCGCGGTACGCACCGAGGAACGCGAGGGGTACATCGAGCGCCTGGAGGCGTTCGTGGAGCAGCGCCGCGCCCGCCTGGAGGAGCTGCTGCGGGCGTACGGGCCGGGCAGTCGGCCCGCCTCGCACGGCCGGTACGCGCTGATCGGACAGCCCGAGACCCTGGGTCGTCCTGGAGCGGATGGAGAGTGCCCCGTTCCTCCTGCGCGGACAACTGACAACCGCTTGCGTCCGCAGAGGGTTCAGAAACCTGCGCACGAAGTCGGGCTCTCCGGCCGGTGCACCGAAACCCACCCGGCCGGGCCGCGGCCGCCCGCCCGGCTCGAAGAACCGGCGACCGGCCGCCCGTTACGACGTCGGACGCGTCCTCACCACCGGCGAGTCCGACATCCGACCCGCACACCACAAGGCCGGCACGAAGCCCCGACGCATTGGCGGGTCGCCAAGCTCGGCCTGACAGGTGGAATCCACCGATCTGGTACTTCAGCCCCTTACGGAACTCCAGGTGCG
Source organism: Streptomyces sp. NPDC033229 (assembly GCF_055576875.1). NCBI lineage: Bacteria > Bacillati > Actinomycetota > Actinomycetes > Kitasatosporales > Streptomycetaceae > Streptomyces > Streptomyces sp. NPDC033229. The sequence goes on along the minus strand of NZ_JBVIQR010000060.1, from coordinate 17,047 downwards.
GGATAGCGCTTCGCATTGCCGAATACAGCGCGGGCGGAACCTCGTAGACCGCGGTCGCGAGAAAATCGTCGTCGCGGCCGGGGAACAGGTGCCTGATACTCAGGATCTCGACTCGGGCCAGGCCAGTGACATGAGCGGCTTGCTCATCGCTGTCCCAGCCGATGAGCTCCCGCCCAAGGGTTTCGGTGTCGATATCGTTCACGCGCCAACGGTATGCGCGAACTGCCCATGAGGTTAAACGTCAAGGTGAGTGCCTGGGTATGAACTTGGCGGGGCGGACCACAGTGGGGACACCAGCTGTTCTGGGGCGGGCCGCAACCCTCGACAAAGTGGAGCGTTATACCGACGTGAAGATCATTTCGCGGCGTATCGCCGTATCCGCTGTCCTTGCCGGTGCCGTACTTGGCATGTCGGCGCTGCCTGCCCAGGCTGCCGACGTCACGCCCGGCGTCAACGTCTCCGCTCCCGGCGGGGACCCTGGGCCCGGGGACGTCGAAGCAGACGTGGAACTCGAGACCATCGAGGGTGCCCGCAAGGAGCAGGTGTTCCCCACCGACATCTTCGGCTATGAGGACCCCGAGGAGTTCATCCAGGCCTACTACGAGTACAAAAAGGGCTGCACCAATGACTGTGAGGCCGGCTTTGCTCGGTAACTGGTCCACAATTTCCGCAGGAACGTGATGCCCGTCCAGACCTGAGAGGGCGTGCGCCTGGTCGCGAACGCCAGCTGCTTGAGCTTGAGTCCCGCCGGGCGGCCCTCCTGCAACGACTTGCGTACTGCCTCACCCGAGTCCCGACGCTGCGCAGGTTCACTGACCGCCGGCAGGGGGCCAACGGCTCACACCCGCCTCTGTCACACCTGCCCCTGCCAGAAACGACCTGTCCGACCGCAGCTCCTCGAAGCGTGTGGATCACCAGCCGACGCGCCGGCCGCGACCGTCTCGAGCACGCCCAAGTCGTCTGCCTCGCCCTCCTCGGAGTGCAATGGGCGCAGTAGCGGGCTGGCTTGCGATGATGACGGCATGCCAGAGCCGGGGACCACTGCCGTCGTCATTGTCCTGCCCGATGCCGCCCCGCTTCTCGATGCGGCGTGGCGTATCGACCCTGCTCTGGTGCGTCGTGGGGTGCCGGCGCACGTCTCGCTCCTCTACCCGTTCGTGCCGGAATCGGTGCTGACGGGTCAGGACGAGAAGGGCGTGCGTTCCCTGGCGGCGAGTTTTCCGGCAGCTGATCAGCTCTTGGAGGAGGTCGTGACGGCGTCCGGCTTCGTCGCCGTCACCGTTCCGGGACTCCAGCCGATCGTCGATGCGTTCCGTGCCCAGTGGCCCGGGTTGCGCCCGTACGGGGGCCGCTTCGGGGCGCGGCCCGCCGCCCATGTCACGGTCGCTATGGGTGCAGACAACCCGACGGCTGCCGCCCATGTCCGCGCTGCGGTCGGCAGCCTGCTGCCGCTGCGCACCCGTGCGGCGGCGGTCCAGCTGGTGGTGCTGACGAAGGAAGGCTGGCAGTCGCGGTTGACCGCGCCGCTCGGCGTCCCGGACGGGCCGTGAACACCGCCCGCCGGTCCTGCCCCTGGCCGCGGCCGGTTCGACGACGTGGCGCGGTGCTCGCCGTCGTTTCCCGGCCTTTGCGCCCCGTGTGCCGTGGCTGTGGGAGTGGGGTTCGAAAGAGACTTCGGCTGGAGGCGAATCCTTTTCGGGTCTCCCTGCCTCTTGTGTGTGTACCGGCCGAACGGGCCGGCAGAACCGGGAGGAACCGCCAATGATGGTCACCAGCCTCGTAGTGATCGGAGCCCTGCTCGTGGGCGCGTGCAGCTGGCATCTGATGCGGCGCTACAAGGGCCGAAGCTGACCAGTCCCCTGCCAGGAGTTCAGATGAACCGACGCTTCACTTGGCCGGACGAGCGGCTGATCAAGGCCGCTCAGGACGGCGACGTCACTTCGCTCACCACCGTTGTCATGGAATCGCAGCCTCATGTGCGCAGGTTCGCCATATCGCTGTGTTCCTCCCCGCAGGACGCGGAGGACGCGGCGCAGGAGGCGCTGATCATCCTCTATCGGAAGATCGGCACTTTGCGGGCCACGGGCGCGCTTGCCTCATGGATGTTCCGGATCGTGCGCAACGAATGCCTCCGGCAGGTACGGCTGCTTGTCCCGCGGAGCGAGGAGGCGACAGCCGAACCGGGGGCGGCTGCGGAACCGTCCGCCGAGGACGCGGTGCTGCACAGGCTGGAGGCGGAGCGCATCGCGGCTGCGGTCAGCGCCCTTCCCCGTGACCAGCGGCAGGTCCTGATCATGCGGGACGTACAGGGCCTGCCCGGCAAGACCGTCGCCCATTCGCTCGGTCTGAGCAGCGCCGCGATGAAGTCGCGGCTGCACAGAGCACGCGCAGCGCTGCGGCGCTCTCTGGCAGTGACGGAGCAACCACTCGGTCGAGCCGCCGATCAGGCGCGCGATCAAGCTATCGGCCAGCCAGTCGGAGGAGTCTCACGACCGTGAACACAGTGAAGCCCGCGCAGGGCGCGAAGGTCCGGGTCGCCGCGCAGTCCGCCGCGCCCGGGATGAAGTTCGCCAGCAAGTCCGTCCCGCGCCATCTGGCGCGTGGCGCCATCGGCTTCGGCCTGATCGTCGGCTCGATCGCCCTGGTGCCCGTCGCCGGGCCGGCCACCCTGCTGGCGGCCCCGTTGGCCCTGATCGCCTTTCGTGGTTGCCCTACCTGCTGGATGGTCGGCCTGGCGCAGACCATCTCTCTCGGCCGTCTGGAGCGCGAGTGTGTGGACGGCGTTTGCACCCTTGCCAAGGTGCCCCCGGCGGCGAAGGCCACGGGCGAGCCGACAGCCCGTATCGACGTCCCGGCTGCTTCCCGGTGACCACGGCCATTGATCATTCGGAATGACTCGTCCAGGGATCAGGAAACCCTGTGAGCACAGCCTGGGGTCGGCAGGAAGGGCGTGTGGGTCAGGTCCGGTGGCGGTGCCCTGGTGTTCCCGGGCTGCCTGTTCCAGCTCGCGGCGGTCCCGTTGCCCGCGCCGGACCCGTGGCACGTCGTCTCGTGCCACGCCGGAGCGCAGCCGTAGGGCTGGTCCGCCGGCCTCTCGGCCGCCCACTGTCCCCGCCTCTTCTCCTCCGTGTCAGACATCGAGCGGATCACCACCCAGAGGCACACTGGGCGTGACCGGCTCCACCGGCAGGTCGCTGAACCGGCCGGACACACCAGTGCAGAGCGAGAGTCCCCCGGGCTGTCCTGACAGCGCCCGGGGTCTCATGCGTGTGGCTGCAACGCGGTGTTGCAACGCGGTGTTGCGCCCTCAGGCGGGCGCGGTTGTCGGCACAGCTCCTGGTGCCTTCGGGCGTCGCGGACAGCCGGTCTTCTGCCTCGCGCTGGGCGACGTCGGCGAGCGCCCGGGGCCGCTGTCCTTGGGTATCCGGTCGGTGCGGCGTCGTACGTCGGCGGCGACCGCGCGGGTGTGACCGGTCAGATGGGCGATCTGCTCGCCGTCGTGTTCGGCAGCGTGTCCGGGCCGGCTCCGGGCGGGGACGGCAGGGGCGCGGGCCGGGTTGCAGGCCGTAGCTGACGACGGCAGGGACTCGTCCCGGGCGGAAAGGAACGCGACTACAGCACACTCCTGCGATGCAAAGCCGCCTTTCCGGGAGTTGCCGAAACGTTGCCCCTGAGGGCACTCCCGGATAGCCGGCGCCAAACGCTTTTCACTTGAAATAACTAGATGGAGATAAATATGGAAGGGCGGGCAATCGGGGCGGCGCGTCATGCATATTCTGTGCACCGCGAGTTCCTGGACAGGGCACCCGCGCTCCGCGGCAACCGCTGCTTCGACAGTTCAACGACAGGCGGCGACCGGCCCGTTCGGCAACCGCCCGTCGACCGTCGTACAGGCGGCTGACTCGCGCAACCACCTGCCCCTCTCAGATCCGAGCGATTTCCGAGACCCTTGGCGCCTGGCGGCGATCCCCGCCCGCAGCAGGTTCTCCATTTCGCTCAGAATCGGACATGGAATGATTACCGAACACTCCGATACGCATCTCACGGCACGGCCGGCCAACGACGACTACCGGCTGGGCACCGAGGCCTACACCGATGAGCAGCGGACCGCGGTCCTTGCCAAGTTGGAGAGGTACCTGGGCGGGCAGCGGGGGCGTCTTCTGGGGTATCAGGTGAACCTGTCGCTCGACGGCCACGCCGCGCTGGGTCGGTTCCTGGGCTACCACATCAACAACATCGGGGACCCGTTCGTCGACAGCAACTACAGCCTGCACTCGCGGTGGCTGGAGCGGGCGGTCCTGGAGCACTACGCCCGCCTGTGGCACGCCCCGCTGCCCGAGGACCCGGCCCGTCCTGGTGCTGAGGACGGGTGGGGATACGTGCTGTCCATGGGCAGCACCGAGGGCAACCTGTACGCCATGTGGAACGCCCGTGACTACCTGGACGGCAACGCCCTGGTGCGTGACGAGGTCTCCGGCGATGCCAGCTGCCGCACCAGCTACCTGCGGGCCCAGCACCCCGACGACAACCCCAACGCCTACATGCCGGTGGCGTTCTTCTCGCAGGAGACCCACTACTCGCACATCAAGGCGATGCGGGTGCTGGACATCCCGACGTTCTACGACCTGGGCGGCAGCCTCTACCCGGGCGAGTGCCCCATCGATGTGGCCGGCACCGGCATGCAGACGTACAACGGGTGGCCGCTCGGCGGAGTCCCGACCACCGGCGGCGACGAGGGTCCGGGCACGGTCGATGTCGACGCCTTGGTGGCCCTCGTGGACTTCTTCGCCGCCAAGGGCCACCCCGTCCTGGTCAACTTCAACATCGGCAGCGTCTTCAAGGGCGCCTACGACGACGTCCAGGGCGCCTGCGAGCGCCTGCGACCCGTCTTCGAGCGGCACGGCCTCGTCGACCGGACCGTGCGCTTCGACCCCGACGACCCCACCCGGACCAGCATCCGCAACGGGTACTGGATCCACGTCGACGGAGCCCTCGGCGGCGCCTACGCCCCCTACCTGGAGAAGGCCCGCGACAGCGGGCTCATCGAGACCGCGCCGCCGGTCTTCGACTTCCGGATCCCCGAGGTGTCCTCGATCGTCACCAGCGGACACAAGTACCCCGGCGCGCCCGTCCCCACCGGGATCTACATGTCCCGCGCGGGATCCAAGCTGCGCCCGCCGTCCGACCCGGCGGTCGTCTCCTCCCCCGACAGCACCTTCGCCGGCTCCCGCAGCGGCTTCGCCTCCCTGGCCATGTGGAACCACCTCGCCCAGTTCAGCGAGGAGCAGCAGACCCGCCAGGCCGCCGAGGTCCTGCGGATCGCCGAGTACACGGCCGAACGCCTGCGCCGGCTGAGCGAGCAGTTGCAAGAACGCGGTGAGCCCTGGGCGGAGGACGGTATCGAGGTCGGTCACGGCGATCACGCGCTCAGCGTCTGGTTCCAGCAGCCGCGGGCTGAGATCACGCAGAAGTACTCGCTGGCCTGCGTGCCGCTCAATCTCGGTGGACGCCGCCACGACTACAGCCACGTCTACGTCATGCCGCACGTCACCCAGGAGTTGATCGACGAGCTCCTCGAGGACCTCTCCCAGCCCGGAGCATTCGACCGTTCCGCGGACAAGGACGCCCAGCGGCCCCCACTCCCCCACCAGCGCTGACCCGTAGGCGGGCAGCCGGACCGCAACCGCCCGCCCGCCTCCTGGCGATGTTGCCCCGCATGTCCCCGCGTGCGGGGCAACCGGCCGCGAGCACGGGAACTGGGCGGCACACGCCTGCCCGCCGGTGCACACGTCCTGGCCGCGATCGGCTCCGCGAACCGCGACGAGACGGTGTTCGAGCAGCCCCACACCTTCGACCTCCGCCGCCGGCGGCAGCCTCTGGTCACCTTCGGATACGCAGAACACGCCTGCCTCGTGCGCGCGTTCATTCCCGCCATCGTAGAAGGCCTGGTCGCCGGCATCCTCGATGTCCACCCCGGCGTCCGCCCCGACCCTTCGGAGCCGCCCCGCCTGGCCGGCTGGGCCGCCCGCTACACCGCACGCCTTCGCGTGGACGGCCTCGGCGGCTTTGCGGGCCGGGCGGCAGCGCTGGGCCCGCCTGGTTGAGGCAGGCCCGCGGACCGGCCCCTTCACGCTTCCGCTCCCGCCGGTCGGGGCCGAGATGCCCCGCTCAGCCGCATCGTGTCCTGAGCCGTCGCGATGAGCGCGGAGTACGGCTGGGCGGTGGGCTCGGGCCCGGAGCAACGGAGGACGTCGCACTGGCGCCTGCCACCGGCAATCGGAGAGTCGCGCCGGCCCGCTCGAGGCCCCCGGCCGGTCCATCCGATCTGTCGCCCGGGGCCGCGCGGATGAAGGCGAAAGATGTACGGACCACGGTGGCCGGCCTGGCGGACTGTTACACACGGAGGCTGGGGCTGCACCGGGACCTGCGCGTCCTGGCCGGCCGGATCCGGGCCGCAGCCGACGACCGGCCGGGACAGTTAGCGTCATTGCGGCGCCGGCCCTCATCAGAGCTTGGACGGGCTCTTCGCGTCGGCCCTCGGCAGGATCAGTACCCCCCAGGTGACCAGCACCGCTCCGGTTGCCTCCGGGAGCAGCCACCAACCGGTGCGTACGCGTTCGCCGTAGACCAGCATGCCCAGGGCGAGGCTGACCAGGGCTTCGCCGAGGGTGAGGGCGGGCTGGGAGGCGATCAGTGGGCCGGATTCCATGGCGTTGGCGAGGAGGAAGAGTGCGCAGGCGCCGGTGGCCACGAAACCGTAGAACTGCCAGGCGGTGAAGAACGCTCCGGCGCCCTCCCGCTCGAAGACGTCGGTGGCGGCCGCCATGAGGGTGGCGGTCAGGGCGTAACCGATCGCCGAGGCGGAGCTGAACAGGGCTGCCCGGAGCGGGCCGCGCGGCCTCGGCAGGGCGCCCAGGACGCAGAGCGTCATGGCTCCTCCCGTGGCCAGCAGGGCCAGTGCCCACGTACCGGCCGGGACCGCGCTGTGGCCGCCGGACGGTGCGGCGGCGGCGAGTCCGAGGCCGAGGCCGACGGCGACCATGGCGGACGCCGCCCATCCGGCCGCGGGCAGCCGGCGGCGGGCGCAGGCGGAGGCGATGAGGAGGGTGAAGGGCAGTTCGGTCACCAGGATGGGCTGCACCAGCGACAACGAGCCCAGGTTGAGGGCCAGTGCCTGGCAGGCCGCGGCACCGACGATCACGGCGATGCCTGCGAGCCACGCCGGGCTGTGGAGCAGGTGCCGGATCAGCCGGAAGCTGAAGGCGTCGCCGTGCGGCACGGTGCGGGCGCCCACGCGTTGCAGCACCGTGCCCGTGGCATTGCCGACGGCCGCCAGGAGGGCGAACAGCGCGGAGAGCGCGGCTGGCACGAGACGGGTTCCTCCGGTGGCGTGTCCTTCACTGGTGATGACGATCACACGGCCGGGCGCGCTCACGGGCAAGGCGCGCGGAGTGGCATCACTTCGCACGATGGGCCGCGCCACGCTTCGCAACGCCGGCGATCAACGTCGCGATCGCTCGGCCAGGCGGCCGCACAGCGGCTCCTCGTCCCTGCCCGTGCGCCCCAGTCGCCCAGCCTCCGCCGACAACACGGGCCTGCCCCGGGTCGCCTTGGGCTTGCCCGGCACGGGTGCGCAGGAGAGCCGGCCACCGGCCGTCTGTTCGGGCAGGGCCTGGTCCTGCCCTTGGCGCTCCCGGTCGGCGTCGTTCCTGCCGTGCGGCAGTGACGGGCCGGTACCTGCACGTTCGCCAGGAAGCCGTTCACCCCGTCCGGGAGCCGAGAGCGATTGTCAGTGGGGGGTGGGACGGTAGGAGCATCGAGTCGGGAAGAGGGGGAGCTTTCATGTCCGGAAACCAGAACTACATCAATCACGTTGCTCTTGTGCTGGATGCCAGTTCGTCCATGTCGCACCTGGCCCGCAAGGTCGTCGAAGTCGCCGACCAGCAGATTGCCTATCTGGCCCGCCGGTCGCAGGAACTGGACCAGGAAACCCGCGTCACGGTGTACGTCTTCGCAGACAGGGTGGAATGCGTCATCTACGACAAGGACGTGCTGCGGATGCCGTCCCTGAAGCAGCTGTACCGGGTCGGTGGAATGACGGCTCTGCTGGCGGCCACGCTCACATCGCAGCGGGAGCTGGCGCAGACAGCTCAACTGTACGGAGACCACAGCTTCCTGACGTTCGTGCTGACCGACGGGCAGGAGAACGTAAGTCATCGCTGCCCGGATGCCCCTGCCGGGGATCCGCGTGAACTGGTTGAGGCCGTGTCCAAGATGATCAGGACGCAGCAGGACAACTGGACACTGGCCGTCCTGGTGCCGGACCAGATGGGCAGGCGCGAGGCCATGCAGTGCGGTTTCCCGAAGGACAACATTGCCATCTGGGACGCCACGAGCACACAGGGGCTGGAGGAGGCCGGGCAGGTCATCCAGCAGGCCACCGAGAAGTTCATGGTGGGCCGCGCCCAGGGCATCCGGGGATCGCGGGCGATGTTCTCCACGGGCGCAGAGGCGGTCAACAAGGACACCGTCAAGGCAGCCGGCCTGACCCCGGTGGATGTGTCGGCGTACCAGCTGATCCCGGTGGCTCGCGCAGCGGCCATCCGGGACTGGGTCATCGAATGCGGGCACAGCTACCGCACCGGTGGTGCGTTCTATCAGCTGAGCAAGTCGGAGAAGATCCAGGCGCAGAAGCAGATCGCGGTGTTGGAGAAGAAGACGGACCGGGTGTACACGGGGCCCGAGGCCCGGGCCCTGCTCGGCCTGCCGGGCGTGGAAGTCCGCGTCAAGCCGGACCACAACGACGACTTCACCATCTTCGTGCAGAGCACCAGTGTGAACCGGAAGCTCGTACCGAACACGCGGCTGCTGCTCATGGTCTGACGCCGTGGAAGTCTCCGGCGGGTGCCAGAGGCTTGGTCGTTCCGGGCGCCCTGCCGGCATCAGGGTCGGCGGCTGCGGGCGCGGCGTGGGCGTGCGTGTGGCTGAGGCCGCCGCCGCTTTCACGCCGATGGCCCCAGCGTGGTCCGTGGGGCCGGCGGTACCCGCACCGCCCGCCCGTGACCGGCCGTGGCCCGGCCCCGTTCAGCCGCGTGCTGCCGCGGGCACCGGCAGCACGCCTGTCACAGGCGCGCGGCGGCCCGCCTGGCGAGGGTCCGGTCAGCACCGTCGGTCTCGACTCGCCACCCGGCCACCGGTCCACCACCACGCCCCCAGGCCGGGAGACCGGGCGCCGGCACCGAACCACCAACCCACCATCACAACTTCGAAGGCAAGATCGTCTTCTTTCCTTCGCAACGAAGACGCCAGGGCGCAGCAACGCCTTCGATATCGGCAGCCGGGACGGGCATGAAGCCCGTGCGAGGCCCCTTCGGCGAGGTCAGTGCCTGCCCCCGGTCGGTCCATGTGCCTGACCACCGGGTCCTCCGGCTGCCGGTCCCGAGGCCACTGAACACGATCCCGGCGGCCTGGGAACGTGGCGCGGAGCTGACCTCGGCGACGGCCGAGCACCGGGCGGCGAGCCGGGCGCACTCCCCCGCCATGGGCATGTCGTTACCGTCAATCCCCTCCGTCCAGAGACGGCGGCGAGCCAACCGGGCGTCGCCGCCTCGGCGCCGTCAAGGGCCCGTGGGCTCAACGTGAGGCCCTCCCGTTCAGCGGCCTCACTCGCCTGGTGACCACAAGCAGATCTTGGTGACAGCTATCGTGCTTGGGCTCACTGGGCTCGGCGGCGGCTCGCAGTTGTTCGGGGCCTACAGGTCGAAGTCGAGGTGCTCGATGTCGGTGAAGCGCACCTCCTCCAGGCTGCCTGCGCGGCGGCCGGAGTCCTGGAAGTAGACCTCTCTGAGCGCCTTGGCGGCGATTTCCCGCAGCTGCTGTTCGCCGGCGCCCTGTTCCTGGGCGTCGAAGAGGAGAGCGGCGTACTGCGGCGGCAGGGCCACGGTCAGGTGGCGGATACGGTCCTGGTCGGTGCTGCCGATCGGGGCCGTGTAGCCGAGGCGGGCGCGGGTGTCGATGACGATGCCGCCAGTGGTCGCCGCCCGCTGCCGGGCCCGGGCCCGGACCTGCGGCTGCCAGCGCCGCGTGACCTCGGACTCCAGTCGGGCCGCGAGGTCGCGCCGGGGCGTTTTGATCTGGTCCTTCACGTACCGCTCGACGGTTCGCTGGGTGATGCCGAGCAGCTCGGCGACGGCTTTCGTGCTGCCCTTGCGCTGCCTGACCAGGTACCGCATCTGCGCGCCGGCGGATTTCGGGATCGGGCGGGTGAACGCCCGCTGCACCGCCTTGTCCAGGCCGTCCCCGAAGATGCTCATCGCGGTCTACTCCCCGTCGTCCTTGCTGGTGACCTCGCCGTCCTTGATGTACCGGGCGAGGTTGAGTTCCTGGCCGTACTGCTCGCGCAGGCCCTCGCCCCACAGGGTGGTCTGGTGCTTGACCATCCCGGGTGACACGCCGAGCCGCCAGCCGCCCGGCAGGGGCTTGCCGTCCCGGTACGGCAGGAAGTCCAACGGGGAGGGGCCGTCGGCCGCGTAAACGGCGCAGTCGGACAGGATCGCGACCGGGTATTGCCCGGTGAAGGCCGCGTGCTTGACGATCTTGCGGTGCATGTTGATGCGGGTGCGGGAGATGACGGCGGCGCGGATGTCCGGGCGCCATGTCGGACGGGACAGGGCGCGCCATGGCCGGCCCGGCTTCCAGCCTTCGCCGCGCGGGCGTTCGCGGAGTTTGCCGAGGCCTCCCTTGACGGTCGCCTTGATCGCGGACGCGACGATCGCCAGCTGTGGGTCGCGCTGCCGGTAGCCGTCCATCGCCGCCAGGAAGTCCTCCGGCGTCAGGTCGGCGGGCACGCCGAGGTCGGCCATGGTCTCCACGTACGCGTCGCGCAGGCGGTTGTACCAACCGTCCAGGTAGCGGCCGTTGTCGTACCGGAGGTACGCTCGGCCGGCGTCACGTCGTAGCCGAGCTCCAACGCGTAGGCGACGGTCGGTGTGGCGTACCAGGCCGGTCCCTCGGGGCGGGTGCCCTTCGGCGTGAACGGGCTGGGCAGCATGCCCGCTTCGAGTCGCTGCCACTCCTTGCCGGTCTTCACGCGGGACAGGTCGACATGGGAGAGGTCGACCAGCCAGGAGCCGGGCAGCTTCGGGTCGAATGCGGGGTTCTTGACGTGGGTCGGTGCACCGAGGCCGACGATCGTGCCGTTCGCGCCGGCGGCGAAGGCCATGTTGACGTCGATACCGACCAGGTGCCGTTGGAGGCATTCGGCGTCGGTGAGCGGGCGTGACCAGTCGTATGCCTCCTCCACCAGGGCCTCGGCCGGGGTGCGGCGGTGGAAGCGCGGCAGGCCGGCGAGCAGCGGGTGTCCGTCGGGGGCCTCGCACGGCGCGGGGTCGACGGGGTCCTTGCCCAGGCTGCCGGGGTTGTGTTCGCTGTGCCGCTTGCCGTCTGGGTCGGGTGCGCCGGCTCGGGTCGGCGGGTGCAGGGCGGTCATCAGCTCGAGGCCGGTCACGGCGGTGGAGCCGCGCGGCGTCATCACCCGGGCCGCGTAGGTGCCCAGGAGGCGGGCGAGTTCCGCCGGCGGTAGCTGCCTGGCCTCAGCCCAGTGGCGGGTGTCGAGGGCGCCCCAGGACGGGATGCACAGCTGGACGCAGTTGCGTTCCGAGCCCTGTGCCGGGCGGTAGATCCGCGCCCACGGCCCGAACCCGCGCTTGGTCAGCTGCCAGTGGGCCCGTGCCAGCTGTTTGATGACCTTGTGGTCCTCCGGCAGCCGACCGGACAGGCGCTCTTCCTCGCTGAGGTGGGGTGGCAGGCCGTAGCGCTCGTACGCGGCCTCGGTGAGCACGATCAGGGGGTCGGCGTCCTTGCCCGGCCCGGCCAGCTTCGGCTGCCCGAGCTTCGCCTCCGTGAGGGTCCAGTCGACCAGGGCCGGGATGGACTTGGCGGGTACGTCCAGGATCAGGCCGCCGACGCAGCACGCCGATACCTGCCCGTCCTCGGCATCGACGACCGCGAGCGGGCCGTTGGCGAAGCGCGGGTCGGTGCCGGGCTCCGTGGGCTTCGGCGTGGCTCTCTTCGCCGCCGGGCGGCGCAAGGCCGGCGACGGCCCGGCCGTGGTCGCGGGGCGGGAAGTGGTGCGCTGGGGGGTGTGCCGGCCCATGGTCTCGGCCGCAGTGCCGGTGGCCGCGTCCGAGGGCAGCGTCTGCGTCTGCGTCTGCGTCGCGGAGCTGCCGGCAGGGGCCTCCGAGGCGGGGGTGGAGAAGCGGGCGGCGAGGCCTTCGAGCAGCCTGCGGTACGCCTGAAGGCGTTCCCCCTTCGGCTCGGCGCGGCCTGCCTCCCATGCCTGGACGCTCGGCACCCGTGCGCCCAGGGCCTGGGCGATCGCGGCCTGGGTCAGCCCGGCCGCCTCCCGCAACCGGACCCGCTCCGCCGGACAGGGCAGCACGGCGCCGCCGTCCACGGCGGCGAGCAGGGAGTCAACCGCGGCGAACAACTCCGGCTGATCCGTCATCTGTGCTCTGTCCCTTCTACCTGACGCCCTGGCGGATCTCTTCGAGCCGGGTCACCAGCCGCTGATAGCGCTGAGAGGCGGCCTGGGAGGAGTTCAGACCCTGGTGCTGGGCGATCTGCCGCCAGTCCATGCCCTGGCGCCTGGCCTCCATGACCGCTTGCGCCTCGAGCCGGTCCAGCGACAGGCGCATGTCCGTCAGCAACCGGAGCCCCGCCCCCATATCGTCTTCGGACACGTCCGGCATCTGCCCGTCACGGTGCAGAGGGCCGGCGGCGGCCGCGAGGAGCCGTCCCAGCAGGGCGGCGTCCTCCTCCAGGCGGCGCGCCAGGTTTTTGCCGGCCGCAACGCCGTTCCAGTCCACAAGGTCGGACAACCGCTGACGGGCCTCACCCTGAGCATCACCAGCCATACCGGTCACCCTACCTGAATCCTGAAACGAAACAACATATTGTTGTTCCATTGGCTGCGCGCCGGGCTCATGGCCGCCTGGGAAGCCGGCCGTCCGACGACGCAGGCCAGGAGCGTTGGACGTCAGTCGCGTCGTTTGCCTGTCATGCGGGAGCCCCGAATTCCTCTGCGCCGTGTCAGGCTGGTGTATCTCGTCCTGGCGGTCGGTGGGGCACTCGGGGCGCTGTGGGTGGGTGACCACTTCGAGCTCCGCAAGGCGGAGACGTCGTTGGCCGCCGGCCTCGTCTACGGTTTCGTGGGCGGGTACACGTATGGGGTGCGGAGCTCGCCGACCAGGCCCCTGTTCTTCTCCCACCCCGTGATCGTGCTCGGGCTCACCCCGAGCGCGCGGGCCACTTGAGCCTTCGGCAGGCGGGCCCGTTCTCGTAAGCCCCGACGCTGCCCGGATGCCGGGAGCCCGGCCTCGGGACCGACGGCGGCGAGCAGCGAGCAGCGAGTCGATCGCGCCGAAAACACGTCCCGGCCCGGCCCCTTCTTCGCAGCGGCGGTGGCGCGGTGCCGGGACGTAAGGCGCGGTCGGCATCAGCCGTGGCTGAGCCTTGAAGTGCGGCCGCGCGCCATGTGCGGCTGGGACGCGTGTACCAGGAACGGAGGGCGCAGGAAGACATCGCCCGGGGCCCGGTGGTCCCTGATCACGGGGTTGTTCACGCCCTGGAAGAAGGAGTTCTCCAGCAGCATCCGCGTCCTGCCGCGCGCGTAGGTGCCGTAGGAGGACGTGATGGACGTGCCCGGGGCGTCCTCCATGAAGTTGTTGTAGAGGTGCGCGTGGGCGGCGTTGTCCGTGGACGGGTTGCGCTGCTCGGTCTCGCGGATCCAGTTGTGGTGGATCGTGATGTCGGTGACGAGGTTCTGGGTCCATCCGATACCGAAGGCCTTGTTGGCGTTGCTCAGCCTGTTCCAGGACACCGTCACGTAACTGCTGTCCTTGCGGACGTCGATGAGTGCGTCGGCGGTGTGCCGCAGGTCGTTGTGGTCGATCCACACATGGTGGGCGCCGTCCATCTGGATGGCGTCGAAGTCGTGCGCCTTGTCGTTCCACACGCCCTGGTACGAGTCCCTGATGGTCAGGTTGCGGATGATCACGTTGTGAACGCCCCGGCCGAGGAAGAAGCCGCCGCCGGCGATGTGCCCCAGGGTCCCGGAGCCGGTGATCGTCTTGTCCGAAGCGACCTTGATCTCCTTGCCGGCGGGGGCCATGGTGATCGTGGCGGCGACGACGATGACGTACGGCTCCGGGGCAGTGGCGTACTTTTCGAGGCCGGCGAGCGTCGTGACGGTGACGACCTTGCCGTTCCGGCCGCCATACGTACCGTTTTGGCCGAGGGCGTTCACCGAGGCGAACCCGTCGGCGGCAGACACCCGGGCCGGAGCCCCGGCCGCGGCGGCCCTCTCCTCTTCGCCCGGTCCCAGTCCGAACACGGACCCGTACGCCAGAATCCCGGAGGCGGCCAGCGCCGTCGGCACACCGAACGCCAAGGCCTTTCGGGGTCTGCGGTGGCTGGGGGCGCGGCGGGTCGAACTCATGGGCAGTATCCGTTCCGTGAGGATCCGTGAAGAGAAGACAGTCGATGTGTGGTTGCCGCTGGGGGTGCATGGGGTTGCCGTGCTCGTCGGAAAAGGCGGGACGCCAGGTCTCGTCCGCTATCCCCGCGGTTTCGCCGGCCGGAACCCGCCGGTGACGGTGTACTGCTCGTTCTTCGTGGTGGTGACGGCCGCGGTGTAGGTGTCGCCGGCCGTGGGCCGGTGGCTTGGGGCGTGGTTGTACTGGACGGCGAAGATGTGGCGTCCCGGGGGTGCGGTCCGGCCTGGCTTGAGGGTCCAGCGGTAGGTCACGGTGCCGTTCTCGTCGGTGACGGTCAGGGTGAAGTCGTCCTCGGGGAGGGTCCGCCAGGCGCCGGTGGACGCCACGGCGCCCGTCGGCGCGATGCGGACCTCCACGGTGAGCGCTCCCAGGGGTGCACCGGTCTCGAGGGTGATGTTGCTCTGGGTCCAGTAGGGGTTGCTGTGGGGGTCGATCGAGCCGTCTGCCCTAAGCGGTCCGGCGTGGGTGCGCGGTGGTGCGGTGGAGCTGGAGGGCGCGGAAGAAGAGGAAGGGGTGAGGGGGGTGCTCTCCGTGGGGGCGGGCGGTGTCGGCACCGGCGGTGCTGTGGCAGCGTTCCGGGCCGGTCCGTCGCTCTGGAGGACGGTGGTGATCGCGTACCCCCCGGCCAGGAGGACGGTGGCCGAGACCAGGGTGGCCAGGGTGACGCGCGGCCAGGAGAGGGGCCCGGCCGGGCGTTTCGCGGGACGGGGGTGGCCGGCCTTGCCGTGCCGGACGCGCGCCAGCATGGCCATCCGGTCGGGTTCGTGCGCGGCCGCCGCTTCCCGCAGCAGGCGCTTCAGGTCCTCCATCAGTTCCTCGTTCCGGTGAGTTCGTCGGCGGCGCTCGCCCCGAGGAGGCGCTGCAGCTCGGCCATGGCCTTGGAGGTCTGGCTCTTCACCGTGCCGACGGATATTCCCAGGGCGAGGGCGGTGTCCTTCTCGGACAGGTCCAGGGCGTGACGCAGCACGACGCACGCGCGTTTGCGGAACGGCAGGCGCGCCAGGGCCTGGCGTACGTCCATGACGGCCGCGACGTCGGGGTTGTGCGCGCGTCCCAGGCGGTCGGCCCAGAAGAGGTGGACGCGGCGCCGCTCGCGGGTGAGGGCGCGGATGCGGGCACGGGCCATGTTGGTGACCACGCCGCGGGCGTAGGCCACCGCGTGACCGGCGGCCCGTACGCGGTCCCAGCGGTGCCAGAGCGCGACGAAGGCGTCGGCGGCCAGGTCGTCGGCCGCGTCCGTCTCACCGGTGAGCAGGTAGGCGAGGCGCGCCAGTTCGGCGTGGTGGTGTTCGAAGAAGATGCCGAACTCCGTGGAGGCGTCGTCGAGGGACAGGACCAAGTCTCCCTGTGATGTGCCCGCGCCGGTGCCCGCGGGCGGGAAGGGAGAGATGGGCATACCAGCCATTCGGTGAGCTCTCTTCTTGTCGTGCGGGGCCGGTCGCTTCGCCCCGTGCGGCACGCCCCGGTGCCCGGGCGGGGTGAGCGTGAGCGCCGGGGCACCGGGGCGGCGGGTCACCGGAGGGTGCCTGCGCCGGCGGTGCGGGCGAGGGAGGCGGGCAGGCCCGCCGCCGAGGGCTCCAGGCCCTTGGTGAGCGTGGGCTTCCACGTCACCTCCGGCTTGATCTTCTTCTTGTTCCCGGTGTTGTAGGCGGCGACAAGGTCGGTGACGGTGCCGTTGACCATGTTCCCGCTGCCGGCGAAGGCGCCGGTGCCGTCGCCCGACAGGATCTGGGACGCCTTGCGGTCCAAGGACAGGGTCCAGTGGTTGTTCTGCGCCACGATCTGGGCGTGCGCACGGGAGTTCACGCTGTACTGGTGGGTGTAGCCGTTGCGCGGTGTGGTGTCGAAGTGGTTGTTGTACAGGTGGACCTGCCCGACGCGGGTCAGCGGCGCGCGCTGCACGATGCCTTGGAAGAGGTTGTGGTGCAGGGTGACGCGGAGCCTGGTGTCGTTGTCGCTGCTGCCGATGAGCATGGTCTTGTCGTGGTCGGCGAAGCGGTTGTACGAGACGGTGACCAGGTCGGAGGCGTTGGTGATGTCGAGGGCCCCGTCGTGCACCTGGTACTCCCGGCCGAAGTACCGCGGGTTCGAGGCATCGAGGTGCGGGCTGTCGGTGAAGGTGTTGTGGTCGGCCCACACGTGCGTCGCGCCCCGCAGGGTGACGGCGTCGTACGCGGAGTTCCAGTTGCCCTCGGAGCCGTCCGTGGGGTCCCACTGCGGGAAGCAGTCACGGGTGTCGGCGAAGGTCAGGTTGCGGATGATGACGTTGTCCGCCTTGTGCACCACGAGGCTGCCGCCGTTGATGCCCGCGTCGGTGCCCGGCACGCCGATGACCGTGGTGAGAAGGACGGGGCATTCGGCACGTTCCTTGTGGGGGTTGACGCTGCGTACTGTCGGCCCCTAGACGAGTCATTCCGATGTGATCAGTGGTCATAAGCGATCAAGGAGCGTATGACGGGCTGGCCGGTCTTGTGGTTGTGCCAGATCGCGGC
>NZ_JBVIQR010000059.1:0-25767 GCF_055576875.1 Streptomyces sp. NPDC033229 | reverse complement strand
CGGCCCACCACCACCGCCACGGACCCCGCCTTCACCTCCAGCGTCTCCCTCGAGCCGCTGCCCGACCTCGTCCACGACGCCGACCCCCGCCCAGACCTGGCCGGGTGGACCGCCGTCGCTCCCGCGACGGCGGCTTTCCGCTGTAATGGCCGCATACGGATGATGCCCCTGCCCGGTAGCGGGATGCTGTGGGTTCATTCGGGACCGGCTCTGTCGCGGGTTCAGGTTGCTGGGGAGCGGCGGAAGGGCCCGGAGTCCGCGGGCCCGTCGATGATCTGGCGGGCGACATCGAGGGTCTTTTGCTGGTGGGCGCGGGCGTCCTTGCGCAGCAGGTCGAAGGCTTCGTCGGGCGTGCATCGTAGGCGTTCGGTCAGAATGCCCTTGGCCTGCTCGATGACGACGCGGCTGTCCAGTGCTCTTTGCAGTTGGCCGGTGCGCACCTGCTGCTGGGCGAGGGCCTGGTGGTGGGTCACGCCGATGGCGGCGGCGTCCGCGAGGGCCCGGCCCATCTGCAACTGCTTGGTGCCCAGGGCCTGGTGCTGGTGGAAGAGGTTGAGGGCGCCAGGACCTGGGGGCCGCGCTGGACGGGGATCGCGGTGGTGGCGGTGAAGCCGTCGGCCAGGGCCCGGGGGGGTGAAGCTCGGCCAGCGGGACCAGCTGAAGGGGTGGATCAAGGGGATATCGGTCAGCGGCTTCGCGGCAGGGTGACAGACGTCACGGCAGGGCCCCTCGTCCAGTTCGATCTGTGCCTTCTCCAGCCGTTCGGCGGCAGGTCCGGTCGCGGCGGCGTCCTGGAGCTGCCCGGTGAGGGCGGCGAGGATGGCACCGACCGCCTCGACGCCCGGTAACCCAGGGCTGTGGTCTGCCAGTTGACGCAGAACGCTGACGGGCTCGGCGGGGGGGCGGCGAAGCTTCGACGAGGTCGAGCAGCGCGGTGACCCAGGACGGTGCGGGCGGTGTGCCGGTCACGCCAAGGCCCCTTCTGTCGTGGAACACCTGCCCCCAACTCCGCCGCGCAAGGGTGGGGTAGCGCAAAGGAATTGTAGTGGCGCGCACCCAGGGACTACCACGCGGTCGAGGCGCGGGCATTCCGGCTCCGAGGGCATCCGGATCACTGTGGGGCGGCGCATCGGGCGGGTATGTGGCCGGTGTGGTGGAGAGCGATGGTGTGAGCAGAGAGGATGGCAGCGCGGACGACGTTGACGGGGGTGTAGAGGGTTTTGGCGATCCACAGGGCAGGTGGGTCGGGGGTGTTCAGCTGTGCGCACAGTTGAGTGTGGGCCCGTAGGTAGATCTCGGTGGGGGCCGGGCCGAAGTGGGGTTCGAGGGCGTTGAGGGCGAGGACGGCGTGGCCGGTCTCCTCGGCCAGTCCTCCGCCGGTGCCCCAGGATCCGTCCGAGTGCTGGCTTTCCAGGAGCCACTGCCAGGTGGCCGCCATTTCTAGGGGAGCTGCGAGGGAGCAGGCGAAGGCGGTCTGTGCGGTGGCGTAGTAGGGCGAGGTGTGCCATTTGTCGACCCACCAGGCGCCGTCTTTGCGCACGTCCAGGAGATAGCCGAGGGCGGTACGTATTTCTCTGGCGTAGACGTCGGGGTGGGGTGCGAAGGCTTCCAGGGCGCGGGCGTTGACCGTGACGGTCAGGCCGCGTTCGTACAGGTAGCAGGCGACATGGGTGTCGGTGACGAAGGAGGTGAGGGCTTTGAGTAGGGGTTTGGTGGGGCGGTGGTAGGCGTGCAGGACGTTGGCGGCCATCGAGGTGTCATCGGAGTCGGTGACCTGGAAGCCCGCGCTCATGGCCAGGCCAGCTGGTGAGCGTGCGCCCAGAGCTTCCAGGCGCGCGATATGGGCTGTGGCGGAGGGGGGCTTGAGGCCCGCGCGGGCGAGCGTGTAGAGGACCCAGGCCGGTTCCATGACATCGAAGCCGTGCACCTCTGGCATGCCGCCGTCGTCGGTGGAGCGGGCGGCGCCGCACAGGTACCACAAGGCCGCCGGATCGCGGGTGGCCTGCCACAGGGCGATGGTGGAGGAGGGGCTGTCGGCCAGGGAGCCGTTGGGCAGGGTGAAACGGGACAGTTTCCGGGCCGGTACGAGGTCGGTGAGGGCTTCGATCGAGTAGAGCAGACTGGTGGGTTCACGCAGCAGCGCGCCGGAGTCGACGACGGTGGCGAGTTTGTCCGCGCGCAGCCGGCGCAGTTCCTCGGCGCCGTGCACGGATACGTCCAGCCCTTGTCGGCGGGCCTGCTCCAGGAGGAAAGGGGCGGCCAACTCGAAGCCGACGGTTTCTCCAGGCGCGCCGCGCCAGTCGACGGCGCGGTGCCGGAGGAAGTCCACGCCTGCGTGTACTGCGCGTTGGCTGGTCTCGCCGGGCTCCTCGTTGAGGGCAGTGATCGCGGCGAGGGTGGAGACGAGGCGGTCGTAGGGGTTGTGGACGGCGCTGCTGCCCCAGGAACCGCCCGGGTGCTGCTGCTCGGTCAGCCAGTGCCGGGCGCGGGGGAAGATCTTCTGGTTGTCCAGGGTGGTCATGCGGGCGGCCCAGGCTGTGGTGTAGGCGGTGGAGGCGATCGTTCTGCCACCGATGTCTCTCACGATCTTTTCGGCTTCGGTCACCGCATCGTGCATATGGTTCTCTTTCTTGTCGCGGAAATGAGTGGGCGGCGGCCGATCAGGTTGTCATCCGAAACCGGCTGCGGGGGAAACCCCGGGGCAGTTCAGTGTCGCGGTCTGCCGGATGTCACCATCGCGCTCGCTCGTGTGGGTGGCCGACATCGCCGGACCGGTGGAGACGCAGGGCGAAATGCAGGAGGTAACGCAGAGCGTGGGCTTCGGGGCAGGTGCTGGTCAGAAGGGGGCGCAGTTGTGTCAGGCAGAGCCGGACCTGGTAGGCGAGCTGCTCTGCGAGCAAGGCGGGTGACGCGCCGAGGGCCAGGGCGTTGAGGTCTCCGGTATGGCGTTCGCGTTCATAGCTCTGGAGATCATTGGCTATGCGGACAGCCTGGGAGGCTGCTGCGAGTGGGGGCCGCAGCCGTACAAGGTTGCTGTCACACACCGATTGTGGTGCTGTGGCCCATAGCGTGGCCATGAGCAGGGGGACGCCGATGGTCTGGCCGGCGTGGTGCAGGTAGAGGGGCAGGGCAGGCGGTGGGCCTCCGTCCCTGATGCGGGCGGAGGCGCGGTGCTCGAACATCATGCCCGTCAGCAGACCAGCCACGGCCTCCACCCACTGAGAGACGACAAACGCCGACGGTGTCACCCTTCGTACCGTGTCGCGAATGTCGGCGAGGGCGCCGGAGAGTGCGAAATGGGGGTCGGGAATCTTGCCTTCGGCGACACCCTGCAGGTGTGCCAGGCCAAGTGGGGCTGTGTCATTGTGCTCGGCCCAGTTGTCGACGGTCGAGATCCACAACACGCACTTGGCGGTGGTCAAAGTGGCAGTCGGTGGGTTCCAGGGCGCCATGTGGGTGGCGTAGACCGCGTTCAGTGGCACAGCGTCCTGGGTGAAGGGTGCTCCCAGGCGGTGCGCCCACTGCGAAAGCTGAGCGGCGACGACTGTGTCGGTGATGGCCAGGTCGGCCAACGCGGCTGCGCGCCGCGGCTTCCATCCTGCCGGGTCCGCAGCGATCCGGCGCGGACGAGACGCTGCGGGAGAGGAGAGGTGTTCATTCATGCGGTCCTCACAGTGGCGGCGAAGGCGGATCTCCAACGAGACAGCGGCCGTAGCGAGCGGGAACGAGGATCGTCGCAGACCACCGCCCGCCTAGTCCTGCCGGTCCCGGACCGGATGCTCCACGGCAGCGCCGGCACCTGTGGCTCCAGGACCCGGCGGACGCGTTCGGCGTCGTCCTCTCCCAGGGAGCGGTTGCCGACCAGCGCGTAGGGTGCGCCGCTGGATCGGCTCGGCGCGTTGCATCACGAGGATGACCAGGGTGGTGCCCTTGTCGGCGCGCAGGTCATCCAGGCACGGTTGCCCGTCACCGTCGGATCACCGAAGGCGCCGAGTTGCGCAATTGGAAGGCTTCACCGATCGGGAGGGCGAAGGCGGACAAGGCAGCGCGAAGTGCCGTACCGGCCCAGGGCAGGACGGGGCCCAGGTGCAGCAGGCACTCGACGGTGTACTTGGCGGACTTGTAGCGAGTGATGGTTAGGGAGCCTCCGGTGTTGTCGGGGGTGGGCCCGCCGGTAGCAAGCAGGTCGAGGTACTGGCCGAGCATGAGTTCGGCCTGCATGATGTCGATCATCGGCAGGGCGTCGGTGAGCTGACTCGGGGTGAGCCCGGCAGCGTGCAGGAGTTCGTCGGACCACGCCAGGGCGAGGTCACCGAGCAGGATCGCGGCACTGACGCCGAGCCGGCACGCGTCCGCCCGCCCGGTATGGCGGCCGGCCAGAGCGCGGTGAGCGGTGGGCTGCCCGCGTCGGGTGTCATTCTCGTCCATGAGGTGATCGTGGATCAACGCGAAGGCGTGGAACATCTTCAGCGAAGCCGCCCACGAAGAGGAACCCGTTCAGCACCTCAACGAGCTCACCGGACAGCCGATGGTCGGCGGCGGCACACACCTTGCCGTCAAGGAAGACGGCCAGGTGTGTGTCGATGTCGGCGCGGATACCGGCTAGGTCGAGCGGGTCGGCGCCCAGCACTTGGTCAATGCCGGCCACTTTGCCCCTCTCGGCCCGCGACGAGTAGTTTGCCTGGAGCGCCGAGCGGCTACACCCGAAGGATTCATGCCCTGGCCGCAACCTCCGTGATCCTGCGTGGGCAGGGCGCACAGGCGCACTCAACGTTCGCAACAAGCGCGCAGCCCGGCGCACACCCACCATGGACACCGGAGAGATGGGCCCGGCCGCCACACTCGACACAGCCACGTGCCGACCCTGTGACGGCATACACAGAGCTGCTCCGGCGCCGGTAGCCGAGCCGTTGGCCTCGACAGGTGTCCGTAGGCTGTTTCTTTCGGATCATCTGATCGTTGGTTCGGTGTGCCGTTGACGGACGCGCAGTGGGCGCGGATCGGGCCGCTGCTGCCGAGCTGGGCCCCGAAACGGGTGGTCGGCTGCGGGAGAAGAGTGGATGGTCGCGGTCGACTCGACCGTCGTGCGCGCGCCAGCACGCGGTCGGGGACCGCAAAAAAGGGGCCCCGGCCGGCGAACCGGCCGCGCCGTCGGCGGCGAAGGCCTGCTACTCGGTTCCTGCATCGACGCGATCCCAAGGTCGATGTCACCGTTGCGGAACCCTGGGGTCCAGTAAAAGCTCACTCACCCGGCCCGACCGGCCCTTGCCACGCTTCCGTCGTGCGCCGCGTACGCCGTGGAGTGTCCGTCATGGCCGTTGACACCCACTCTCCCCGATACGCCCTTGGCGTGGGCAGGGATCCGCCCTAGCGTTGAGGGTGGCAGGTGGAGCCCCGTCGCGGTCCCCGTCGGGGAGGCCCGAAGCCACGCCGGACGAACCGGCTGCCGGCGGTCCCGCCCACCGAAGCGGCCTGCCGCTGGAGTGGGAGACGGCAGACCTCTGGTTTCCGCACCGTCCGTCCGCGCACGGGCGCCCGCCCACGCCGGGCGGTGAAGGAGTGCCGCCTCATGACCGCTCACACCGGCAGCTGGCCCGTCATTGAGCTGCCCTTCCCCTTGCGCCGTAACCCCCATGCCGACCGGGTACGTCCCCGGACGCGCCAGTGGGCTATCGACATGGGCATGCTGCCCACAGCAGCCGCATGCCGCTGGTGGGACCACGTCGACCTCACCGCTCTCGAAGCCTGGTGCTTTCCCGACACACCCGCCGATCGACTGCTGCTGATCGACAAGTGGCTCTCCCTGGGCATCATGTTCGACGACCAGTTCGACAGCACTTCCCTGGGGCACCGCCTGGACGCCACGTGCCGCGTGCTGAACCACATGATGACGGCAATCGAACACCCGCCATCCGAACCGGTCACCGCGCGCCACCCGTTCTCCCGCGCCATGGCCGACCTCCTCGCCGACTTCGCGCGCCTGATGAGCCCCGTATGGCTGCGGCGCCACCGCCATCACCTGACCCTGTGGTGGGGCGGGGTCGTCCAGGCCACGGCCCACCGCGCCCGCAGCGGGCCACCGCTGCCCTTCACCGAGCGCCTGAAGGTGCGCCGCCTCACCGTCGGCATGCACGCCTACGGCGACCTATTCGAGGCGGCGTGCGATTGGGAGATCCCTCCGGCCGTCTTCGCCCTGCCCGAGATCCAGTGCATCCGCCGGATCATCACGGACACCACTGTCTTCCTGAACGACCTGTACTCCGTGGAACGCGAACGCGTCGACGGCAACGACGACAACGTTCTGCTGGCCTGGGAAGCCGAAGGGCACTCCCCGCACACCGCCCGCACCGCGGCAGCCGACCGCATCACGCAGCTCGCCGAAGAGTTCACCACCTTGAGCCGCGCCCTGCCGCAGCTCGCCGAAAGCGCCGACCTCACCATGTCCGACCGAACCGGGCTGCGGCACTGGGCCGACACCTGCGCCCTGTACCTCGCGGGGGCCGGTTACAGCCAGGCCATCATCCCCCGCTACACCGACACCACCAGTCGCTTGGCCCACGACCACCGACTCGACCGCGCCCTCCAAGTTTCCTCAACGGACCACCCGCCCGGCCGCTAGGGCAGCTGCGTCCCCGTTCTTCTTCGTGACCTCGCAATGGGGCTCCCGGCCCCGGGTCCGGTTCAAGGCAACGGCCGGGCCCAGCCGACCAGGTGGCAGCGCCGCGCGGCCGCCAGGCGAACGAGACCACGGCGCCCGGTGCCCGCGCAGCCGAAGGCACAATGGAGGAGCTGTCCGCCGAGGCCGACCACGTCCCCAACTTCACCCGGGATGTCACGGGGCTCGGCCACCACGGGACCGGTGACCTGGAAGTGCGGTCACGCACGGATCGCGTCCAGGACCTGTTCTGACTCAGCTGCACCGCAGCGTAGGGGCAGGGGAGTCACGGCGTCATAGCGTACGACAGGTCGCTACCCGACCCCCGAGCATTGCCTTGCTCCATACAGTGGCAGGCCGGGAAAATGCTCCGCTACGCCTCTTCCCGCTCAGAGTGCACCACTCGCCGCCTGGTCGTGTCGCCCTCCGCACCGCGACGGGTGCCGCGGCCTCGGCGCGCCGGTCGCGGCGGAGCTCCTTGGGGAGGGAGAAGGTGATGGACTCCTCGGCGGCCTTGACGGTTTCGACGTCCTTGTAGCCGCGTGCGGCGAGCCATTCCAAGACGCGCTCGACGAGAATTTCGGGGACGGAGGCGCCGGAGGTGAGGCCGACCGTGTCGACGTCATCCAGCCAGGCCTCGTCGATCTCCTCGGCGTAGTCAACCAGGTGGGCGTTCTTGGCGCCGGCACCGAGGGCGACTTCGACGAGGCGGACGGAGTTGGAGGAGTTCTTCGAGCCGACGACGATGACGAGGTCGGCCTCGGCGCCCATCTTCTTGACCGCGGTCTGCCGGTTCTGTGTGGCGTAGCAGATGTCGTCGGACGGCGGGGAGAGGAGGTTGGGGAACTTCTGCTGCAGGGCGCCGACGGTCTCCATGGTCTCGTCGACGGAGAGGGTGGTCGCGCGTCGCCGTTCGTGCGGGACGGATCACCGGTGATCTGTCCCGCACTCCGCATGATGCGCCGTCGGAAACGCGTACGGCGAGGCGCCCACCGCGCCCCAGGGAGCGGTGGGCGCCGGTTCATAGACGGGGACTCAGGGGTGGGTGAATGGTCAACACCGTGGGCCCGGTGTTCTCCGGGGAGGAGGACCGCTCGGAGCTGCTGGCCTCCTGCTACCGCGAATCCCTGCGGGTCGCGGACGAGCTGGGAGCCCGAACGGTGGCCTTCCCGGCGATCTCCACCGGCATCTTCCGCTGGCCGATGGACGACGCCGCACGCATCGCCGTCGAGACGGTGCGGACCACGGACACGTCCGTGGAAGAGGTCCGCTTCGTCCTCTTCGACGAGGCCGCCTATGCGGCCTTCGCCGCACAGGGGAACTGACGCCGAGCGGAACACGGTGCGAAACATTCACCCCTGGCTGCTCACGCAGCCAGGGCTACCGCCTGAGTCCCCCCGGGGAGAGGGGGTCTTGGCAGTCGCGGTGACGGAGAGCCGCCAGCCCTCGCCGTCGCTGCCGGGCCGACCGGTGGGGAACCATCCGAGGCAGAAGCGGCCGTCCCTGCTGCCGATGTGAACATCAGCGCGGTCGTCCACAATCAGGTTGAAGTCCTCCGCCCCGAACT
This sequence comes from Streptomyces sp. NPDC033229, assembly GCF_055576875.1. NCBI lineage: Bacteria > Bacillati > Actinomycetota > Actinomycetes > Kitasatosporales > Streptomycetaceae > Streptomyces > Streptomyces sp. NPDC033229. Next base: position 17,545 of record NZ_JBVIQR010000059.1, on the reverse strand, counting down.
GGTTTGTCACGAGCGTCGGCTGCCCGGGGCCCAGACGCCACGTGCTTACCGCGGCCCCGCCACGGCCAGGGGTTGCCCCCTGCCCGCGCGTCGGCACGGTTGCACTACGTCGAGTCTCCCCCGGCTGCCGCCGTTTCGGGTGTCTGCGATCCGGTGCGTTGGGGGATGAGGCGCTGGTGGATCAGGTGGGCGATGTGGGTGAGGGTTCCTCCGCTGGTCAGGAGTTCGGTCGGTGAGAGGCGGATGTCGAAGTACTCGCGGGTGTGTACCAGGAATTCGGCGCCCATGAGGGAGTCGATGCCGTACTCGGTCAGTCGGCGGTCCGGGTCGAGTTCGGCCGGGTCGGTGCGCAGGACGGTCGCGAGGAGGCGGGCGAGGGCTTCGGCGATGGCTCGCACGGCGTCGTCGGGGGTCATCGCGGCCAGCGAGCGGAGTAGCTCCTCGCGATTGTCGTCCGGGAGGGCCGCGTGGGCGGGGACGAGAAGGGCGAAGCGAGGTGCTGCGAGGGCGGGGAGCATCCGCCAGGCGCGGGCCCAGTCGCCTGCGCTGATACCGGCCACGTCGGCGCCGTCGGTCAGGACACGGGATGCCACGGGGAAGAGGGTGTCGGGGGCCGTGGGCAGGAGTCCGGTGAGCCCGGTCAATGCGGCACTCAGGTCGTTGCGGGCCACATAGCCTGTTTCGGCGACGACCCCCCAGGCGATGGATGTTGCGGGGAGCCCGGTGTGCCTGCGGGCGCGGACCAGGGCTTCCAGGTAGCTGTTCCCCGCGACGTAGGACGCCTGGAGCGGGGTGCCGAGGCGCGTGGCCATCGAGGAGAAGAGCAGGAACAGGTCGAGGTGATGGCCGGTCGTCAGGCGATGCAGGACGGCTGCGCCGGCTGCCTTGGTCGCCAGGACCGGGGCGAAGCGTTCGTCGGTGAGGTCGGTGAAGGGGGCGTCGTCGAGCTGCATGGCGCTGTGGACCACGCCGCGCAGGGGGCGCCCGGTGGCGTCCACGGCGGCGATCGCCTGCCTCATGGCATTCTCGTCGGTGGCGTCGGCGGTGTAGGGGGTGGCGGTGACGCCGCGGAGCGCGAGCCGGTCGAGGACGGTGGCCGCTTCGGGGGCGGCGCTGCCGCGGCGGCTGACGAGGGCGAGGTGGCGGGCGCCGAGGTCGGCGAGCCAGTCGGCGGTGGCGGCGCCGAATCCGCCCAGGCCGCCGGTGATCAGGTAGGTTCCGCCGGGGTCCAGCGACGGACAGGCCGGGGAGAGCTGGACGGGGACGGGTTCATCCAGGGGGTCGAAGCGGATGATGACCTTGCCGGTGTGGTGGGAGTGCTGCAGGAGCCTGAACGCTTCCTTCACGCGGGCGGCGGGGTAGACGACGTGGGCCAACGGGCGGTAGACGCCGGCATCGATTCGGTCGACGGCCTCGGTGAACAGCTTCCTCTGGGTCTCGGGATCGGCCAGCAGCCTGTTGACGTCGACCCCGAAGTAGCTGAGGTTGCGCAGGAACGGGTGCAGGGGCAAGGGGTTGTTCTCGAGCATGTCCCGTTTGCCGAGCTCGACGAAGCGGCCGCCCGGGCGCAGGAGTTCCAGGGTGCGGGCGATGGCCTCGCCGCTGAGGGAGTTGACGACGACGTCGACGCCGCGGCCGCCGGTCAGTTCCAGGACGCGTGGTGCGAAGTCGAGGGTGCGGGAGTCCAGGACATGTTCGACGCCGAGTGCGGCCAGCAGGTCGCGCTTGCTCTCGCTGCCGGCCGTGGCGATCACCTTGGCTCCGCAGTGCCGGGCGTATTGCAGGACGCCGAGGCCGATGCCGCCCGCGCCGCCGTGGACCAGCACGGTCTCGCCGGGCGCCAGGCGGGCCAGGTGGGCGAGGCTGTAGTGGACGGTGGCGAAGACGACGGGCAGGGTGGCCGCTTCGGCGAAGCTCATGCCGTCGGGGACACGGCCGACCGATTCCGCTGCGGTGACGGTGTGGGAGGCCAGGGCGGCGGGCGTCATGCCGAAGACGCGGTCGCCGGGCTCCCAGGCGGTGACACCGGGAGCGGTCGCGGTGACGATGCCGGCGCACTCCATACCCAGTCCGTGTTCGGTGGGGGTGCCCTCGATGACCTCGGTGGGCAGCATGCCGTTGGCCTGGAGGGTGTCGCGGTAGTTCAGTGCCGCGGCCTTGACGGCAATGACGATCTGTCCCGGGCCGGGGGCGGGAACCGGGCGTGCCGTCCAGGCGAGGCGGTAGGAGAGCCCGGGGTCGTGCACCGCTAGGGCGAAGGAAGGGGTTGTCGTGGTGGCGGGCGGCTCGTGCGCGAGGTGCTCGGTCTCGCGGGGGACGAAGCGGCCGCTGCGGGTGAGCACGATCTCGTCCTCTTCGCAGGGGTCGAGCAGTTCCCGGGCGAGGCGGAGGGCGTCGGTGGCCGGGTCCTCGCAGCGGTCGAGGCTGACCCGGTGCACCGCCAGGTCGGGCCGCTCGTTCGCCAGCGTTCGGGCGATGCCCCAGACGGGGGCATCACCGGGGTGGGTGGGGCGTTCGGGTGCGGGCAGCAGACCGGTGGGGCGGGTGACCAGCCATGCCCTGCCCTGCGCTCCGTCCGGCAGCCGGTCATGGGCGACGGTCAGGGCGCGCAGGGCCGCGGCCCTGCGGGTGGTCCGCACCACGATCTCCTGGGGTTCCCCCTCGGGTTCGCCGAACAGCAGGACGGTGACCGTTTCCTGGGCACCGGGCGCGGCCGGCCCGGAGAGCTGGTCGAAGGTGGTGACGGCGGCGCCGCCCAGCAGCTCCGCCAGACAGCGGGCCAGCGGTTCCTCGTCCGGGCTTTCGACGGCGATCGTCCAGGCTGTCCCGGACGCCGGGGCGGCGAGGGCGGGGAGGGGCGCCGCGCGGTCGTCCGCGGCGGCGACGAAGACGGAGAACTCCTTTTGGCCACAACCGGCGTCGGTGCCGGCCCGCACGACGCCGGTGAATCCGCACTCCTCCAGCAGGGGCGGCCACTGATCGTGGTCCAGCAGGAGGCCGACCGGGCGCAGGGCGTGGTCGCTGCGGCGCCAGAAACTGTCGAGGGCCCCGAAGAACGCTGCGAGCTGTGCCGTGTCGTGCGATTCCACCGCCAGCAGCCGGCCGCCGGGGGCGAGGAGCTGCCTGACGTGACGCAGAGCGGCTTTGAGATCCGTGGCGGTGTGCAGAGCGTTGGCGGCCAGTACGACGTCGAATCCGCCCTCGGGCAGGCCCTGTCCGGCGGGGTCGGCGTCCAGGTCGAACGTGCGGTGATCGATGAAGTGGTAGTCGGCGAAGCGGTGTTCGGCAGGGGTGAGGAAGGTCACCGAGATGTCGGTGAACGTGTAGCGGGTGCGTTCGGCCGGCAGCACCGGGAGCACGGCGGCAGTCAGCCCTCCGGTGCCCGCGCCGACTTCCAGTACCCGTAGCGGCCGGTCCTCGGGCCAGCGCCGGACGATCTCCTCCAGGACCGTGCGGACGAGGAGATGGGTGAAGCGGTTGCGCGGTGCGAGGTCGTAGAAGTGCTGGTAGCGGACTGTGTCGGAGGACAGCAGCTGGACAGGTTCGGCAGTGCCGCGCAGCAGGCCGGGCAGGTGCTGGAGCTGCCTGGTGACCAGGCCCGCTTCGGCGCTGGTGGCGGGATGGTCCATGAGCAGCGCCCGCAGTGGTTCAACGGACGGGGGCAGCACGGACGTCAGCTGCCAGTGTCCGTCGGGGAGGTGTCGCACGAGGCCCTGCCGTTGGAGGAGGGGAAGCCTGACCTTCAGCAGGCGGCGGTGCTGGGGCAGCATTCCCGCGGCCACCAGGTCGCCCGGGGTGAACGGGGCGGCGGGATCCGCCAGGAAGCCGGCGAGCACGGCGGCCCAGTACAGGTTGACGGTGTCCGTCGCGGCCGCGGCGAACCGGTCGTGGCCGTTGCTCTGCCAGGCCGCGTTCAGCTCCGCGATCCGGCCGTCGGCAGCCGCCACGAGGCCGGCGGGCGTGGGCAGCACGGGACCGTCACCACAGACGCCGGGCCGGGGGGCGGCCCGTAGGACCGTCCCCTGGACGCTCAGCGGTGTACGGCCGGCGGGCATCCGCCGCAGGCGGAAGCGGTCGATCTCGACGGCGACCGTGCCGTCCTCGTCGGTGACCGTGATGTCCCAGCAGATCTCGGGCTCGATCGCGGTCCGCTCGCGTACGTGGATGAGGCCGGAGGGCGCGGGGGCTCGCCATACACGTGCGCTCTCCAGACCGCAGGGCAGGTAGGGATCACCCCTGGTGATCCGGCTCCGCAGCAGGGGGACGCCTGCCTGGAAGGCCGCGTCCAGGACGGCCGGGAACACGCCGTAGGTCTCGTCCGGCCCCTCGTAGCGGTACGAGGCGAGCACCTCGCCGTCGCCGGTGTGCAGTTCGCGCAGCAGGCGGAAGCTGGGTCCGTATTCAAGGCCGGCGCGCCGGCACGCCCGGTAGTGCTCCTCCCCGTCGATCGGGTGGGGGCAGCGTGCCCGGGTCTCCTCCGGGGCCATCGGCGCCGCGGGCCTGCCGAGCAGGGCGCGCACCTGGGCCCTGACCACGGGGCGGCACTCTTGGCCGCCGCCCTGGCTGGTGCTGATGACGAGGGTGCCGCCGCCCGGCAGGACCGTGGTCTGCAGCCGGATGTCACCGGGGTCGGGCCAGGGCAGGGACAACGGGGCGGTGATCTCCAGATGCCGCACCTCCGCCGTCGCATCCAGGACGCGCCGCCCCGCGGCCAGGGCCATCTCCACGTACCCCGCGGCGGGCATCACCACGGCCCCTTCGATGCGGTGGTCGCCGAGCCAGGGCACCACTTGGGGCTCGACCATGGCCTCCCACAAGGGGTGCGGGCCGGGCAGCCGCTCGCCGAGCAGCGGGTGCTCGACCCGGCCCGTGCCACTGCTGCGCACCCAGTCGGTGGGGCTGCCGTGCCAGTGGCGGCGGCGTTGCCAGGGGTAGGCCGGCAGGCTGGCCACGCGGGCGGGGTGGGGGAAGTGGACGGGCCAGTCCACGTCAGCGCCCGCCGCGATCAGTGCGGCGACGGCCGCGGCCACAGTCTGTGGCCCGGCGGCGTCCCGGTGAAGAGTAGGCACATAGACGGCGTCGGTGCGGCGCAGGTACGGGCGGAGCACGGGGTGCGGGCCGATCTCCACGACGATGCCGGCCGCGTGGCCGAGGGCGTGGGCACTCGCTTCGGCGAAGCGGACGGGCTCGCGCACGTTGCGCCACCAGTAGGAGGCCGTCAGCTCCTCACCGGGAAGGGGTGTCCCGGTGACGGAGGAGAAGAAGGGGATACGGGCCGGGGAGGGGACGAGGCCGGACAGGGCGGCACGCAGAGGAGTCTCGACGGGGTCCATGGCGCGGCTGTGGAAGGCGTAGTCGAGGTCGAGTTCACGGAAGAAGACGTCCCGGGCCGTCAGCTGTGCGCCGAGGGCCGCCAGTGCCTCAGGGTCCCCGGCGACGGTCACGTCCCGGTCGCTGTTGATCCCGGCCAGCTCCAGCGCCCCCTCGTACCCGGCCAGCGCCTCGCGTGCCGCCGGCTCGGACAGTCCGACGGCCGCCATCCGGCCGGTGCCGGCGGTGCCGGCCTGGGCACGGCCGCGCTCGGCGATCACCAAGGCGGCCTGATCCAGGGTGAGGACCCCCGCCACGTGGGCGGCGGCCACTTCGCCGACGCTGTGTCCGAAGACCGCCGAGGGACGCAGACCGTTCGCCCCCAGCAGGGCACTCAGCCCCAGCTGGACGGTGAACAGGAGCGGCTGGGCGATCTCGGTGCGCTTCCACCGGGCCGGTCCGGGGCGGGCGAGCTCCTCGGTCACCGACCAGCCCAGGTGCGGGGCGAGGGCGGCGTCCGCCTCCTCGACGGCGGCACGGAAGGCCGCCTCGGTGGTCAGCAGATCAGCGGCCATACCGGGCCACTGAGACGCGTTGCCGGAGAAGGCGTACGCCACGGCGGACCGGTCCGCCGTCGGGCTGACGGCCCCGGCGGCCGGTGTACCGGCGAAGAGCCGGTCGAGCTCATCGGCCGCCCGCGATGCACTGCCGGCGAGGACGACGGCGCGGTGCGGGTGGGCGGTACGGCGCCGGGTGCTGGTGTGCGCCAGGTCGTAGAACTCCCCGGGGGCGGCCTCCCTCAGCCGTACGGACATCCGGGCCGCCAGCTCCTCCAGTGCCTTCGGGGAACGGGCGGAGATCGTCACCGGGAGGGTGTCGGTGGTCATGGGCGCGGGGCGGGCGGCCGTGGGCGGGAGGGTGAGGACGGCGTGGGCGTTGGCGCCGCCGAAGCCGAAGGAGTTGACGCCGACGGCGGCACCCGCGTGGAGGCGGAGGGCGACGGGCTCGACGGTCGGCGCCAGTCCCAGGGCCGTGAAGTCGATCTCCGGGTTGAGGGGGAGGGCATGCAGGGTCGCCGGGGCGGTGCCGTGCCGCAGGACCAGCAGCGCCTTGAACAGCCCGGCCATCCCGGAAGCCGGCTCCAGATGACCCAGGTTCGACTTCACCGAACCGATCGGCAACGGCCCGTTCCCCCGCCGCTGCCCCAGGGCCCGCCCGACGGCCCCCGCCTCGGCCGGGTCTCCGACGACGGTTCCGGTGCCATGCGCCTCGAAGTAGACCAAGTCGTCGGCGGCCACCCCGGCTCGCTCGTAGACCTCGTGCAGCAGTGCCTCCTGTGCCCTGGAGCTGGGCAGGGCCAGGCCCATGGTCCGGCCGTCGCAATTGCTTGCCGTGCCGACGATCACCGCGTGGATCCGATCTCCGTCGGCCACCGCATCGGCCAGCCGCTTGAGGACGACGACACCCCCGCCCTCGGCCCGTACAAAACCGTCCGCCTCGGCGGAGAATGCCGCACACCGGCCGCGCCGCGAGAGCATCGAGGCGGCCGAGAACCCGATGAAGCCTTCCGGGCCGGTCAGGATGTTGACGCCGCCGGCGAAGGCGACACGGCCGGTGCCCTCCAGCAGGGTCCGGCAGGCGCGGTCCAGGGCCACCAGCGCCGACGAGCAGGCAGTGTCGATCACCATGCTCGGGCCACGCAGGTCCAGGTGGTAGGAGAGACGGTTGGCGACGATCGACAGGGCGCCTCCGCTCATGATGTAGGGGGTCTGATGGCCCCTCAGCCGTGACTGGAGCCGCGCGTAGGACATGTCGGAGACCCCGACGAAGACCGAGGCGGATGAGCCGGCCAGGGATTCCGCCGCAATGCCGGCGTCGTCGAGCGCCTCGACGGCCAGCTCCAGCAGCAACCGCTGCTGGGGATCCATGGACGCGGCCTCGACAGGGGCGATACCGAAGTACCCTGCGTCGAACCCGGCGACGTCGGGAAGGAAACCGCCGGCCGCCGTGTAGCTGCAGTTGGCCCGTTGAGGTCCGGGGTCCACGAGACGGGCCTGGTCGAAGCGGTCCTCCGGCATCTCACCGACCAAGTCCTGGCCCCGGGACAACGCCTCCCACAAGCCGGCCAGGTCCCTCAGCCCGCCCGGCAGCCGACAGCCCACTCCCACGATCGCGATCGCCCGGTCACCGTCACCCATGCTCACAACTCCCCCCTCGGCTCCCATGAAAGGCTGCCCAAACAGGCGGTAAGCAGTTATTCGTTTCTTTACTCCCTACTTCAATCTTTCCAGTGAAATAAGGAGCGTTGGTGGACCGTCGACGGGCGCGTCCGTACCGTCATGAGGATGCGTTCCGTAGTGCGTGCCCAGCTGGTGACCACCGCCGTCCACCTGCCTGCCTCATACCGGACCATGGATCAGGCCCGCAGCCGCATCGCCCGGTCGGGCAGCGCCTTCGTCCCGCCGTCTGGCCTGCTCGAGGACCTCACCGGTGTGCACGGCGTCCACGAGAAGGGCACGCACGAGCAGGCCTCCGACCTCGCCGTCTCCGCCGCGCTCAAGGCCCTGGACGCCGCCGGGACCGCCATCGGCGACGTGGACCTGCTGCTGTTCACCGCCTGCAGCCAGGACCTCATCGAACCCGCCACCGCACACATCGTGGCCGCGAAGCTGGGAGCCACCTGCCCGGTGTTCGACGTGAAGAACGCCTGCAACAGCGTGCTCAACGGCATCGAGATCGCCTCCGCGTTCATCGAGGCCGGCCGCTACCGCACCGTGCTGATCACCTGCGGGGAAGCGCCCACGCTCGCCGCCCGCTGGGACGTGCCCAGCCAAGAAGCATTCCTGCGGGCCATGCCCGGATACACCGTCTCCGACGCAGGTGCAGCCCTGCTGTTCACAGCGACCGACGCCACCGACGACGGACCGGGCGTGCTTACCACGGCCTTCGCGGCCGACTCCACCGCCTGGAAATCCTGCACCCTGGAGGCGGGTGGCACCCTGCATCCCCGATCGGACGACCTGGAATTCACCTTTCTCCGGCTCAATGGCGACCTGCTGCGCGACATTGCCATCGACGCGCTGCCTCTGGTCCTTACACAAGCCCGCCACGAGCTGGAGATGGCGCGCAGCAGTTCCTTCATCGCCTTCCACCAGATCACGATTCCCCAGTACCTGGAGACGGTCGACAAACTCGGCCTGCCCGCCGACCGCTGCCTGCCCACCGTCGCCAAGCACGGCAACACCGCCTCCGCGTCCCTGCCGCTGCAACTGGTCACCGCCCTGGAGAGCGACCGTCTCGAGCCCGGCGACACCGTCGCCCTGATCGGCCTGGCCAGCGGGATCAGCGTGGGCTTCGCCCAGATCCGGCTATGAGGACAGCGGGCGCCATGAGCGGCGTGGGCGCGCGCAGCGTCGTCATCACCGGCGCCACCAGCGGCATCGGACGCGCCACCGCACTGCTGCTGGCCCGCAGCGGCTACGACGTCATCGGCACGGCCCGGAACCCGCTCAAGGCCGACGCCTTGCGCGCGGCCGCCGCCGAGCAGGGGCTGCGGCTGCGCACGGTCCTGCTCGACGTAGCCGATCACGCCTCCTGCACGACCGCCTTCGCGGAAATCGCCGAACTGACCGGCGGCAGTCCCTGGGCCCTCGTCAACAACGCAGGCATCCCGGCAGCCGGCGCGGTCGAGGACGTCATCACACAGGACGCTCGCTACCTGCTGGAAGTCAACCTCCTCGGGCCTGCACGAACCGCCGCACTCGTCCTGCCCGCCATGCGCCGCCGCGGCAGCGGCCGGATCGTCAACGTCTCCTCACTCGGCGCACGCCTCAGCATCCCCTTCAACGGCTGGTACTGCGCCAGCAAGGCCGCCCTGACCATGCTCAGCGACACCATGCGCCTGGAAGCGGCACGGGACGGCGTCCACGTCACAGCCATCGAACCCGGCGGGTACGCCACCGGTATCTGGGACCACGGCGTCGACGGCCTCACTAGGCATCCCACGGAATCGGCGTACGCGGACGCCTACCGAACCGCCCGCACGCTGCTCCGCACCGGCGTCCGCCATCTCCCCGGCCCCGAACCAGTCGCCCACACCATCCGCCGAGCGCTCACCGCCCGCCGCCCCCGCCCCCGCTACGCGGTCGGCGTCCAGGCCCGCACAGCGAGCGTGCTCCTGCCCCTGTGCCCACGCAGGACCGCCGACCACATCAAGCGACTCATCGCCGGTCTGGCAACGCCGCGCAGCCCACTGGACCACGCGATCCGGCGCACCCTGCAGGACCTGCTCTGAGCAGCCCTCACGTGCTGACTCGGCTGGCGCAGTCCTAACCGTCGCCGACTGCCCAGTCGCGACTGCTGCACCGCGGAACTCAGCCACGTCCTTTCCTAGCACGCGGGAAATGACCTCGCGATGTGAGGGAACGGCCAGGAGCGGAACACCATATAGGGCCAGCTCAGCGGATTCCGTCGGTTGGCCACTGTTGCCACGGCGGATCCGTCCGGAAGCGTCACGCGGGCGGCCATGATGCCCGGCGTGACGCTCAACCTGAGCGGCGACGCCCAGGTCCTTCCATCCGTAGCGGGCGCACTCGCTGCAGGCCGCTAGGCTCGGCGGCATGGCCTGCCAGAGAGGCAGCAGCCCAACGGCCTGGGGACACCGTCGCACCAAATGCCCGGCCCGGAACGGCGATGCCCAAGGCGCTTCGAAACATGACCACGAGGTGCCTGACCACTGAGTGGCCAGCTATCGAGCCACAAACTGGCCAACTACAGATCCACAACACCGCCTGGCCTGCATGGGGTCAGAGACCGCTGGCCAGCTATCCCTCAACGTCACACCCTCTGTGACGGTGCGCAATAGATGGCCACTTTGACCGCCATTTGGCCAGCGCTCTTCCGGGCTTCTCAGTCGTGGCTGACCGGCTCTGTCGTATCGGTGCCGGGACTTGTGGGTGGCGGCTGCGGCAGTGGTGTCCAGGCCAGGGCCAGGCAGCCGCCGGCGGCAGCGAAGAAGAAACCGAGGAGAAGCCCGCCGAGGTTGGCGGCGATCAGGCTGGACAGCGCGAGGACGACGGCCAGGCTGCCGGTGAAGTGGCGTCGGCTGCTGCCGGCCCACGTCGTCAGCCCCGCCACGGTCGGCAGTGTGCTGATGGTCCACGTGGCGGCGCCGGCCGTACCGGTCAGCCGGAGCAGGCCCAGGTCCACCCAGGAGATGGCTACCAGGACGATGGCACCTGCGATCATCGGCAGGCCCGCGTAGAACGGGCGAGTCCGGCGCCATGCCCGCCACCGGTGCCGTACTCCGGCCTCCTGGAGCACAGACGCTTTCATGGTTCCCCCTGGGCGCGGTTCCGGTGCCACCGGGAGCTGTCGCCGGAGCCGAAGCGCGGCAGTCGTGTTTCCCGCGCCAGGCATCCAAGGCCACTCCTTGGATGGTGATGGTGCCGACAGCTACCGCGTGGGGCCGGATAGTGAGGCCTTCCCCGGTGATGTGACCGGCGCCAAGGCTGAACAAGCCTGTGGAATCAGTATCCGACGAGCCTGGCACCCTGATGCTCACGTCGCCGCCTGTGACTTTGCGGATGGTGATGGCCGCGGGCTCGACCTTGACACCACCGACGGTGGCGTTGTCGATGGTGATGGCGACGGTCATGGCTCCGATTACTGGCAGATCCGGAGTCGCCTTCACGCAGGCACCGTGGAGCGTGGCGCGCTCGGCCTGGGTGATGAAGGTGGGGGCGGAGCCCACTGGAGACGCCTGGAGTCATCGAGACGCCCTCGACATTGACCCCGGCGACGATGATCTCAAGGGGGACGTGTCCGGCGAAGGCCAGAGCGAGTGCGCCCGTTCCGCTGCCGAGCAGCAGCACGGTGGCCACCGTGACGCCCTGCTGCACGCCGTCTCCCAGGCCGCCATGGCCCAGGTCGCCCGCACCATGGAGGCCGAACAGGACGTCCTGCCGCCCGCCGGGGACCCGGCGGGCGCCGCCCGGGCCCGCTTTCGTGCCGTCGGCACCGGCTACCTCCGCTTCGCAAAGGAAGAACCCGACCTGTTTCGCACGGCCTTCCACGTCCCCGGCGACATGACCCACGCCGCCGCCGACACCGCCGCGGGCACCACCGGTAAGGCCCCCTTCGAGCTGCTCGGCGAGGCCCTCGACGGCCTCGTGGCACATGGTCTGCTGCCGGAAGGCCGCCGCCCCGGGGCCGAGTTACTCGCCTGGTCGGCCGTCCACGGACTCGCCGTCCTGCTCATCGACGGCCCCCTCCGCGGCCTCCACCCCACCCAGGCCCACGACGCCGGCCCTGGTGCGGCTGCTGCCTTCCTGCATGCCTGGCGGGAAGGGTTCGGTGCTCACCTGTGCGGCACAGGAGCATCCTTGCGCAGGGCTGGGCGAAACGCGGAGGGTAAGCGCGTTCGTGTCGTCCCCACCGTGGAACGCGACCGCCGCCCAGCGGCTTCTGGTCGCCGGCGACAGATCGCCGATGGCGTCGGCTTCGGGCTTCTCGTAGCGGGGCAGGCGGTTGCGCACGAAATACGGGAAGGTCTCGATCAGCTGCCGCTGGGATTCGACAGCGATGGTGTCGAAGACTACCGACGTTTTTCCCCGCCCCCGACACCCCGGCCACTGCTCTGGGCTCGGGCCGCCGTCGGGGAAGTCGCGGACGACGAGCGCCCCGTCCTCGCCCGGCGAGGCCTCGGCGCCGAGAGTCTTCCCGGTGGCGGCGTTGACGATCTCCAGCTTCAGTTCTGCGGTGGGCACGGGCATCGTGGTGCCTCTTCCAGGCGGTGCAGGCGTCGGTCCGGGGCGGGTGGGGTGCGGCGGTGGTGGCGGGTCACGTAAAGACGTGGTGGTAGGGGACGCTCCACTCGTTGGGCAACGGGTAGAAGGTGTTGATGACCGTTCCGGTGAAGTCCCCGCCCCAGTTGTAGGTGAGTCGCACCTCGCTGTCGACCGCCACGGTGTGGTCCTGGAATCCGAGGATGGCGCGGGGTGGGTGATCGGCACGAAGGTGATTCCGCCCCATGGCGTCACCGTGACGACCCAGAGCTGGGTGTCCTCGGGCGCGCCGTTCTTCCCGCGCCATTTTGTCGCCGACCTTGTCCGGGAGGCCTACCTGGACGATATCGGCCGTCCTCTCGGGGGCGTTCTGGTGGACGGTCATGCGCCTACGCTGCGGTTTCGGCGCGCCGTCCTCACCGCGCCCGGTGTCGGCCGCGCCCGCAGCGGCGGGTTTAAGCGGCACCTGGCCCGCGGCGCTCTCGATGAAGTACAGGGGCCGCTGCCCGAAGAAGCCAGCGGGGGTGATGTGCCAGAGATGGCCCTGCGCCTCCTTGGCGGCCCGCAAGGGACACAACCCATCCGTCGCGACCCGGCGCCTGCCGATCGCTACCCCCGACGCTCCGAGCCCGCCCCTAAAACGTAGGACAGGCACTGAAGTTGCACCGGTGGGTGCGCGTCCGCTGCCGGAGCGGCAGTCGAAGTGGCCGAGGCGGCCGCCGATCGCTGTAACCGCCAGCCCGGTCTCCTCGGCGGTTCCCCGTTCGATCCGGCCCCTCTCGCCGGCGTCAACGCCGCTGACGAGGGCAGCTCTCGGAGCACGCCAAGGTAGTCGTGCCACCTACAGGCCAAGGGTCAGCAGGATCGTGACCGTCGGCGGGACCGGCGCGGCCCACCCCGCCCAGCGGCCCGCCCTGGCCAGGGCGGGGTGTCGCAGGGCCAGCCGGAAGGCCACCGCGAGCAGTGGGGTAGCCGTCCAGGACGCCCACCAGCAGACCGTGACGACCGCCACGGTCTGAGGGTGAACCTCCGCGGCCATCTGCGCCAGGCCACCGATGAGAAAGGCCACCGGAGCCAGAGCCACCGCCAAGGCAGTGGCCCACCTCAATGCCCCGTCGATGGCACGGGGCCCGGAGGCGCGGTCGGTGGTCAAGGCGATTGTCTCGTGCATGGGTACAGCCAAGCGGCTCCAGTGCCGGTTCGTCTGCGCCGGCGTACTCAGGATCGGCCGGTCCTCGTACTCAAGTCGGTCCGAGGCCCGTCAGGATGGAGCCCGTGGGGACACGGGCGCTGTGGGACGAGACTTACCAGGCTCTGCTGCCTCATGCCCCTCGGCCCGCTGACGCGCTGCATGGTGAGTATCGTGCTGCTGTCTTCGAGCACCGTGACGAGCTCCTTCGCCCCATGGACGGCGCAGGCCCTACCCCCGGGCTTCGCCTCCGCCCTGGGCGAGGAATGCCTGCGACTGGCGCACCGCACGGCTGGCGTTGGGCCGCGAGGGGTTGACCACGTCGTCGTAGAGCTCAGCCCGCAGGGCCCCCTCGGAATCCGGGGCCGGCGCTCGGGCGCTTTCCTGTCGGGGACTGGGACGGCATGGTGATTCGCGTGGCGGGGCCGGATCCGCGAGATCGGATCGACGTCCAGTGGCAGTGAGCCCCCAGCGCCCGATAGTCCGGTAGTTCCTGCCTGCCCCCAGCCGACGGGAAGCACCAGACCGACGGCCCTCACGCCCCGATCGCCCCCGCCACCGCTCACCGTCGCCCGGGGCTGAACTGTCTCTCGCGCCAAGGTGGGTTACGCGTGCCGGGCCGGGGCCGGTTCATGGGCAGGGTCAGGGTCAGGCGAGGCTGGGATGACGTCGGTCGGGGCCGACACCTTGTAGGTACCGGGAAGCATGTCCGTCATGGTGATGGCAGTGTGTGCGGCGGAGGACCGGCCGAACCATTGCTCCATGCGGACGACTCGGCCGTCCTTGTTGATCAGCAAATCGCAGGGGATCTTCGCGCCCTTCTGCAAAGCCCGTACCTTTTCACCCGTGACCGGGTCGGCGGCTGTGATCTGGTCGTTGGACAGTGCGGCGGAGAGCCGGTACACGGGTACGCCGTCCAGCCGTTCCATGCCTTTGCGGGCCTTGGGACCCAGATCGAGCATCGGCCGGGCGTAGTTGGCATATTCGTTCCCCATCTGGCGGCCGTCGTTCTTCTCTTCCTGCCAGGGACTGTCCACCCCGCGGTTCAGGTGTTTGCGGTAGATGCTCTTCGCCGTCATCACGACGTCTTCGTCGACAGCCTGATCGGGCGGCATACCGTCGCCGGAATGAACGCGCGCCGTGGCCCCGCCCCTGCTGTTGAGGTTGAACCGCCCGGAAATGGACATCGTGATCTTGCCGCCGACGAAGGAGTCGGACTCCACATGCGCGGAGTACGGCGCCGGATCGGCCTCCCTCACGGCCTTCTCCACATCGAAGGCCCCCTCAGCGGTGCTCATAGGACGGGGCCGGCTCCCCTCCCCACTGCCTTTGCTGACCGGACGGCCATCTTCGCAGCCGCCGAGAGTGAGAGCCGCGATGGTCACTGCGGCCATGGCCACAACGGCGGTACGCCGGATGTGCATAGAGGGGCATTCCTTCGAATACTAGAGCGAACGTGCCATCCTTGCTTAAATCTCGCTCCCGCGCCACATACGATGAGCGGCTGAAGACGCACGGCTTCGCCCGCGCGCTTCCGTAGTGCCCTGGGCCGACGCACACATAGGGCAGCCCGGTGCGGGGCGCCCACAAGCGCTGAGGGCGCGTTGCCCGCCCATTTCCGCTTGGCCCGCCCTGATCTGAGCCGTGCCGTGAAGACGGAGAGGTGTGCGCCTTCGTGACGCAGCTGGCAGGCGAGCTCCACCAGTCGGGACGTAACGCCTCGCCTGCCGAGCCCGTACAGCGCCCCTGTCGAGACCTGGCGCGGGTCGTCCCGTCGGGCACCTCAGGATCTTCGCGGCAGTCATTTGCCAAGCAACACGAGGGGGGAAGGGGCGCATTGCTGTGACGGGGTCGGCTGAGCAAGAGCCACAGGTGGTGGCGCCGTCGTGGTCGGCGCCCAGTGCTGTCGAGCGGGCGTTGTTCGAGGCGAAGGTGAAGGGCGACTGGGGCGCGTACTTCGATACGCTGGCCTCTACGGAGCTGTTCATAGTTGTCTCACGCGTGAGTGCCGACTGAGGAGTTCGGTCCGTGGTACACGGACGTGCTGGCCGCACACAAGGTCCTCACGACCAACCCTGCCAGCCCGTGGCTCAACATCCCCTGGAAGTAGCGGCAGCCCCGCACCAGCCGAACCACCACCACGCGGCCCGGTCAGCAGTCCGAGAACGCCGGCCTGGTGGGCCGCCAGCTGGTCACCGTCATGAAGTTCTGCTTGGACCAGGGCGTCGAGCTCATCTTCGGCTGACCGCCGGACCGCAGACAGGCCAGAAGCTACGGGGCGTCCCTTGGTACGGCCACTGAAGCTTCATGAGTCCGCGATTGATCACACGGGTGGCCCCAGCAAGATTGGCGGCAGTGAGGGGGTGCCGCGGAGGGGGCCAAGGGCCCGTCCCGGCGCCGGAGGCTCCGGCGTCCTTGCCCGGCTCTGCCGGCTGATGCTTGCCGGTGGGGCAGGTGAGGAGGACGATGGAGAAGGGGCGAGAGGGTGTGCGTGATCGGAGGAGAACCTGATCGCCTCGGGCGATCTTGTTCCTGCCGGGTAGCCTCAGCCGTCTCCCGCTGGGCCGCGACCGCCGCCAGCCAACGGCCTGCGAGCGGCCCCTCGGCAGGAACGGCGGGAACGTGAGCGCCGCGTCGGCGGCCGGTGCCGGGTGCAGCAGTCGCCGTGCTCGGGGAGCATGCGGCTACGAGCGGAGGATGCCATGTCCCTCATCACCATCATCATCATCGCCGCCGTGCTGGTGCTGCTTGTGTGCGCAGTGGCGGCGTGGACGGTCACCGCGCGCCGCCGAAAGCTGCGGGAGCGCTTCGGACCGGAATACGAGCGGACCATGGAGTCCACGGACAGCCGCGGGGCGGCCGAGCGCGAGTTGCGCGAGCGCCAGGAACGCCACGACGCGTTGGACATCAAGCCGCTGCCGGCACCGGTCCGGGACCGTTACGCCCAGGACTGGGCGCGCGTGCAGGAACAGTTTGTCGACCGGCCCGACGACGCGGTCCATGAGGCGGACCGGCTCGTGACCACGCTCATGGGCGAGCGCGGGTACCCGACCGAGGGGTACGAGCAGCAGGTGAAGGACCTGTCCGTGGAACACGGACGCACCCTGGAGCACTACCGGTCCGCCCATGAGGTCAACGACCGCAGCAGTCGCCATCAGGCGACCACGGAGGAGCTGCGGGGCGCGATGGTGCACTACCGCGCGCTGTTCGACGAGCTGCTCCATGACGGCGACCGACCGCGCGACAGCCGGGGATGAGAGATCGGCCGGCAGCCCGCAGCCGGTGAGCCGGCCCCGTCGGTGTCCGGACGGACCACGATGACGGACGGAAGTGACAAGGAAATGCGCAACCACGACACACCCCGGGACGACGAGGGTGTTCTCTCCACGGAAGACCTGGCCGGCGCCCGGCAGGGCACCGGAGACACCAGAGACGAGGCGCTGGATCCGGCTGACGCGCCGCCGCAGTTCCCCGGGGAAGCCACCGGCCTCGACCGGGAAGGCCGGGAAGGGCAGGAGGACCGGGAAGGCAGCGGCGAGACATCCGCCGGTGACCGCCGGGAAAAGGAACCGATCGAGGAGAACGAACCCCTGCTCGGCGAGGAACAGGAGGAATTCCGCACCAGGTGGCAGAAGATCCAGAGCAATTTCGTCGACGACCCCCAGGACGCCGTCAACGCGGCCGACCAACTCGTCGCCGAGACGATGCAGGCCCTGGCCACGACCTTCTCCGAACACAAACGAGGACTCGAAGACCAGTGGCAGCAGGGCGAGGAAGTGGCGACTGAGGATCTACGCGTCGCCCTCCAACACTACCGCTCCTTCTTCAACCGCTTGCTCAGTACCTGACGTCTGCCGACCGGCCCGCGTCCCCGTGCGGGCGGCATGACCGGTGGTCTCGCATGCCGACAGCGGTGGGAGCCCCGAACCGCACGCGGTCCCGGTCCGCAGGAGTGAACCTTGACGGAGGCCGGGTGCGTCACACCCGACGGATGCGGCGCGCCCGGCCACACTGCGGGGGTGTCTGCAGAAGAGAACAAGAAGCTCGTCCGCCGCTTCTACGCGGAGATCGACCAGGGCAACGTCGACGCCTTGGACGACCTCGTCGCCGAGGACTACCTGGACCACTCTCCCCCGCCCTTCCCGGGCTTCGGTACAGGTCTTGAGCTTGTCATTTATCCAGTTCGACGCGGTTTCGTTCCGACCTTGTGGTGTGCTGGACGACTGAACGCCTCGCCGGTGGCAAGGACTCTGCCCACGTC
>NZ_JBVIQR010000058.1:0-26061 GCF_055576875.1 Streptomyces sp. NPDC033229 | reverse complement strand
TTCCCGTCTGTCCGAGGGTTTTGTGCCGACAGGTTTGTTTTGTTTTACCCCCACCCCAACCCACCCCGTCCGGCGATTGAGGACGCGCCCGCAGGGCGCTCACCGCCGCAGGCGGCAACGACGCGCCGCAGTCGAAGAATCGCCCGTATGACGGACGGCCGTGTTTCCCGTCACCCCGCACTTGTAGGGTGGCGGGGATCCAGCCGGACGACGGGGTCCGGCCTCCAGGCCCCTGTTGCGAAGGTTCCCTGTCATGCGCATTGGTGTACTCACCTCCGGCGGCGACTGCCCCGGACTCAACGCCGTCATCAGGTCCGTCGTGCACCGAGCCGTCGTCGACCACGGCGACGAGGTCATCGGCTTCCACGACGGCTGGCGGGGTCTGCTGGAAGCCGACTACCGCAAGCTGGACCTGGACGCGGTGGGCGGCATCCTGGCCCTCGGCGGCACGATCCTCGGCTCCTCCCGGGTACAGCCCGCCCAGTTGCGCGACGGCGTCGAGCGGGCCAAGGGCCATGTGGCCGATCTCGGTCTGGACGCCGTCATCCCGATCGGCGGCGAGGGCACCCTGAAGGCGGCCCGGCTGCTCTCGGACGCCGGACTGCCCATCGTGGGCGTCCCCAAGACCATCGACAACGACATCGCGTCGACCGATGTGACCTTCGGTTTCGACACGGCCGTGGGCGTGGCCACGGAGGCCCTGGACCGGCTCAAGACCACCGCCGAGTCACACCAGCGGGTGCTGATCGTCGAGGTGATGGGACGGCACACCGGGTGGATCGCCCTGCACTCGGGCATGGCTGCGGGCGCGCACGCCATCGTCGTGCCGGAGCGCCCCTTCGACATCGACGAGCTGACGAAGGTGGTCGGGCAGCGCTTCGACGCGGGCAAGCGGTTCGCGATCGTGGTGGTCGCGGAGGGCGCCAAGCCGCGCGAGGGCACGATGGCCTTCGACGTCGGCGCCACGGACGTCTACGGCCACGAGCGGTTCGCCGGTGTGGCCCGGCAGCTGGCCGTCGAGCTGGAGGGGCGCCTGGGCAAGGAAGCACGACCGGTGATCCTCGGCCATGTGCAGCGCGGCGGTACGCCCACGGCGTACGACCGGGTGCTGGCCACGCGGTTCGGCTGGCACGCGGTGGAGGCGGCGCACCGGGGAGCATTCGGGATGATGACCGCCCTGCGCGGTACGGACATCACGCTGGTGCCGCTGGCGGCGGCCGTCGAGCACTTGAAGACCGTGCCGCAGGAGCGGTACGCCGAGGTCGAGTGCGTGTTGTGAGCTGACCCTCACGCGTTTCCCGGCAGCTCCCGGGGCGTGCGCGCGACAGCCGCCCCCGGCCGGAGTCCCGGCCGGGGGCGGCTCTACTCTGGTCCCGGCGCATTGGTGCGAAATGGGAGAGAGCGGATGGATCACAGCGGGCACGGCATGATGATGGATCTGCCGCCGTTCACCCTGCGACGGGGTCTGGAGTTCAGCGGCGATCCGTTCTTCATGATCAGCTGCTTGCTGGGGCTGGGCCTGTACGGCTGGGCCGTGGTGCGGCTGCGGCGGCGGGGTGACGCGTGGCCGGTCGGCCGTACGGTCGCCTTCGTGCTCGGTGTGCTGACGGTCGCGGTGGTGATGTGCACCAAGCTCAACGAGTACGGCATGGTCATGTTCAGCGTGCACATGGTGCAGCACATGGTCATCAGCATGCTCTCGCCGATCCTGATCCTGCTCGGCGCCCCGGTGACGTTGGCCCTGCGGGCGCTGCCGGCGGCGGGGCGCGGGCGCAAGGGGCCGCGCGAGTGGCTTGTCGCGCTGCTGCACAGCCGCTACATGCGGATCATCACGCACCCGGCGTTCACGATCCCGCTGTTCATCGCGAGCCTGTACGCGCTGTACTTCACCCCGCTCTTCGACTTCCTGATGGGGAGCAAGGCCGGGCACATCGCGATGATGGTGCATTTCCTCGCCGTGGGTCTGGTGTTCTTCTGGCCGATCATGGGCGTCGACCCGGGTCCGCACCGGCCGGGATATGTGATGCGGATGCTGGAGCTGTTCGCCGGGATGCCCTTCCACGCGTTCTTCGGTATCGCGCTGATGATGGCCTCGGAGCCGATGATCGGCACGTATCTGCACCCGCCGGCCTCGCTGGGCATCGATCCGCTGTCGGACCAGCAGGCGGGCGGCGGCATCGCCTGGGCGTTCAGCGAGATCCCCTCGGTCGTGGTGCTGATCGCGTTGGTGTACCAGTGGTACCGCTCCGACCAGCGCCAGGCACGGCGCTCGGACCGGACGGCGGACCGCGACGGTGACAAGGAGCTGGCGGCCTACAACGCGTATCTGGCCTCGCTCCGCACACGGGAGCAGTGAGCGGCCGGCGACAGCGGTATGGCGGTACGGACCGCGGCCGGGAGACGATGGTCTCCTGGCCGCGGTCCGCGCGTTCACGCCTGTCGGTATCGACGTCGGGGCCGCCGTGAGGAGGTGCGGGGCATGCCCGGATCGACGAAGACGATGGCGGGGCTGACGGTGGGCGGTCTGGTCGTGGTGACCGCCTATTCGGTGACTCTCGGCAGCAACGGCTGGCTGTGGTTCACCTGGGTGGTGCTGATGCTGGTGACCCTGGGGGCCCTGGCGGCCCGGGGCTCGTGAGGGGCTCCCGGACAGGCCCTAGAACCGGAAGACGTGTCCGGTCGCGGACTCGAGGGCGCAGGCGTTGGGGAAGGTCTTGCGCCAGTTGACGGCACGGCCGTGCCAGGTGCCCTCGGCGCCGGCGGTGACCGGGTCGTACTCGCGCGTGCACAGGTGCCGGTCACCGGTCAGGGCGCCGGGGTCGCCGTGGGCCCGGGTCAGGTCCGCGCAGGCCTCGCGCGCGTGGGGGTGGTGGCCCGGGCCCGGGCAGGCCAGCCGGACACCGCGGATCCAGGTGTCCCGGGCGCCGGAGACGGTCAGGAAGAGCCGCCCGTGACCCGGCTCGTCGGCGTCTGCCGGGGCCAGGGGGAGGACGGTCAGCGCGGCGGCCGTCGCCACGACCACGGCGGTACGTACGGACATCGGTGCCTCCTGGGGCGCGGGCGCGGGGATGCCCCCGTCCAGGCCACCCGGCCGGGCCCGTGACGGCAAGCGGCCGCACCGGCCGGTAGGCCGGTTGGCGGCACCTGATCACCTGGTCGGCGGCGCGTCACGGCTACCGGCCCCGCACCGCCGACTCACCGACCAGGGCGGCCTTCGCGAGGGTCTTCGCTCCGCGGGGGCGTTGACGCCTCCGGAGGAACGAGCCGGGCCCCGGTCTCCCCTCGTTCTGAGGGGAGACCGGGGCCCGGTCTCGCGTCGTCGTCGCCCGCCTTACTTGGCGGCGGCGGCCTTCGGCGGCTCGGGGGTGGCGTGCGGGGCGCACGTCACGTCCTTGGCGTCGAGCTTGCCGTCGACGAGGTAGGCGTCCACCCGGTCGTTGATGCACGGGTTGACCAGACCGACGACGCCGTGCGAGCCGGCGCCCTTCTCGGTGATCAGACGCGAGCCCTTGAAGCGCTTGTGCAGCTCGACCGCGCCCACGTACGGCGTGGCGGCGTCACGGTCGCTCTGAACGATGAGCGTCTGCGGCAGACCCTTGTGCGTGGCGACCTCGAGGGGGGTGCCCTGCTTGGACTTCCAGGTGGCACACGGCAGGTTCATCCAGGCGTTCGCCCAGGTCATGAACGGCGCCTGCTGGTGGATACGGGTGTTGTCCCGGTCCCACTTCTTCCAGCTGGTGGGCCACTTGGCGTCGGCGCACTCGACCGCGGTGTAGACGGCGTTGCCGTTCTCCTTGGCGGCGTTGCCGACGGTGTCGGACAGGTCCGGGCCCGCCGCCTCGACCAGGGCCTTCTCGTCACCGGCGAGGTACTTGCTCCAGGTCTCGGCGACCGGGACCCACGCGGAGTCGTAGTACGCGGCGTCCTGGAAGAAGCTGATCAGCTCGGCCGGGCCGACGACCCCGCCGATGGGCTTCTTCTTGGCGGAGGCGCGCAGCTTCTCCCACTGCTTCTGGACCTTGGCCTGGGTGTTGCCGAGGTGGAAGACGCCGTCGTGCTTGGCGACCCACTTCGTCCAGTCCTTGAAGCGGCCCTCGAAGGCGACGTCCTGCTCGAGGTTGGCGTCGTACCAGATGTTGTCCTGCGCGGGGTTGACGACGCTGTCGACGACCATGCGGCGGACGTGGCTCGGGAAGAGCGTGCCGTAGACGGCGCCGAGGTAGGTGCCGTAGGAGACGCCCAGGAAGTTGAGCTTCTTCTCACCGAGGGCGGCGCGGACGACGTCCACGTCACGGGCGGTGTTCATCGTGGTGAGGTGCGGGAGCAGCTTGCCGCTGCGCTCGTGGCAGCCGTCGGCGTACTCCTTGGCCTTCTTGCGCTCGGCGCGCTTGTCGGCCTCGCTGTCGGGCACCGGGTCGGCCTTGGGGGCCGACACGAACTTCTGCGGGTCAACGCAGGAGATCGGGGCGGAGTGGCCCACGCCGCGCGGGTCGAAGCCGACGAAGTCGTACGCCTTCGACGTCTTGGTCCACAGCGGGTTCTTGGTCGTGACCCGCCGCGGGAACTTCATGCCGGAGCCGCCGGGGCCACCGGGGTTGTACAGGAGGGCGCCCTGGCGCTCGCTCGCCTTGCCGGTGGAACGGACCCGGTCCACCGCGATCTCGATGGTGCGGCCGTTCGGCTTGGTGTAGTCGACGGGGACGGTGACGAAGCCGCACTGGATCGGCTTCTCCAGGCCCCAGGCGGCAGGACAGTCCTGCCACTTGATGCCCTTCTTCGCCGCCTTGGCGGCGGCGATCTGCACGCCCTTCGCCTCGGCCGCGCCGCCCGGTACCCGCTCGCCGGCGTCGGCCGCCGGTGCGGCCAGGAGCCCGGCGACGAGTGCGGCCGTCACCGCGGTGCCGGCCGCACCGAATATTGCTGTAGGTCTCACGTGGTTTTCCCCCTGCTGATGCGCCGCGTACGCACGCGACGATGATCACGGAGCTGCAGGGGGATCCTTTCGCCTCCATTGCCACAAAGGACAGGTCGCACGGACGTTCTTTACTAATCTGTAAGGATGACGAAAGCCGGGGTGACACCTGTGTCGCCGACAGCCCCCGGTTCACCAAAACGCCCGTATCCCGTCATCTCCGTCGAAGACGGTCGCAAGTCCCGCGTCCAGCAGCCCGCGTAGCCGCAGCGCGTCCGGGGCCACCGCGCTCACCACGACGGCGGGCCCGGCGAGCGGGGTGAGCGCGGCGGTCGCACCGAGGAGTCGGGGCCGCACCGGGTGTTCCTCGAAGGCCGGATCCACGACGAGGAGTTGCCCGACGGCCCGGTGCCCGCCCAGCACGGCACCCCCGTCCCAGCCGGGCACCCCGGGCCCGTACGTCAGCTCCTGGTCGAACAGCGGACGGCCCGCGCGGCGCACGGTCAGCCGGGCGGCCAGCCGTCCGGGGTCCTCGCCCACGCGGCCGAGCACCTGCTCCTCGCGGAGCACCAGCCGGGCCGTCGGGGCGAGTTCGACGCGGGTGGTCGTCCGCAGGTCGCTGCCCCGGGCGGAGATCAGCTGTTCGGGGAGCCAGCGCAGCGTGGCGCCGTCACCGACGTGGATCCGGGTGTCGTACGCGGCGGGCGCACCGGTGCGCCCGGGCAGGGCGATGGTGGCGGCGGTGGTCGAGAACCGCAGGGCGGCGCCGTCCGCCACCTCCACGGTGAGGCCGAGCAGATCACCGCCGAGGGGCGCGCTCATGGCCCCCACGAGCCGCACATGGGCCTCATGCCCCTGCGGCCGCAGCCTGCGCAGCGCGAACGGCCCCGCGCCGTCGAGCACGGGCAGCCCGGTGCCGCCCCTGCCGTCCGGGGCCGCGACGACGTGCGCCGCGGCCCGCAGCCCGGCGTCCGCCACGGGATCTGCGGCGGCGGACGTCACGGCGAGACCGTGGCCCAGCCGGCCAGCCGCTCGCGCACCCAGTCGGACACCGGGCGCACGCCGCCCTCGGCGACGAGCGAGGTGAAGAGGACGGGGAGATCGCCGCGTTGGGCCTTGGCGTCGCGGGCCATGCCCTCCAGATCGGCGCCGACGTAGGGCGCGAGGTCGGTCTTGTTGACGACGAGCAGGTCCGCGGTGGTCACCCCGGGGCCGCCCTTGCGCGGGATGTCGTCGCCGCCCGCCACGTCGATGACGAAGATCTGCGCGTCGACGAGCCCCTTGGAGAAGGTGGCGGTGAGGTTGTCGCCACCGGACTCCACGAGAACGAGGTCGAGCGGCCCGAGGGCGTCCTCCAGATCCTCGACGGCTTCGAGATTGGCGGAGATGTCGTCACGGATCGCGGTGTGCGGGCAGGCCCCGGTCTCGACGGCGGTGATCCGCTCGGGCGGCAGCACGGCGTGCCGCAGTAGGAATTCGGCGTCCTCGCGGGTGTAGATGTCATTGGTGACGACGGCGATGGACAACTCGTCGCGCAGCAGCCGGCACAGCGCGGCCACGGTCGCGGTCTTCCCGGACCCGACGGGCCCGCCGAGACCGATCCGCAGGGCGCGGCGGGTGCCGTCGGGGCGGTGCGGGTCCGCTGCGCTGTAGGTGTGGCGGTGGGGGTAGGCGTCGGGGTGGTCGAGATGCATGTTTCCTCCGGAGGTTCGGTGGTCGACCGCGCTGCGCGCGGCGTCCTCAAGCGCCGGACGGGCTGGACATTCCGCCGGTCCGGCGAGACATCCAGCCGCGGTGGCTGGGGAAGTTCGATGACCGGGGTCCGGGGCGGACCCCCGGTTGCTTACGAGGCGAACAGCCGCACAGGCCACGCCGCGTGCTGCTCGGCGGCGATGTCGAGCAACGGCGCTGCCGGGGCCGGGAGCGCGTCAAGACCCTCGTACGCGGCGCGCCGCGCCGCCCCCGCGGCCTCGTGCGCGACCCGGTCGAGCGCGGGCGCGAGTCCGGCCAGTACGGCGGTCGCGGCGAACGGGTCCAGGCTCAGCAGCCGCACGGCCGCCGTGGCCGGTCCGCTGACCGCTTCGTATCCGGCGGCGTACGCGGCGTCCAGCGGGGTGAGCCCGGCCGCGCGGGCGGCGAGGCCGAGCACCACGGGCTGGTGGGCGCCGCGCGGCCGGGCGGCGGCGAGGGCGTCGAGGCCGGGTGACGGCCAGGCCGCGCGTGCGGCGCGCATCAGCTGGCGGCCGAGCCTGCGCGCGGCGGCGCGCAGGGCGGGTGAGGGGGTGCGGGCGTCGGCCGCGTCGTCGAGGTCGAGCGGGTCGAGTCCGGCCGTCGCGGCGGCGGCCAGCCCGGCCGCGGTGAGCCCGGCGGTGTGCAGCCGCCCGCGGCAGAACGCCTCCAGCGTGGCCGCGTCGCGGATCCGCCCGGCCTTGACGGCCGCCTCGGCCCCGCCGGAGTGCGCGTGGCCCCCGGCGGGGAACCGCCCGTCGGCGAGGACGAGCAGGGCGGCGCGGGCGGCGGGCGGCCCCGCGGCACCCGGAGCGCAGGGAGGGGTGTCCATGGTCAGAAGAGGAAGTAGCGCTGGGCCATCGGCAGTTCCGCCGCGGGCCGGGGGTCCACGGGGTCGCCGTCGATGGTGACGGTGAAGGTGTCGGGGTCGACTTCGACATGCGGGCGGGCGTCGTTGTTGCGCATGTCGGCCTTGCCGACGCCACGCGTGTCCCGGATCGGGACGAACCTCTTGCCGAGGTCCAGCCGTTCGGGGAGTCCGTCGTCGAGGGCCCACTGGGTGACGAAGTTCAGGGAGTTGGCGGCGGGGGCGCGGCCCGTGGCACCGAACATGGGGCGCGGCAGGACCGGTTGCGGGGTGGGGATGGAGGCGTTGGCGTCGCCCATCTGCGCGTAGGCGATCTGGCCGCCCTTGATGACGAGCTGTGGCTTGACGCCGAAGAACGCCGGGTCCCACAGCACCAGGTCGGCGAGCTTTCCGGTCTCGACGGAGCCGATCTCGTGGTCCAGCCCTTGGGCCACGGCCGGGTTGATGGTGTATTTGGCGACGTAGCGGCGGGCCCGCGCGTTGTCCGCCGGGCCGTCGCCTGGGAGGGCGCCGCGCCGCTTCTTCATGACGTGCGCGGTCTGCCAGGTGCGCAGCACGACCTCGCCGATGCGTCCCATGGCCTGGGAGTCGGAGGAGATGATCGAGATCGCGCCCAGGTCGTGCAGGAAGTCCTCGGCGGCGATGGTACTGGGCCGGATGCGGGACTCGGCGAAGGCCAGGTCCTCGGGGACGGCCGGGTTGAGGTGGTGGCAGACCATCAGCATGTCGAGGTGTTCCTCGACGGTGTTGACGGTGTGCGGCCGGGTGGGGTTGGTGGAGCTGGGCAGGACGTTGGGCTCGGAGACGACGGTGATGATGTCGGGTGCGTGGCCGCCGCCCGCGCCCTCGGTGTGGTAGGCGTGGATGGAGCGCCCGGCGATGGCGGCGAGGGTGTCGCCGACGAAGCCGGCCTCGTTGAGCGTATCGGTGTGGATGGCGAGTTGGGCGCCGCTCTCCTCGCAGACCCTCAGACAGGCGTCGATGGCGGCGGGGGTGGCGCCCCAGTCCTCGTGGATCTTGAAGCCGACGGCGCCCGCGCGCAGTTGGGCGCGCATGGAGTCGTAGCTGACGGTGTTGCCCTTGCCGAGCAGTCCGATGTTGACGGGGTACCCCTCCATCGCCTCGAACATCCGGGCGAGGTGCCAGGAGCCGGGGGTGATGGTGGTGGCCTTGCTGCCCTCGGCCGGGCCCGTCCCGCCGCCGAGGAGTGTGGTGACACCGGAGGCGAGGGCCGCGTCCACGGACTGCGGGCAGATGAAGTGGACGTGGGCGTCGATGCCGCCGGCGGTGAGGATCTTGCCGTTGCCCGCGATGATCTCGGTCTCGGGGCCGATGACGAGGTCGGGGTGGACACCGTCCATGGTGTCGGGGTTGCCGGCCTTGCCGATGCCGGTGATCCGGCCGTCGCGCAGACCGACGTCGGCCTTGACGACGCCCCAGTGGTCGAGGACCACCGCACCGGTGATGACGGTGTCGGGGGCGCCCTCGGCGCGGGTGACGCGGGACTGGCCCATGGACTCGCGGATGACCTTGCCGCCGCCGAAGACCGCCTCGTCGCCGGCATGGCCCGGCCCGCCGGAGCGGTCCTCCTCGATCTCCACGAGGAGGTCGGTGTCGGCGAGCCGGATCCGGTCACCGGTGGTCGGCCCGAAGAGATCGGCGTAGGCGACGCGGCTGAGCTCAGACATCGAGGGGGCCTCCGCACTCGCCGCGCAGGCCCTCGACGACACGCTTGCCACCGATGGGCACGAGGCCGACCTCGACGGGTATGCCCGGCTCGAAGCGCACAGCGGTACCGGCGGCGATGTCGAGGCGCTTGCCGTGGGCGGCCGCCCGGTCGAAGTCCAGGCCCGGGTTGGCCTCGGCGAAGTGGTAGTGCGAGCCCACCTGCACGGGCCGGTCGGCGGCGTTGAGGACGGTGAGGCGGGTGAGGGGGGAGCCCTGATTGAGGCGCACGGGCTCGGCGGCGTGCAGGATCTCTCCGGGAATCATCTGCGCGTCTCCCCCGGTCATCCGATGGGCTCGTGGACGGTGACGAGCTTCGTGCCGTCCGGGAAGGTGGCCTCGACCTGGACGTCGGGGATCATCTCGGGGATGCCGCTCATGACCTCGTCACGGGTGAGCACCTTGCGTCCGGAGGACATCAGCTCCGCCACGGTGCGACCGTCCCTGGCGCCTTCGAGGACGTGCGCGGTGATCAGCGCGACCGCTTCGGGGTGATTGAGGAGCAGCCCGCGCGCCCTCCGCCGCTCGGCCACGTCGGCGGCCACATGGATGAGCAGGCGTTCCTGTTCATGCGGGGAAAGTTGCATGCGTCCCACCTCACTGAAGAACCAGGACCTCCCTACCGAACACCGTGGAGGCACACCTGAGTTCTACACACTGTTGACCTGGGGTTCTTCTCCCGAAGGCCTGGGATTGCAGATTAGGGCGCAAGCTTTTCCCACGTGTTAACTGACTCTTTGCAAAGCCGTGGCCAGAGGTCACGGCGGTCGGCCGTGGCCCTCAGTGCCGCGGGGGCAGGTCGGGCCGCCGGTACTCGGCGGCGAGGCCGAACCGGCTCCGGTCCTCGGGCGCGGACGGCAGGGTGTGCACGGCGGAGACCGTGCTGATCACCTGCTCCTCGGCCTCGGACTCCGCCCCGGCCTCACTCTCTTCGAGCCGTTGCAGATCAGCGGCGGACACCAGGGCGACCAGCGGCTTCCCGTGGCGCGTGACGACCACCCGCTCGCCGCCGTAGACCACGCGGTTGATCAGCTCCGCCAGCTCGGCGCGGGCTTGCGTCACAGGAATTTCGTAGGCCATGCCCACCAGCTTAATTGCCTGCCCCGATGTCCGCGGGATCCCTGAAAAGCAGGGAAATACCAGGTCAGAGGCTTCGGGCCGGCACTCGCCCGCAAAGCCCTGGCACCTTGCGGACCGGCCACCCGCTTCCCGGCCCCACCCGGGAAGCGTTCAGCTCATGCTGTGCGCCCCATGACTCACACGAGTTCGGGTTGCGGTTCCGGCTGCCGCAGCGGTGCCGCCTTCGGTTCCCACAGCTTGGTGATCCGCTGGTAGCCGTAGATCACTGAGCCCATCGCCAGAAGAAGAAGCGGCCCGAAGACCCACGGATATTCGGCCATCTCCATCGACAGATAGCGATACGACAGCAGAAGCGCGGCGAAGACCGTGGTGCCGTACGTGACCAGCTGGATTCCCGACCGGTCCCAGCCACGGTCGAGCGCACGCAGCGCCGCCTCGATCGTGAACGCGAACACCGCACCGGCGACGATGTCCGCGCCGTAGTGGTAGCCGAATCCCAGCGTCGCGCCGAGGGTGGCGATCAGCCAGAACGTGCCCGCGTACCGCAGAATTCGTGGGCCCGTGCGGGAATGAATGAAGATCGTGGTGGCCCACGCCGTGTGCAGGCTGGGCATGCAGTTGCGCGGGGTGATCTCGTCGAACGGCATCTGATGCGGGGCAGTGATCGGCGGCGGCGTGTTCGGCCACAGATCGGCCACCGCCCAGTGCCCGCCGTCGGCGCCGTAGGCGAAGATCGGTCCGACCACCGGGAAGATCATGTAGATGGCCGGCCCGAGGAGGCCGATCATCAGAAAGGTGCGCACCAGATGGTGACCCGGGAAGCGGCGCTCGGCCGCCACGTGGCGCAGCTGGTACAGCGCGACGACGACCGCGGCCACCGCGAGCTGAATGTAGACGTAGTCGAGGACATGCTCGCCGACCGTGCCGGTGGCCTCGACGATCCGGCCCGCCAGCCACGACGGGCTGCCCAGCGCGTGATCGGCGGTCGCCACGTACTGGTCGAGCACATCCGGGCGGGTCTTCGACGTGATGAGCAGCCAGGTGTCGCCGGTTTTACGGCCGGCCACCAGCAGCAGGCCCAGCCCGACACCCTTCAGCAGCAGGACACGTTCGCGGCCGGTGCGGCGCGTGACAGCGATGACCGCGCAGCCCAGAATCACCCACAACGCGCCGTTGCCGAACATCATCTTGGCGTCGACCGCCCACCGCACCAGAAAGAAGGCGATGTCGATGCCGACCGCGGCAGCAGCCGCGATGAACCGTTGCCGCCAGGTGAGCACCACCATCATCAACGCCATGCTGGCGTACAGCAGCGGCCCTGACTTGGGGGCGAGCACCACCTCTTTCGCCTGGTTGGTCATCGGCCCGGGCAGGCCGTACCCACGTGCGGCGATCTCCAGTGCGATGAGGAATCCGAGGCCCACCACAACCACCGTGGCCCAGAGGATCACCCGCGGTTGACGCCACTCGACGGACGCAATTCTGCGGTTTATTCGCGAGAACAACCGTGCTGCTATAGATATCAATTGTTTGGCCGATTTGTTAGACGTTAGCTAAATAAAGCGACCCTCCGCGCCGGATGCCAGGATTTTCCGGTGAAGGACGGGTGTGACGGCAATCGTCGTGATCTCGAACATGCTATCGGAGTGGTGCGGGTGGGTCTCGTCGGTCACGGCACGCCCGGCGGGCACCGCGTCGCGATCAGGGATTCGGCCGGCGCGCGAGCCGAGAACTCCGGCGCCCTGGGCCTCAGCCGTTGGCCAGGGTGCGGTCGAGGAGGGGGAGCAGGCGGTCCCAGTGGCGCCGCAGCGCGGAGGGATCGAACGCGTCGGTGTCGGCCATCGTGAAACCGTGGGTGGTGCCGGGGTAGATCTCGGTGGTGTAGGCGACACCCGCGGCATCCAGGGCCTGGTTGAGCTCGCTGATGGTCTCGGGCGTCATGTCGTTCTCGGCGAGGCCGAGGTGGACCTGGGCGCCGAGCTCGGGGATGCCGCGGTGCGGGCTGTCGGGCGCGTCGGTGACCAGGAAGCCGGGGTGGAATCCGGCGACGGCGGCCACCCGGTCGGGGTGGGCCGTCGCGGTGCGCATCGCCAGGGCGGCGCCCATG
Organism: Streptomyces sp. NPDC033229; assembly: GCF_055576875.1. Lineage (NCBI taxonomy): Bacteria > Bacillati > Actinomycetota > Actinomycetes > Kitasatosporales > Streptomycetaceae > Streptomyces > Streptomyces sp. NPDC033229. Next base: position 13,641 of record NZ_JBVIQR010000058.1, on the reverse strand, counting down.
CAGTAGCCGATCACCGCGACCGGTCCGGCACCGACCTCGGGCTGGGCGGTGAGGAAGCCGAGGTAGGCGTCGGCGTCGCGCAGGACCCGTTCGGTGGTGTGCGCCTCGACCAAGGGCATCAGCCGGTCGATGACAGCGGGCCGGACCTCTTCTCCGATGTGTTCGGGAAGTTCGATCACCGGTGCGGGGCCGTGCCGGTAATAGAGGTGGGGGACGAGCACGTAGTACCCGTGCCCGGCGAGCTCGCGGGCCATCTCCTTCAGCACGGGCCGCAGACCGAAGGCATCCGCGTACAGCAGCACCCCCGGGTGCCGCTCGCCATGGTCGGGGAACGCGGCGAAAGCGTCGGCCTGGCCGTCCGCGGTGGGAATCTCCAGCGTCTTGGTGGGCATGGCGGATCATCCTTCCTTGGACCGAGGCCCGCGCACAAGGCACGCCCAGAGCGAAACCGCGTCCGATCCATTGCCGCACCGAGCCCCGCTGGGCCATGCTCACTCCAACGATCTGTACGTCCTGTACATTTTTTACGGATGGGGAGTGCCGCCATGCACCGACTCACGGCCCGCTATGTCCTGCCCGAGTTCACCGAGCGCACGAGCACCGGCGCCCGCACCATGGACCCGTACTCCAAGCTGCTGTCCGAGCGCATCGTCTTCCTGGGCACACCGATCGACGACACCTGCGCCGGCGATGTGATCGCGCAGTTCATGTACCTCGAACACGCGGCCCCCGAGCAGGACATCTCGCTCTACATCAACTCCCCCGGCGGCTCCTTCTCCGCCATGTGCGCCATCTACGACACGATGCGCTACATCGGCTGCGACGTGGAGACGATCTGCCTGGGCCAGGCCGCCTCGTCCGCCGCCGTACTGCTCACCGCCGGCACCCCGGGCAAACGACTGGCGCTGCCGAACGCGCGGATCCTCATCCAGCAGCCGTCCCTCAGCGAACCGGTCCAGGGCCAACCCTCCGATCTGGAGATCCAGGCGGGGGAGATGTCGCGCAGGCGCGACACGCTGGCGGCGATGCTGGTGCGGCACACGGGACAGAGCGTGGAGCGGGTCGACCGGGACATCGAGCGGGACACGGTCTTCGACGCCGAGGCCGCGGTGGCGTACGGGCTGGTCGACCGGCTCACCTCGAGCCGCAAGGGCCCGGGCGTCTCGCTCGGCGCGAGGTGAGCCGCGATGTGGCCACCCCAACTGCCACCCCTGCCCGCCCTGACCCGCGCCGAGGGCGAGTTGGTGGACCGGTATCTGGAAGTACTGGATCTGCTGGGCCGGATCAACCCGGCCCGCGCGCATGACACGTACGCCGGACTACGGGCGGCGCAGGCTCTCGTGGTCGCGGCGGCGGGACTGCGCGACGCGTTGACGCTCATGCACGAGCGAGGCGAACGCGAGGTGCACACCGGAACACTCGCGCGGGCGATGCTGGTCCTGGACGGGGAGCGGCGGGCCGCACGGGTCACCATGCCGCCGAACACGCCGGGCTGATGAGCCCGGACGCGCGCCGGAACGACCGGCTGGGCGACACGTCAACGCGATCTCCCGCAGACAGCGGACCCTGCGTAGACATCGCGCAGTGATCGATCCGAGCCGTGCGCGCACGATGCGATCGCGGAGATCAACTCGCCGCAGGTGAACGGCTCAACAGGGTTGAGCAGTGGGCGTCAAACCGTCCGGTGTCCACCCGAACACGCCAGAGGTGACCAGGCTCACATATCACCGGATCCTCTCAGAATCCGTGCCGCGGCTGCGCCAAGATCCAGGCGACGACAAGACCCCGCCACCGCGGCGGGGCGGTCCGGGCGGACGCCGAATCCTGCCGCCGCCCGGATGACTGGTCGACACGAGTGCATCGGCAGGAGTGGAGGACCCGATTACGGCGGGACGACCGGCACCACTGGTCGCCCCTTGGGGTGAAGCCGCCTCGGCGGCCGGGCATCTTCGCCTGCCCGAACCCGACAGGTCATCCTTCATAGGCGGCAGACGAAGGGTTGCGTATGGCCGCGCACAAACGACCAACGAAGTTCTCCAGGGCCAAGGCCGCCTCGGCCCTCACCCTCGCAGCCGTCGGCGCCTCGGTGCTGGTGCCCGGCGGTTCGCCCGACGCCGAGGCCGCGAACGTCTCCACCCTCGCCCTGCGGATAGCGGAATCGAAGCAGGGCGCTCCCTATCAGTGGGGCGCGACAGGACCGTACAGCTTCGACTGCTCGGGGCTGACGCAGTACTCGTACAAGCGGGTCGGCAAGCAGCTGCCCCGCACCGCCGCCGCCCAGTACAACCGCGTCCGCCATGTGCCCGGCTCCGCCCGCCAACGCGGGGACCTGGTGTTCTTCCACTCCGCCGGCGGCGTCTATCACGTGGGCATCTACGTCGGGAGCGGCAAGATCCTGCACGCTCCCAAGACCGGCGCGGTCGTCCGCCACGAGCGGATCTGGACCAGAAGCGTCAGTTACGGCCGCGTGAACTAGAGCGTGCGGCGGTGGCGTGCCACGGCCGCCCCCGCCACCTTCCTCGCCTCCCTGTGCGCCGACGCGGCAACGGGTGTGTTCCCACCCGCCGACGGCGGACACGACTGTGGTGCCGCGGCCCCTCGTTCGCGACGCGGGGCCGCCGGCGCCGACCGGGCACACGGTCGCCTTCACCGGCAGCGATCCGGAACGGGTAAGGGCGCGCCTGCCCGCCGGTGACCTGCCCGAGCCGCTCGACCCGCCTTGTCCGCGAGCACTGTGCGATCACGGTGCGAGCCCCCGGGCCGGGTGGTGGACCCCTCGGCCTCCTCGCGGACGGGGTCCACCGCCCGGCCCACAGCCGCGCGGGGCGGTCAGGGCACGGGCACGGTCCAGGGCAGACAGATCCAGACCGTCTTGCCGCCGTCGGCCGTCGGGGTGACCGACAGTCTGCCGCCGCGCTCGGCGGTCAGACAGCGGATGATGACCATGCCGCGGCCGTTGTCCTGCTGGACGGCGGCGGGGAGCCTTCTCGGATAGCGGGGGTGACTGTCCGTGACGCCGATGCGCAGCTGCTCCTCCCGGTCGAGCCGGACGTCCACGGTGAAGGTGGGCGACTGGCCGCGGGTGTGCTGCACGGCGTTGGTGGCGAGTTCGGAGACGATCAGCCGCACCGTGTCGGCGTCCTCGGTGCCGTCCGCCAGCCCCCATTCCGCCAGTACACGCGCGACATAGCGGCGCGCGTCGGACACCGAGGCGGGGGCGCTCGGCAGGGTTACGGTTGCTTCCTGGTGATCCGCCATGGCGCTGCCCCTTTCCTACCGAGGCCGGACTCCGACGCGTGACGCGGGGAACTGACGCGGTGACGTCGGGAGCGGTCTCGGACGGCTCTTCGTCACAGAGTGCCACCGTCGGCGTCCGAGAGTGAGCGATCCACCGGAAAATGCATATATCTGTCGCTCGAAGCGGTGAACTCTGCCGGGAGCGACCGCATTTGGGGGGCGCGCTGGTCTATTGACACTGACGTATGGATGTGGACGTGTTCACCTTGGCCGAAAGGGAATACCCATGCGCTACGGACCCGCGGTGCGTCGACGCAAGCTCGGCGCGGAGCTGCGCCGCCAGCGTGAACTGGCCGAGCTGACCAGCCGGGAGGCGGCCTGCGCGGTGGGCTGGCACCAGTCGAAGGTGAGCCGGATCGAGACGGGCTGCAGTGGCGTGAAGCCTTCGGACGTCGCCCTGTTGCTGGATGCCTACAAGGTGACCGACCCGGAACTGCGCGCACTGCTGGGGGCACTGTGCGGCGCGGGATCGGCGGATCCGGGTGAGGGCGCGGGGGCGCGGCGGGGCTGGTGGTACGCCTACCGCGACCGGCTGCCGGCCGCCTATCTCGACTTCATCAGCCTGGAGTCCGAGGCCTCCCATCTGCGCACCCTGGAGACCACGGTGGTGCCGGGGCTGCTGCAGACGCCGGAGTACGCGCGCGCGGTGACCCGCGCGGCGCTGAACGACCCGCCTCCGGAGCAGGTCGAGGAGTTGGTGCGGGTGCGGATGGCCCGCCAGACGGTGCTGCGGGGCGAGCGTCCGCTGGAATTGTGCGCGGTGCTGGACGAGGCGGTGCTGCGCCATGAAGTCGGCGGCCGGGAGGTGATGGCGGGGCAGCTACGGCACCTGGTGACCACGGGGCACATGCGGCATGTGCGACTGCATGTGCTCCCGTTCTCCGCCGGCAGCCATATCGGCATCACCGGCCCTTTCGTTATTTTCTCATTTCCGCGCATCGCAGATCTGGATGTGGTGGTTCTCGACCACTTGACGAGTAGCCTCTACCTGGAGCGGAAAGAAGACCTCCGGGCGTACGGTTCCGCTTTCGCCACCCTGCGGACCCGCGCCCTCTCGCACGAGAACTCGTTGGATTACATCGCCGGGCTCCATGACGGCGTGTGAGGAGGCACCATGCCCGCAATGCCTCGCTATGTCCCTTCCCTCTCAGCTCTGCGTGCCGCGACATGGCGGCGCAGCAGCTACAGCACCGGAATGAACAACTGCGTCGAGATGTCCCCGCTCGGTCCGGACCTGCTGGCCGTACGGGATTCCAAGCGCGCGGCCGGCCCCGTCCTGTCGTTCTCGCCCGCCGCGTGGTCCTCGTTCGTGGGAGACCTCCGCGGCGGTGGCCTCGGCCGCCGCCGCGGGGCCGACCGGTCCGATGGGGCCACCGCCACCAGGAGTTGAGCGTCAGGCGGTCGGCGCGGTCCGCAGGACCGTGTCGGCCGCCTCCTCGATCTGCCGGTCCGTGAGGTCCGCGCGCGCCGTCAGCCGCAGCCGCGAGACACCATCGGGCACGGACGGGGGCCGGAAGCAGCCGACCGCGAGTCCGGCGGTGCGGCAGTCGGCCGCCCAGCGCACGGCGGCCTCCGGTGAGGGGGCCCGCACGGACACCACCGCCGCGTCGGGCCGTACCGCCGTCAGCCCCGCCGCCGTCACCCTCCGGTGCAGCTCGGTGGCGACGTACCGCACCCGGGCCGCGCGCTCCGGTTCGCGGCGCAGCACCTCGAGGCTCGCGAGCGCGCCGCCCACCGCCGCCGGGGCGAGACCGGTGTCGAAGATGAACGTGCGCGCGTGGCTGACGAGGTGCCGGATGACACGGGCGGGGCCGAGGACCGCACCCCCCTGGCTGCCCAGCGACTTCGACAGGGTGACCGTGGCGACGACGTCCGCGTCCCCCGCCAGACCCGCCGCGTGCACCGCGCCCCGGCCCCCCTCGCCGAGGACACCGAGTCCGTGCGCGTCGTCCACCAGCAGTGCCGCGCCGTGCTCCCGGCACGCCTCGGCGAGCGCGGCCAGCGGTGCGGCGTCGCCGTCCACGGAGAAGACGGAGTCGGTGACGGCGAGGGCCCGGCCCTCGTGCGCCTCCAGCGTCTTGCGGAACGCTTCCGCGTCGGCGTGCGGGACGACGGCCGTCTCGGCGCGGGCGAGCCGGCAGCCGTCGATGAGCGAGGCGTGGTTACCGGCGTCGGAGACGACGAGGGGCACCGACGGGGACGTACCGGACAGCTTCGGCGGTCCGCACAGGGCGGTGACCGCGGCGAGGTTCGCGGCGTACCCCGAGGAGAAGACGAGCGCCGCCTCGAATCCGCAGAACGCGGCGAGGCTCTCCTCCAGCCGGGCGTGCAGGGCGGTGGTGCCGGTGACCAGCCGGGAGCCGGTGGCCCCCGCGCCCCAGCGGCGGGCCGCTTCGGCGGCGGCCCCGGTGACCTCGGGGTGACGGGTGAGGCCCAGGTAGTCGTTCCCGGCCAGATCGATGAGCGGCGAGTCGGCGGCCCGCGGCCGTAGGGTCCGTACGAGCCCGGCGGCCAGTCGCCGCTCGTACTCCGCGTCGATCCAGTCGAACGGATCCTGGGGCATCGGCCGTCCTTCGCGTTCTGTGGGGTTTGCATAGAACGTAGCCGCCGGGGGCCCTGGTCAGGGTGTGGCAATACACACACATGAATCGGCCCCCGTTGTGCGATCTCTACCTTGGCCGGAAGTGGTGCCGTAGGCGAGGATCGGCGCCATGGACCTGCTGAACACGCTGGTGGACAAGGGGTTGCGGCGGGAGCTGCCGACCCGCGAAGAGGCGCTCGCCGTACTGGCGACCACCGATGACGACCTGCTCGATGTGGTGGCCGCGGCGGGCAAGGTGCGCCGCCGGTGGTTCGGACGGCGGGTGAAGCTGAACTACCTCGTCAACCTCAAGTCCGGGCTCTGCCCCGAGGACTGCTCGTACTGCTCGCAACGGCTGGGCTCCAAGGCCGAGATCCTCAAGTACACCTGGCTCAAGCCGGACGACGCCTCGAAGGCGGCGGCCGCGGGCGTCGCCGGCGGGGCGAAGCGGGTCTGCCTGGTCGCCAGCGGGCGCGGCCCGACGGACCGGGACATCGACCGGGTCTCGAAGACCATCGAGGCGATCAAGGAGCAGAACGAGGACGTCGAGGTTTGCGCGTGCCTCGGGCTGCTGACCGACGGACAGGCCGAGCGGCTGCGGGCCGCCGGTGCCGACGCCTACAATCACAACCTCAACACCTCCGAGGCGACGTACGGCGACATCACCACCACGCACACCTTCGCCGACCGCGTCGACACCGTGCAGCAGGCCCAGGCGGCGGGGATGTCCGCCTGCTCCGGGCTGATCGCGGGCATGGGCGAGAGCGACGCGGACCTGGTGGACGTGGTCTTCGCGCTGCGCGAGCTGAACCCGGACTCGGTGCCCGTCAACTTCCTCATCCCCTTCGAGGGGACCCCGCTGGCCAAGGAGTGGAACCTCACCCCGCAGCGCGCGCTGCGCATTCTGGCGATGGTGCGGTTCGTCTGCCCGGACGTGGAGGTACGGCTGGCGGGCGGCCGCGAGGTGCACCTGCGGTCGATGCAGCCGCTCGCGCTGCACCTCGCCAACTCGATCTTCCTCGGCGACTATCTGACCAGTGAGGGCCAGGAGGGCAAGGCGGACCTCGACATGATCGCGGACGCCGGCTTCGAGGTGGAGGGCACCGGCACCACGACGCTGCCCGCGCACCGGGCCGACGCGGTGGCGTCCGGCTGCGGCGGGCACGGGGGCGGCGGCTGCGGTCCTTGCGGGGACGGCGACGCGGGTAAGGCCGCCGAGGCCACGACCACCCCGGAGGCAGAGATTCCGGCTCCGGCCGGTGAGCCCCGCGCGGACGCCGGCGAGGCCCGTACGGACCTGGTCGCCGTCCGTCGTCGCGGCGCCGGCACGGAACTGCCTCCCAATGCCTGAGCCGCTCACCGCGGGCGAGTTGCTCGCCCTCGACAAAGAGCACGTCTGGCATCCGTACGGTCCGATGCCCGGCCGGGTCGATCCGCTGGTCATCGAATCCGCGTCGGGGGTGCGGTTGCGGCTCGCCGAACCGGTCGACGGCGTGGCCGAGTTGATCGACGGCATGTCGTCGTGGTGGTCGGCGGTCCACGGCTACAACCACCCGGTGCTCAACGAGGCGGCCCAGGCGCAGCTGGGGAAGATGAGCCATGTGATGTTCGGCGGGCTCACCCATGAGCCCGCCGTGCGGCTCGCCACCCGCCTGGTGGAGATCACCCCGGAACCGCTGCGCCACGTCTTCCTCTCCGACTCCGGCTCGGTGTCGGTCGAGGTGGCCGTGAAGATGTGCCTCCAGTACTGGCGTTCGGTCGGCAGGCCGGGCAAGCAGCGGCTGCTGACCTGGCGCGGCGGCTACCACGGTGACACCTGGCAGCCGATGTCGGTGTGCGACCCGGACGGCGGCATGCACGCGCTGTGGTCCGGTGCGCTGCCGCGCCAGATCTTCGCCGACGCGCCACCCACCGGCTTCGACGCCGAGCCCGACCCGGCGTACGTCGCGCACCTGCGGGAGCTCGTCGCACGGCACGCCGACGAGCTGGCCGCGGTGATCGTCGAGCCCGTGGTGCAGAACGCCGGCGGCATGCGCTTCCACTCCCCCGCGTATCTGCGGGTGCTGCGGGAGGCGTGCGACGAGCACGGCGTGCTGTTGATCTTCGACGAGATCGCCACGGGTTTCGGCCGCACGGGCCCGCTGTTCGCCTCGGAACACGCCGGCGTCTCCCCCGATGTGCTGTGCCTGGGCAAGGCGCTGACCGGCGGATATCTCACGATGGCCGCGACGCTGTGCACCTCGCGGGTGGCGGAGGGGATCTCCCGGGGCGAGGTGCCGGTGCTGGCGCACGGCCCGACGTTCATGGCCAACCCCTTGGCCGCCGCGATCGCGAACGCCTCGATCGACCTGCTGCTCGCGCGGGACTGGCGGACGGACGTCAAGCGGATCGAGACCGGACTGCGCGAGGGCCTGGCCGACGCGGCCGAGCTGCCGGCGGTACGGGAGGTGCGCGTGCTCGGCGCCATCGGAGTGGTCGAGCTGGACCACGACGTGGACATGGCCGCGGCCACACGGGCCGCGGTGCGGGCGGGCGTATGGCTGCGCCCGTTCCGCAACCTCGTGTACACGATGCCGCCCTACATCACGGAGGACGAGGACGTGGCCAGGATCTGCGCGGGCGTCCGGGCGGTCGCGGCGGCGGGGTAGCCCCAGCGGGCCGGGGGCGGGGACGTGTCCCGCCTCCGGTCGGCCCGTCGGAACACATCGCTCACGAAGAACGGCGGCGGACGCCGGAAGACGCCGGCTCCGCGCCGGCGGTCGACCGGTTCACCAAGCCGCCGACCAGCACACCGCGCTGCGCGCGCGGCGAACGGAGGCAGGGAATCATGTCCGTACTCGTCGTCACCGGCACCGGGACCGAGGTCGGCAAGACCGTCGTGACCGCGGCGGTCGCGGCCGCGGCGGTGGCCGCCGGCCGCTCCGTGGCCGTGCTCAAGCCCGCACAGACGGGCGTCACGGCACAGGAGCCGGGGGACGTCGCGGAGGTCGAGCGGCTGGCGGGGGCGGTGACGGGGCTCGAACTCGCCCGCTACCCCGAGCCGTTGGCGCCGGCGACGGCCGCCCGCCGGGCCGGCCGTGCGCCCGTGCGCCCGAAGGAGATCGCGCAGGCGGCGGCCCGTCTGGCCGAGAGCCATGATCTGGTGCTGGTCGAGGGCGCGGGCGGGCTGCTGGTCCGGCTGGACGAGGCGGGCTCGACGCTCGCGGACGTGGCACAGCTGCTGGACGCGCCGGTGCTCCTCGTCGCCCAGCCCGGCCTGGGCACGCTCAACATCACCGCGCTCACGGCCGAGGCCCTGCGCTCGCGCGGCCTGCGCTGCGAAGGCGTGGTCATCGGCAGCTGGCCGGCCGCGCCCGACCTCGCCATGCTCTGCAACCTCACCGACTTCCCCGAGTCGGCGGGAGCCCCCTTGTTGGGAGCCGTCCCCGAGGGCGCGGGCGCCCTCCCCCCGGCCACCTTCCGTACCGCGGCCCCCGGCTGGCTGGCGCCGGAGCTGTCCGGCGGCTGGGACGCGGGGCGCTTCGCGTCCCAGCACCACTGAGCGGCCCTGAGCAGCTCCGAGCGGGCCTGATCGCCACCACCCGCCGCCCCACCCCAAGGAGGCGGCGCGGCGACGGTGGTGGCGGCTTCGACCGGGGAAGAATCGCGGTAGCCGTCGTATCCCCGGGAAGGGGTGTGTCATGCCGCGGAACACCAGAACGCCGCACGACGCCGTGCACCATCCGTTGTTCGCGCGGGTGTACGCGAAGCTGAGCCCGGTGGCCGACCGGCGGGCCGGAGTGGCCGCGCACCGGCGGGAGTTGCTGGACGGGCTGTCGGGGCGGGTCCTCGAGATCGGCGCGGGGAACGGGCTGAACTTCTCGTACTACCCGGGGACCGTCTCCGAGGTCGTGGCGATCGAGCCGGAGCGGCTGCTCCGGCGGCTGGCAGTGGAGTCCGCCGTGCGCGCCGGGGTGCCGGTGGACGTGGTGCCGGGGGTGGCGGAGGCGCTGCCGGTGAAGAGCGAGGCGTACGACGCGGCGGTGGCGTCGTTGGTGCTGTGTTCCGTGCGGGATGTGCGGCGGGCCCTGGCGGAGTTGCGCCGGGTGTTGCGGCCGGGCGGTGAGCTGCGGTTCTTCGAGCACGGGCTGGCGGAGGGGCGGGGGCAGGCGACCGTGCAGCGGGCGCTGGACCGGACCATCTGGCCGGCGCTGTTCGGCGGCTGTCACACGGCGCGGGACCCGCTGGCCGAGATCGAGGCGGCGGGGTTCGAGCTGGGTCCGTACCGTCGGCTGCGGGTACCGGCGGGCAGAGTGCCGTCGCCTTCTTCGACCTGTGTGCTGGGGGTGGCCAGACGCCCGCGCGAAAGCGACGGGAGGTGACCGGCGGCTGATCGGCGCGGGGCCCCGGGCCGTGCGGTCCGACGGGCGGCCGCCGCCCGGAGCTCCGGCGCGCCCCGCCGCGCCGGCCGGTCGCGGCAAGGAGATCGCGGAGCGGGTGCGCGTCCGTCGCGAGCCGTTCGGCCGCCGGTCTTCCACCGCTCTGGAGCTTCAGCCGGACGACGTCGTCCCGGTGCTCGAAGCGCCGCGCGGCACCTGACCGGATGGCGAAACGTGTTCGACACCGCATCCCGGCCGGTGATGGGATCGCCGCCATGAGCGATCTTCATATCCGGGCCGCGGCGCCCTCGGAGCTCGACGCCGTGCTGGCCTTCTGGAAGGACGCCGCCGAGGGGACCAGCATCAGCGACGACCACGCGGGCGTGTCCCGGCTTCTCGACCGGGACCCCGAGTCGCTGCTGCTGGCCGAGCACGACGGCGAGCTGGCCGGCACGGTGATCGCCGGCTTCGACGGCTGGCGGTGTCATCTCTACCGGCTCGCCGTCCACCCCCGTCACCGCCGCCGGGGCGTGGCGAGCGCGCTGCTGGCGGCCGCCGAGGAGCGCTTCGTCGCGCTCGGCGGCCGCCGTGGGGACGCGATGGTGCTGGAGCGGAACGACGCCGCGCACCATGCGTGGCGCGCGGCGGGCTACGTCCGCGAGCCGCAGTGGAGCCGCTGGGTCAAGCCGCTCGATGCCACTGGGACCGCACCGCTTTGCTGATCCTTTACCATTGACTGGTCAAACTGACCTTCTCGGTCCTTCTTCACCGCAACCACGAGCTGCACCGAAACCACGAGCCAACGAAAGGTGTGAGCGTCCAGCCATGGGCGAGCCTCCCAGTAGTCCCCGGAGTCGACATCGCGCGATCCTCCCGCCCCTGCCGGATCATGGGACGGAGGTGAACCGATGACCGAAGTACTCCTCCTGCTGGTCGCCCTGCTGCTGACACTGGCCTGTGCCGTCTTCGTCGCGGCCGAGTTCTCCCTCACCACCGTCGAGCGGGGCGAGCTGGAGCGGGCCGTCGAGAAGGGCGAGCGCGGCGCCGAGGGCACGCTCAAGGCCGTGCGCGGCCTCACCTTCCAGCTCTCCGGTGCCCAGCTGGGCATCACCGTCACCGGTCTGATCATCGGCATGATCTCCAAGCCGTCGATCGCGGCCCTGCTCACCGGCCCGATGAAGGCGCTCGGCCTGGCCGCCTCCGTGGCGTCCTCGACCGCCCTGGTGCTGGGCACCGTGATCTCCACGGTGGTGCTGATGGTCGTCGGCGAGCTCGTGCCGAAGAACTGGGCGATCTCCCGGCCGCTGCCGGTGGCGAAGCGGGTCTCGGGTCCCCAGCGCGCGTTCAGCGCGGCGTTCCGGCCCCTGATCACCCACCTCAACAACACCGCCAACCGCACGCTGTACCGGATGGGTCTGGAGCCGGCCGAGGAGCTGGCCACGGCGCGCTCACCCCAGGAGCTGGTCGCGCTCGCCCGGCACTCCGCCAAGGAGGGCGCGCTGGAGGCGGACACCGCTGAGCTGTTCGTGCGGACGCTGAACCTCGCCGAACTGACGGCGGAGAACGTGATGACGCCCCGCGTCCAGGTCACCGCGCTGGGCGCGGAGACCACGGCCGAGGACGTCGCGAACGCCACCCGGGCGACCGGACTGTCCCGCTTCCCCGTCTACCGGGGCAATCTCGACACGGTCGTCGGCATCGCCCACATCAAGGACGTCCTCGCGATACCCGCCGAGCGGCGCCCGCACCACCCCGTCGCGGCACTGCTGCGCGAGCCGCTGCTCGTGCCGGAGTCACTGACGGTGGACCGGCTGCTGGACCGGCTGTCGGCCAAGCGCAGCATGGCCGTCGTCATCGACGAGTACGGCGGCACGGCCGGCGTGGTCACCCTGGAGGACATCATCGAGGAGGTCGTCGGCGAGGTGCGCGACGAGCACGACCCCGTCGAGATCCCCGACCTCGCCCCGGCGGGGCAGGACGCCGCGGGCCGCGAGCTCTACGACGCGGACGGCGCGGCGCGTACCGACCAGCTGGAGGCCATCGGCCTGCGGGCGCCGGACGGCCCGTACGAGACGCTGGCCGGGCTGGTCGCGACCGAGCTCGGCCGGATCCCGGCCGAGGGCGACACGGTCGAGGTGGCGGGCTGGCGGATCGACGTGGTCGACGCCTCCGGCCGCCGCGCGGCGCGGGTCCGGCTGACGGCTCCGCCGCCGGACCCGGGCCCCGAGCCCCGCGGCGGACCCGGCCTCGACTCCGCGACAGGCGGCGGATCCCGATCCCGCACCCGTAGGGAGGCCGGCCGATGACCGCCGTCCAACTGCTCATCGGCCTGGCGACGCTGGTCGTCAACGCCTTCTTCGTCGGCGCTGAGTTCGCCCTGATCTCGGTGCGCCGCAGCCAGATCGAACCGTACGCCGAGCGCGGTGACCGACGTGGCCGCAGTGTCCTGTGGGGCCTGCGGCACATCTCGGCTCTGATGGCCGCGGCCCAGCTCGGCATCACGCTGTGCACCCTGGTGCTCGGCGTGGTCGCCGAACCGGCGATCGCCCATCTCCTGGAGCCCGTCTTCCACGCGGTCGGCATCCCGCCCGGGCTGACCCACCCGGTGTCGTTCGTGATCGCGCTGGCCGTGGCGACGTATCTGCACATGCTGTTCGGCGAGATGGTGCCGAAGAACATCGCCCTCGCCGAACCGGTGCGCACCGCGCTGCTGCTCGGCCCGCCGCTGGTCACCCTCGCGCGGGCGCTGCGCCCGGTGGTGTTCGCCATCAACCAGCTGGCGAATTCGCTGCTGAAGCTGTTGCGGGTGGAGCCGAAGGACGAGGTCGCGGCGACCTTCTCGGACGATCAGCTCGCCCGGATCGTCGCCGACTCCAGCGCGGCGGGCCTGCTGGACGCCCGGGCCACCGAGCGGCTGCGGGACGTGCTGGAGCTGGGCTCCCGCCCGGTCCAGGACGTCGTGATGCCGGTCGAGCGGGTCGTCTCCGCCCCCTTCGGCATCACCCCCGAGGGGCTGGAGCGGCTCTCCGCGGAGTCGGGGTTCTCCCGCTTCCCGGTGGTGGACAACGCGGGCCGGATCACGGGCTATCTGCATGTGAAGGACGCGCTGGACGCCGAACCGCGCGACGTCCCCTTCCCGCGTCGCCGGATGCGCCCGATCGCCCAGGTGCGGGCGGCCACCCCGCTGGACGACGTGATCACGGCGATGCGCGGCACCGGCACCCATCTCGCGGCCGTCATCGGCGCGGACGACCGGCTGGCCGGACTGGTCACGCTGGAGGACGTACTGCGCGAGCTGGTGGGCCAGCGGCCCTAGGGTGTGTCCGCAAAGTCGCGCCTGGCCCGCGACGCCTGGCACGCACGCTCGCTGCGTTGTCGGGCTCGCCCGAGTACGCCCAGTACGAG
>NZ_JBVIQR010000057.1:0-26422 GCF_055576875.1 Streptomyces sp. NPDC033229 | reverse complement strand
GCGAAGTCAGTTGACCAGGGACCGGCGGGGATATGACCACGGAAGATCAACGATCATGCCCCCGTCAAAGCAACGCGTTGTTTCCGGACAGCTTCGGCCCGCGCCCACTACCGCGACGCCCAGATCCTGATCGTCGACGAACCCACCTCGGCCCTCGACGCCCGCGCCGAACTCGAAGTCTTCGAGCAGATCCGCCAACTCGCCCAAGCGGGCCAGACCGTCCTCCTGATCACGCATCGACTGGCCTCGGTGCGTGACGCCGACCTCATCCACGTCCTGGAGAACGGCAGGCTCCGCGAGAGCGGCACCTTCAAGGAACTGACGGACAACCCGCCGGTCGGCATCTTCCGCGACCTCTACGAGATGCAACGCCGTCAGTTCATGGACGAACAAACTGGCGCTCTTCCCGGACAGCGCAAGCCCCGCCGACGCCACGGAGAAGAGCCGAGAGCTGTGACGAACGCCCTGGGGGAGGTTCAGCCCCTCCCCCAGGGCAGGGCACCGGGAGCCGACCGTGCGCGTCCGCGCGTCAGCGGTCTCACCGGTCCCGGCGGGCGTCGATCTCGGCGATCAGGGCCTCGACATGGGCCCTGATCTCGTCGCGGATGGGGCGGACGGCCGCCAGCCCCTGGCCGGCGGGGTCCTCGAGGGGCCAGTCGAGGTACGTCTTGCCGGGGAAGACGGGGCAGGTGTCGCCGCAGCCCATGGTGATGACGTAGTCGGAGGCCTGGACGGCCTCGGTGGTGAGCACCTTGGGCCGCTGTCCGGCGATGTCGATCCCCACCTCGTTCATGGCCTCGACGGCGGCGGGGTTGACCCGGTCGGCGGGGAGCGATCCGGCGGAGCGGACCTCGACCCGGTCGCCCGCGAGGTGGGTGAGGAAGCCGGCGGCCATCTGCGAGCGCCCGGCGTTGTGGACGCAGACAAACAGGGCGGACGCGGAGCGGGGTGCGGACATCGGTTCTTCCTTCACGGCGTGAGCAGCGGTGCGAGCCCGGGTGGGAACGGTTCGCGTGCCCGGCGGTGTGCCGACTCCCATGGATCAGCCATGGCTGGTGTCAGCGTCGACTGATGTGAGAATATCAGCCCATGATGACGTCAGTCGATGCTGATCTGATCCGGGTGCTGGCCGACCCGCTCAGGCTGAAGATCGTGACCCTGCTCGCTCACGAGACGCTGTGCACCACCCACCTGGTGGAGGAGACCGGCGCGCGGCAGACCAACCTCTCCAATCACCTCAGAGTGCTGCGGGAGGCGGGTGTCGTGGAGACGGAGCCGTGCGGGCGCTTCACCTACTACCGGCTGCGACCCGAGGTCATCGCCACCCTCGCCGGGCAGTTCACCGAGCTGGCCGAGCATGCCCGCGCCGCCGCCGACCGGAAGCGGTCCTGCCCGTGACCCGCAGCGAGGGTCCCGCGGCCACGGCGGAAATCCCGGTCGTCGCGAAGCTCTCCACGCTCGACCGCTTCCTCGCGGTGTGGATTCTCCTGGCCATGAGCCTCGGCCTGGGTCTGGGCCGCCTGATCCCCGGCCTGAACGACGCGCTGGCGAAGGTGGAGATCGGCGGCATCTCCCTGCCGATCGCCGTCGGCCTGCTGGTCATGATGTACCCGGTGCTGGCCAAGGTCCGCTACGACAGGCTCGACGCGGTCACGGGCGACAAGAAGCTGATGGTCTCCTCGCTGGCCGCCAACTGGATCCTCGGGCCCGCGGTGATGTTCGCGCTGGCGTGGATCTTCCTGCCGGACCTGCCCGAGTACCGCACCGGCCTGATCACCGTCGGCCTGGCCCGCTGTATCGCCATGGTCATCATCTGGAACGACCTGGCCTGCGGTGACCGCGAGGCCGCCGCCGTGCTGGTCGCCCTGAATTCCGTCTTCCAGGTCGTCGCCTTCGGCCTTCTCGGCTGGCTCTACCTGGACCTGCTGCCCGGTTGGCTGAGCCTCGGCGACGGCGAACATCTCGCTGTCCCGGTGTGGAAGATCGCCCTGAACGTGGTCGTCTTCCTCGGCGTCCCCCTGCTCGCCGGCTTCCTCACGCGCCGTCTGGGCGAGAAGAGGATGGGCCGCGAGGGGTACGAGTCGAGGTTCCTGCCGAAGGTCGGCCCGTGGGCCCTGTACGGGCTGCTTTTCACGATCGTGGTCCTCTTCGCCCTCCAGGGAAAGACGATCACCTCCCGGCCCGGGGACGTGGCCCGGATCGCGCTGCCGCTGCTGGCCTACTTCGCGCTCACGTGGTTCGGCACCTTCGCCCTCGGCAAGGCCATCGGCCTGACCTACGAGCGGACCGCGACCCTGGCGTTCACCGCGGCGGGCAACAACTTCGAGCTGGCCATCGCGGTCGCCATCGCCACCTTCGGCGTCACCAGCGGCCAGGCCCTCTCCGGTGTCGTCGGCCCGCTCATCGAGGTGCCCGTCCTGGTCGCCCTGGTCTACGTGGCACTGGCCTGGCGAGGCGGCCGAGGGGATCAGGCGGAGACGAGCAGGCGACCCATGGCGGCGAGCACGGACGGCTCGGCGCGGTAGTAGACCCAGGTACCCCGGCGCTCGGACGTCAGCAGCCCGGCGTCCTTCAGCTTCTTCAGGTGATGGGAGACCGTCGGCTGCGAGACGCCCACGTCCGAGATGTCGCACACGCACGCCTCCCCGTCCTCGTGCGAGGCCACCAGGGAGAACAGCCGCAGCCGCACCGGGTCGCCGAGCGCCTTGAACATCACGGCGGTCCGCTCGGCCTCCGCCACGCTCAGGGGCCGCTCGGTCAGCGGCGGACAACAGGGCGCGATGTCTCCGTCGCTCAGGACCGGCAGCTCCGCACCACTCAGATTCGACATATATCTATGTTGACATCCATCGATACACGGAGCAACCTTAAAGGCATCGATATCTATCGAATCAAGTGCCGCCCTGCGGCCTGGGAGAGATTCCGATGAGTGAGACCGCCACTGTTCAACCGCTGCCCGTCGTGGTCGTGGGTGCCGGGCCCGTCGGCCTGGCCGCCGCGGCCCACCTGGCCGACCGCGGCATCGAGCCGCTGGTCCTGGAGGCCGGGCGCACCGCCGGCGCGGCCGTGCGGGAGTGGAGCCATGTGCGGCTCTTCTCCCCCTGGGCCGAGGTCATCGACCCGGTCGCCGAGAAACTGCTGGCCCCCACCGATTGGGTCCGCCCCGACGGGGCCGGCTGTCCGACCGGCGGTGACTGGGCTCGGCGCTACCTCCAGCCGCTCGCCGACGCCCTCGGCGACAGGGTTCGCTACGGCGCCCGTGTCACCGGTGTCGCACGCTCCGGCCGTGACCGCGTCGTCGACGCCGACCGTGATGCGCAGCCCTTCACCGTGCACATCACGACGACGGACGGCCGCGAGGAGCGGATCACCGCCCGCGCCGTCGTCGACGCCTCCGGCACCTGGTCCACCCCGGGGCCCGTCGGCGGCGACGGCCTTCCCGCACTGGGCGAGCCGACCGCGGCCGACCGGATCTCCTACCGCGTCCCCGATCTGGCCGATCCGGCCGTACGGGCGCGCTACGCGGGCAAACGCACCGCGGTGATCGGCTCGGGCGCCTCCGCGTTCACCGCGCTCGCCGGCCTCGCCGAGCTGGCCGGGGAGGCACCCGGCACCCATGCCCTCTGGGTCCTGCGGCGCGGCATCAGCGGCAGTACCTTCGGCGGCGAAGCCGACCAGCTGCCCGCCCGGGGCGCCCTCGGCCTGCGCGCCAAGGCCGCCGTGGAAGCCGGCCACGCCGAGGCCGTCACCGGATTCCGCACCGCCGCCGTCGACAGCGCGGGCGGGCGGCTCGTCCTGGTCGCCGAGGACGGCCGACGCACCGAGCCGGTGGACGAGGTCATCGCGCTCACCGGCTCCCGCCCGGAGCTCGCCTTCCTGTCCGAACTCCGCCTCGGCCTGGACGAGCGCCTCCAGGCACCGGTCGCCCTGGCCCCGCTGATCGACCCGAACGTCCACTCCTGCGGCAGCGTCCACCCCCACGGCGTGAACGAGCTCTCCCACCCGGAGAAGGACGTCTACCTGGTCGGCATGAAGTCGTACGGCCGGGCGCCGACGTTCCTGGCCATGACCGGCTACGAACAGGTCCGGTCCATCGCGGCGGCGCTGGCAGGAGACCGGGAGGCCGCCGAACGCGTCGAACTGTCCCTGCCGGAGACCGGCGTGTGCGGAGGCACCGGATTCCTCGACGAACCGGACCCGGCCCGCCCTGACGAGGGCGGCTGCTGTGCGGCCCCCACGACCCTCACCATCGGCGGCCCCACCACCTCCGGTTGCTGAGACGCGCCCCCGGTGCCTTCGCCCGCCCGGATGCGGGGCCCTCGCCGGGAGGGCAGCATCGGTCTCCAGGAGGACACACGATGCCCGAGAAGGAACCCCGCGCCGAGCTGGACGCGCGCTACAGCGACGAGCGGGCGACGGCAGTGCCCTGGACGGACGCCGTCGCCCGGCTGGCCGAGGCCGAGGTGTACTGGCTGACGACCGTACGCCCCGACGGGCGCCCGCACGTCACCCCGCTCATCGGGGTCTGGGCGGACGGCGCGTTGCACTTCTGCACCGGTGCGCGGGAGCGGAAGGCGAAGAACCTGCGAGACAACCCGCACGTCGTCCTCACCACCGGGTCCAACGGCCTGCGGGAGGGCTACGACCTGGTCGTCGAGGGCGAGGCCGCGCGGGTGGAGGACGAGCCCCGGCTGCGGCGGCTCGCCGACGCGTGGGAAGCGAAGTACGGCGCGGAATGGCACTTCGAGGTACGGGACGGGGTGTTCGTCAATCCCGGTGCCGGTGAGGCCGTGGTCTTCGAAGTGACTCCCCGTACGGCCTTCGGCTTCGGCAAGGGCGAGCCGTACAGCCAGACCCGCTGGCGCTTTCCCTGAGTCACGGGCCCGCTCTCCCCGGCCCTCACCAGCGAAGGCTCAGCGCACGGCGACCAGGACGTGGCTGTTGCCGAATTGCCAGACCGCACCGGCGTGCTCGAATCCCGCCTCGCGCAGGAGCGTGATGTGGCGGGAGAGCGTCAGGTCCTCGCCCTGGCTGCTGGGGAGCGGGCGGGTGCGGCGTTCGGCGAGGAGGGGGGCCAGCTCCGGGTCGGCTTCCATCGCCGTCCACCAGGATTGCCAGTCCTCGTGGGCGAGCACCGCCCTTCGTTCGGCCCAGCGGCGTCCGACGGCGGTGGCGATCCTGGAGATCTTCGCGGTGTCCTGGCAGAGGTGGTCGCCGTTGACGAGGATTCCGCCGGGGCGCAGCAGGGCGGCGAGCTGCCGGTAGACCTGCCGCAGGGTGCGCTCACCGAGGTAGTGCAGTGCCGTCGTCGAGACGGCCGCGTCCAGGGGGCGGTCCAGGCCGAGGGTTCTGAGCCAGCCCGGTGCGCCGATCACCGCTTCGACGTACCGGACGGCGGGGCCGTAGTAGGTGCGGCCGAGTTCGAGCAGGAGCGGGTCGGCGTCGACGGCGAGGACCTCCGCGTGCGGCAGTCGGTGCGACAGGCGGGCCGCCAGCGCTCCCGGTCCGCAGCCGAGGTCGACGACCAGGGGTCTCGGGCGGCCGGCCGTGACATGGTCGACCACGTCGGCGATCACGGTGAATCGTTCCTCGCGGTCGACCGCGTACCGTTGTTGCTGGCCTTCCCAACGCTTCACCCAGCGTGCCGCCGTCGCCGCGCTCACGCCCGGCCTGCTGCGCACCTCAGCCATCTCACCCGCCCGCGGATCTGGTGGTATTGACAATCATTGTAGTTTAGCGAGGGCGGAGAGCAACGCGTCGATCTCTTCTGGGGTGTTGTGGATGTGCAGACTCACCCGCACGGAGCCCTCTTCCCCTTCTGCCCCGGCCTGGCAGTGGCCGTCGGACCGCACCATGAAGCCGTGGCTGAAGAGGATGAACCCGAGGTCGTTGGAGTTGACCGCGCGGTGCCGGAAGGTGACGATGCTCCGGCGCCGCTGCACCGGGGACCCGGCGGACAGGCTCAACGGGCAGCCCAGGACCTCGTAGGCGGACAGGCGGCGCAGGCCGTCGGTGAGCCGGGCCGCCAGCGCGACGGTCCATCGTTCGATCCGGTCCAGGCCCGCCGCGTCCAGCCAGTCGAGGGCGGCCGCCAGGCCCGCGATGCCGGCGGTGTTCGGTGTGCCGCTCCACCCGCCGGGCCTCAGTCGCGGCCCGCGCGTTCCGCGGGACCAGATCGCTCCGGAGCCCGGCAGGGCGAGGGCCTTGTGGCCGGAGAAGACGAGGAAGTCCACGTCGAGATCGGCCACGGAGACCGGCAGATGACCGATGCTCTGGGCGGCGTCCAGGCAGATCGGGACATCGGGGCCGACCACCCGGCGGATGCGGTGCACGTTCATGTCGCCGCCGTAGACGTGGTGCACATGGGTGGCGGCGACGAAGCGGGTACGGGGACCGACGACTTCCGCCAACGCCCGTGGGTCGTAGTCGCCCGAGCTCTCCTGGTACGGCAGCGCGCGGACGGCGACGCGGATCCCCTGGCGGGCCAGAAGTTGCCGCGCTTCCAGCCAGGGCGAGAGATTCGCCTGATGGTCGGCGAAGGGCACCACGATCTCGTCGCCGTCGGTCAGGACGGTGGGCAGCCAGTCGCGGGCCACGGTGCGCAGCCCCTCGGTGGCACCGCTGGTGAAGTGCACGGCCGAGCGGTCGGGGGCGGGGTCGCCCAGGAACTCCTTGACCCGGTCGCGGGTCCGCTCCACCAGCGCCGTCGTGGCGTTGGCCCACGGGTACGTGCCGCGGCCGGAGTTGGCGTTGGAGGTGGTGAGATACGCCTGCACGGCGTCCAGGACCGCCCGGGGTTTCTGCGCGGTGGCCGCGCTGTCCAGGTAGGCCAGGTCCGGGTGGTCCACGATGATGGGGAACTCGGCGCGCAGCGGACGCTGCCAGGCGCGCAGATCGTCCAGCGGTCGGTCCATGTCAGCCACGCTCCAGTGGGGCGCCCGCGTCGCGCCAGGCGATGATGCCGCCGGCCAGGCTGCGGACGTCGGGATGGCCCATCCGGGTCAGCAGGGCGGCGTAGCGTGCGGACTTCTCACCGACCGGGCAGGCCAGCAGCACGGCCTGTCGCTTGCTGAAGGGCAGGCCGCCGCGCAGGAGTTCGTCGAAGAGCTCGTCGACGATGTTCACCGAGCCCTCGATGTGCAGCGCGGCGTAGGCGAAGGAGCCCCGCAGGTCGACGACCAGGGGGCGTTCCTCCGCGATCCACTTGCGCGCGTCGGCGGTGTCGATCACCGTGGCGGCTGCCACCTCGGCTTCGGAGAGCGCGCTCACGGAGTTCTTCACCGGCGGCCTGCCCAGCAGGTCCGGGCGGCGTTGACGCACATAGCCGACGTAGCTCTCGACGCGGTCGCAGACGATGAAGACGGCCGTCCTCCGCTCGGTCGACTCCGCGTCGAGCGGGCGCAGATGGCGCAGTGCCCCGAAGTACGCGGCCCCACCGGTGGGGCCGCCCAGGATGCCGCAGCGCCGTACCAGCGTCAGCATCCCGTCGATGGCCTCGTCGGCGCTCACTGCCTCGATCGTGTCGTACGTGGCGGGGTCGAAGAGGCCGACCTCCTGCACTTCGTCGATGGTGCGGATCCCCGGTATGAAGTCCGACTTCTGTGCGACCAGGCCGATGACCCGCACCGCGGGGTCGTGCGCGCGGAGGACCCGGGCCACCCCGGTGGAGGAGCCGGCGGTGCCGACGCAGGCGATGAAGAAGTCCGGTGCCCGCCCGTCGAGGTCCGCCACGATCTCCGGGCCGGTGCCCGCGGCGTGGGAGTCGGTGTTGCGTGCGTTGAAGTACTGGTCGGTGTGGAGGTTGGAGTTGCCCGGTTGTGACAGCTCTTGGTGGAAGAGAGTGAGCGGGTCGTCGGTGTTGGTCGGGTCGAGGCATTCGGTCTGCCCGGGCAGTTCCTCGATCTCGGCGCCGAGCAGCAGGAGCAGGTCCTTGATCTCCAGTACCCGCATCCGGTTGGTGATGCTCTTGAACGGCAGCCCGTGCATGCTCGCGATGACCGCCAGCGCCTTGGCCGTGTTGCCGCTGGACAGCTCCACGACCGTCTCGCCGCCGCGCACCGCCGCGGGCAGTCCGGGCCGCACCATGTTCCAGGCCGCCCGGTCCTTGACCGATCCGAAGGGGTTGAGCATCTCCAGCTTCGCGTAGAGGTCGATGGTGCGCAGGCCGTGCACGGCCGGATCGATGCGCACCAAGGGGGTGTCGCCGATGGCGTCGGTGATGCTGTCGTACCTCATGCCTCGTGCCCTCCCGGATGTGTGATGGGCCAGTACCGCTCGTCGAGACACCAGCGCCAGGAGCCGCCCTCCCGGTGCACCGCGACCTTCCGGGCTGCGGGCCGGCGCTGCGCGTGGGTGGCTTGGAAGTCCATGCAGTACCCGGCGGTGTTGGCGAAGCACAGGAGGTCGCCCGGGCGCGGCATACGGGGCAGGTACACCGTTCTGCGGGTGATCAGGTCGGCCTCCAGACAGAGACTGCCGACGAGGTGCACGCCCACCGGGCCCCGCTCCTCGCCGGCTTCGGCGGGGGCGGTGTCACGGGCGAGGAGCAACGGGTCCATGAGGACGCCGTGTTCCTCCAGGCTGACGTCGTCGGCCGTCATCGCGAGGCGCACCAGGGGTGCATCACGGTCCGTGCGCCGGACCTCCAGCACCTTCGCCAGCGACAGCCCGCACTGGTCCAGCAGGGCCCGGCCGGGCTCGATGTACAGGTCGTACAGGTTCTCCAGGAGGAGGGTGCCCAGCGGCCGGTTCAGGGCCGGGGCGGGCCGTGACAGCAGCGCGTCGAGGTATCCGGCCCCGGCGACCGGGCGGTGGGCGGGGTACAGGCTCAGGGCGCCGCGCAGGGTGCCGCCCTCGGCCCGGAGGCCGTAGCCGTGCCCGCCCCGGGCCAGGGGTGGACGTCTGCCCAGAACCGCGTGGGTGAGTTCGGTGGTGTACCGGTCCCATTGGGTGCCGTGAGCCAGGTAGTTGACGCCGAAGCCGCCGCCGATGTCGATGCCGCGCGGCGTGAATCCCCGGCGTCGCAGCTCGTCCATGGCCCGGAGGCAGCCTTCGAGGGCCGTCGCCTTCTCGTCCAGGCTGGTGGTGTCGAGGTGGTAGGCGACGCCGTTGGGCTCAAGGACGTCCCGGTGGCGTTCGACGGCGTCGAGCAGCCGGGGCAGCGACTTCATGGAGGAGCCGAAGCGGCTCTGCCGGGAGCGCACCGTGACCCCGGCCGTCTCGAACTCCGACAACCGCAGCAATACCGGCACCGGTGGCAGCCCGCAGGTGCGCACGAGGGCGGCGAGGCTCTCCAGCTCCTCCGGCCCGTCGATGCTGACGGTGACCCCGCAGCGGGCGGCGAGCCATTGGAACTCCGGGTCCTTGGGGCCGGTCGCGACGATGCGCTCCGCACCGAATCCGGCACCGAGGGCATGCTGCAGTTCGCCCAGCGATGCCACGTCGATGGCGGCGTCCGTCATCGCGAGCCGGCGCACCAGGGCGCTGGAACGATTCGCCTTGTGGGCGAAGTACACCTGACCGGCCAGGCTGTGGCGGCGGTAGACGGATCGGAAGCGCTCGACGTTCACCGCGATCCGCTCGGGCAGTACGACATGGAGCGGCGAGCCCAGCGCGTCGACCAGGGTGTGGAGGAACGCCGTCGACTCCAGCAACGACGCCAACGGCTGTTCCAGCCGTGGCTCCAGATATAACGGGGCACCATCCATTTCAGACGTCCCTCCCCTTGCGACAAGGCGGGCGGGCCGCTGCAAGGCACCGCCCCGGCCGATCCTTATCCATCCAGGGGCGGTCTACACCCGGTGGCCTGGGGCGGATCCGGACACGGCGGGCTCACGGCCGGTACCGGAAGGGGACCCTCCCGCCCCGCCGGATCACCGGCGGGGCGGGAGAGAAGAGGCCCGAGGGGCGGAATTCCCCGGCCGACGGCGGCCACGGGGACGCGTGGGCGCACAACGTAGCCACTACGGTCGGCGGGGCCTCGCCGAAGTCGTTCGTATCACTTCCGGGGCGACCGCTTCTGAGCCATTACGGGGCGGCCGCGTGACCTCCGCCGCCGGGAGGGCGTTGACCCTTCCCGGTGAGCCGGGTGAGGACGGTGTCGGCCACCCAAGGCACCGCTCTCGTGCTCGGAGGTTTTTCCGGCAGCCGGGAATCGGAACGGTGAACGGCGAGGTTGGTGGGAAAGGCCGTGCCGATCGTGGCACGGTCAACCGTCGACCGAAGGTGGATGTCTTGATACCCAGCAGCTCAGCCGCACGCGCGACGGACATACTCGTCCGTCCCGTCACCCTGGGAAGCCTCACCGTCCGGAACCGGATCGCCATGGCGCCGATGACCCGGGAGTTCTCGCCCGGTGGTGTGCCGGGAGCCGATGTGGCGGAGTACTACGCGCGTCGGGCGGCGGCCGGGGTTGGCCTGATCATCTCCGAGGGGACGTATGTCGGCCACGCCTCGGCGGGGACCAGTGATCGCGTCCCCCGGTTCCACGGGGAGGACGCGCTCGCGGGCTGGGCCGATGTGGCGGACGCGGTCCACCGTGCGGGCGGTGCCATCGTGCCGCAGTTGTGGCATGTGGGAATGGCGCGCGCCGTCGGTGCCCCGCCGGTGCCGGATGCCCCGCGCGTCGGCCCGTCGGGGATTCCCCTGGACGACTCGGAGCCGGGCCGGACGATGACGCGAACCGACCTCGACGAGGTGATCTCCGCCTTCGCCGCCGGTGCCGCCGCGGCCGAGGCGAACGGCTTCGACGGCATCGAACTGCACGGGGCCCACGGCTATCTCATCGACCAGTTCCTCTGGGCTCACACCAACCGGCGCACGGACGCCTACGGAGGCGATGCCGTCTCCCGTACCCGCTTCGCCACGGAGATCGTGACGGCCTGCCGCCGAGCGGTGTCGCCGGACTTCCCGATCATCTTCCGGATGTCACAGTGGAAGATCGGTGACTACCAGGCCCGGCTCGCCGACACTCCCCAGGAGCTCGAAGCCGTCCTCGCCCCGCTCGCCGAGGCAGGGGTCGACGCCTTCCACTGCTCCACCCGCCGCTACTGGCTGCCGGAGTTCGACGGCTCGGACCTCAACCTCGCGGGCTGGGCGAAGAAGCTCACGGGCAAGGTGACGATCAGCGTCGGCTCGGTCGGCCTCGACAACGAATTCCTCAAGGCGTTCCAGGGTCAGGGAAGCGGTGTCGCCGACATCGACGCGCTGCTGGACAGGCTGGAGCGCGACGAGTTCGACCTCGTGGCGGTCGGCCGGGCCCTGCTGGGCGACCCCGAGTGGGCCACGAAGATCCTCAACGGGCGCACCGACGAGCTCACGCCCTTCGGTACGGAGGCGCTCGCCAGGCTCCACTGAGCCTTGACGGTCACCGACCGCGGCGCCGCACGGCGGCCGTCACGCCGCGGTCCTGGGAACGGGGCGGCGACGGCGACGGCGAACCGGGCTACCGCCCCTACGCGATGACGAAGCGGTCGCTCTGTTCCCCTCGTAGGTGCCCGCGGGGCAGTTTGCGGCCGTAGGCGAGCAGCAGGAGATCCTGCGCGGCGCCGGTCAGCGGCCGGCCTGCGCCGAAGGTCCAATCGAGGTCGTCGGCGCGGAGTTGGACGCCGTCGAGGTCGGCCCCGAAGAATGTGAGGGTCTTGGAGTCGACACCCTCCAGCAGGATGCGCAGACGGTCCTCGGGTACCCGGCGACCGAGGCCCAGCGCGACCGAGATGTCGAGGCCGTGGACCACGTCGTGACCCAACGCGGCCTCGATCCCGAGGGTCGGCGGCTTCCAGGGATGGTTCGCGTTGTCCGCGAGCGCCGCGGCCAGCTCGTCCGTCGAGAAAACGGCCGCGTCCCTGCGGGCGCATCGATCGGTCATACGGTCGAGGCTGCCCCGCGCCTTGACGAGTTCCCACGCCATCTTGGGGAACGAGTAGCGGAACCCCAGGGACATATGGGCCGCGACCTCCCGTACGCGCCACCCCGCACACAGCGTCGGTGCGTCCCAACTGTCGGCGGGCAATCCGTCCAACATGTCCGCCAGCTCCCGGCGTTCGGCCGCGATCGCGGTTCTGATGCCCATCGCCGCCGCCCCTTGATGTGGTGCTTTCCCCATGCCTCCAAGGGTCTCCGCCGCACGGCCATACGTCCAAGAACGCCTATGTCTGACGACTAGAATCAGCGGTTATGGAGCTTCGACAGTTGCGGTACTTCGTCGCTGTGGCGGAGGAGGCCAACTTCACCCGTGCCGCCGCCCGTCTGCACCTCGCGCAGCCGGGGGTCAGCTCCCAGATCCGGCTGCTCGAACGCGAGCTCGGGCAGCCCCTGCTGGACCGCTCCGGCTCCTCGGTGACCCTGACGGAGGTGGGCGAGGCCGTCCTGCCGTACGCGCGGGCCGCGATGGCCGCCGTCGAAGGGGCCCGGCAGACCGTGGACGAGTTCACCGGCCTGCTGCGCGGTCATGTCACGATCGGTGTCGTCTCGGGCGCCGTCACCCCCGAGTTCGACGTGGCCTCCGCCCTGGCCGACTTCCATGACGACCACCCGCAGGTCGAGATCACGCTCACCGAGGACACGTCGGAGCGGATGCTGGCCGCGCTGCGCCGCGGCGAACTCGACATCGCCGCGGTCGGGCTCACCGGCGAGGAGGCCCCGCCGGGCGTCTCGGTCCAGATGCTGATCGACAAACCCCTGGTCGCGGCCATGGCTCCGGGCGATCCCCTTGTCGTCGACGCGAGCCGCACGGACCTTCCGCTGGCCACGCTCCGCGATCGCTCCCTGATCAGCCTGCCGCGCGGCACGGGGCTGCGCGGGGTGCTGGAACGGGCCTGCGCGGATGCGGGGTTCCGGCCCCGGATCGCGTTCGAGGCGGCCGCCCCGCCCGTCCTCGCGCAACTCGCCGCCCGTGGCCTCGGCGTGGCCATCGTCCCGGCGCTTCCCGCCGAGGCGGCGTCGGCCTTCGGGCTGCGGACGCTGCGGATCACCGAGCCGCGGCTGCGCGGCCGGGTCGCTCTGGCCTGGCGGACGGCCGGCCTCTCCGGCCCCGCGGCCACAGCCCTCCTGAGCCGGCTCCGAACGGCTCTCCTCCGCTGACGCCCGCCGGCTTCGGGCAATCCGTCCGGTATCCGCAGCGCGTCCACACGTGCGGGCCGGTGGCGACGGGGTAGAGGTGATGCATGAGCAGCACATCCTGGGGACTCGTCGGCTTGCTCGCCGTCCTGGTCACCGCGATGGCCGTCGCCGCAGCGGTCGTGGCGGTACGGCTCTTCCGGGCCCGGCGCCTGCTGCGCGACGCCGGCGTCCCCGACAACAAGAAAATCATCTTCTGGGGAGCCCTGCTCTACCTGGTCTCCCCCGTCGATCTGGTGCCCGATCCCGTCTATCTGGATGACATCGGCATCCTGCTGCTCGCTCTGCGCTCGTTGCACAAGGCCGCCGCCGATGCCGGGGCGGGACGCGCCCCGGACACGTGAGTACCGCCTGCCGAGGGGCGGTCAGAGCAGCGCGCTGAGGCGGGCTTTGATGGCGGGCCACTCCTCGGCGAGGATGGAGAAGTAGACGCTGTCCCGCCAGGTGCCGTCCGAGCGTCGGCGGTGGTGACGCAGTACGCCTTCGCGCTGGGCGCCGAGGCGGGCGATGGCGGCTTGCGAACGGTGGTTCATGTGGTCCGTCTTCAACTGCACACGCCCCATGCCCAGCTCTTCGAAGGCGTGCGTCAACAACAGAAGCTTCGTCTCGGAATTGACCGCCGTGCGCCAGAACGCGCGGCCGTACCAGGTCCAGCCGATCTCCAGACGCTCATGGTCCGTGTCGATGTCCATGAAGGTGGTCCATCCGACCGCCTGACCGGTCGCACGGTGAATGACGGCGAACGGAAGGTACTCGCCCCGCTCCGCGGCTTCGAGGAGGCCGCGGAGCTTGGCCGCGAATTCGTCCCGCGTGTGCGGCGTCGGCCCCTGCCAGCGCCACACCTCCTCGTCCCCGCCTCCCGCTGCGAAGAGTTCACCGAGGTGCTCCATCGTCAGCGGCACGAGGCGCACATGGCGGCCGGTCAGGGTTACGGGCGAGGGCGTCTTGGAAGGCATACGCGCGACCCTAACCGCATTTTGAACTAGCTTCAATACATTTTCGCACTAGTGCAAACAGTCGTCGCAGGTGAGGGCCTGGCGTCCTCCGACATGGATGCCGTCAGCGGCCGGTGACCGTCCCCGCGGTCGCCGAGGCGGTGACGTCGGCGACCAGCTCCACCATGTCCGGTCCGTACGCGTCGGAGTTGACGACCTTCAGCAACAGGCAGAACGTACCGTCGGGCCCATGGCGACGAGCGAGCCGGGCGTGATGCCGGGCCAGATAGCGCACGGCCGCCTGATTGGTTATCCCCCGCTGACCGGAGGCGAGGAAGACCGGCCTGCCGCCCTCGGGGCCGGTCAGCCGGGCGAGGAGCACGTACTCCGCGGTGCCCTTCTCCAGCCGGTAGGACTCGCCGCCGACGGTGAACGCGCCACCGTCGGCGGCGTTCTCGAAGTCGGTGTTCACCTCGACGCCCGGCAGCATCGAGCGCAGATGTGCCTCGGTACGCCGGTTCGAGACCGGGCCTCCCACGCAGAATTCGGTCCGTCTCCCGAAGCCCTGGCGGGCGGCGTCATGCACCACGATGTCCGCGTGCGCCCCGCACTCCTTGATCAGGGCGGACAGTTCGAGGAGCGCGAAGGCGTCGTGACGGGAGACGCCGCGGCCGCTCGCGCTCGGATCCTGATTGACCACCAGGAGACACTCCGAACCGCCCGGCAGCCCGAAGAACTCCTGCTTGCGGCGGAGCTGCCGACGCCACAGGTAGGTGCGGAAGAACCAGCCCGCGGTGGCACTGACCCCACTGGCCACCAACCCCAGGGCGATGTTGCGTACGTCGTCGTTCATGGGCGCGGAGCCTACGCGTCCTCGCCGACGGCCCGACAGACAGCTGGGACAGCAGTCACCCGGGCCTGACGCGCCAGGGGTTCGCCGACGCTGTTCACGGCTGCCCGGCCACCCGCAGCCGGACGGGTGTGCCATCTGCCACCGGGACCGGCAGTCGCAGGGGTCCGCCACCGGGTGTGATCGAGCCGAGGACACTCGCGTGCCGGGCGCCGGTGCACCCCGGCAGCGTTCCGGTCAGTCCGTGCGCGGTCAGGAACCCCAGCACCGCGAAGGCATAGGCCTCCTTGGCCTCCGCCGGCACGCCCAACTCGTCGGAGGTGCGCACCGGGACGCCGGTGAGCTCGGCCCGCAGCATTGCCATCAGGGTCGGATTGCGCGTGCCGCCCCCGGAGGCGATGACCTCGGTGCCCCCGCAGTCCCGGACGGCGGAGGCCACGGTGTGTGCGGTGAGCGCGGTGACCGTGGCCAGGATGTCATCGGAGTCGAGGGGCTCCAGGCCCGCCGCGGCCGTCAGCAGGTACGGCAGGTGGAAGAGCTCCTTGCCGGTGGTCTTCGGGGCGGGGCGCGCGTAGTACGGCTCGTCGAGCAGCCGGTCCAGGAGCGGTCGGCACACTCTGCCCCGGGCGGCCATGGCGCCGTGTTCGTCGATGGCACACCGTCCGTGGGTGAGATACCGGGCGGCCGCGTCGATCAGGGCGTTCCCGGGCCCGGTGTCGTAGGCGTACGGCGCGCGGGCGCCGCCGCTCACGGTGATGTTGGCGATGCCGCCGAGGTTGAGCGCGACCGGGCATCCGGGCCTGTCGCGCAACCACATGACGTCCACCATGCCGACGAGCGGGGCACCCTGCCCGCCGGCGGCCACGTCGGCCGAGCGGAAGTCCGAGACGACCGGCACTCCGGTGCGCTCGGCGATCCAAGCGGGCCCGCCGATCTGCAGGGTGCCGTGGACGCGGCCGTTCTCCGTCCAGTGGAAGACGGTCTGTCCGTGCGAGGCGATGAGGTCGGCCCGGCCTCCGCACAGCTCACGGACGGCCCGGTCGGCGGTCGCGGCGAAGGCCTGTCCGATGCGGGTGTCCAGTCGGCATACGGTCTCGAGGGTGGTGTGTGCCGGAGGCAGAGCGGCGGCGATCTCGGCACGGAGCCACTCCCCGTACGCCTGGCCGATCGTGCCGAGAGGGGTCAGACGGAGGGTGTCCCCCTCGATCCGCAGATCGGCCGCCGCCGCGTCGACGGCGTCGTACGAGGTCCCCGACATCAAACCGATCACCCGCATGGTCACCCGTCCCTTCTCCCCTTCAGTTCTCTGCCTCAGTCGCGCAACGCGCGCCGATGGTCGTCCCCGCGCAGCGTCAGCAGCGCGACCGCACTGATCGCGCAGGTAACCGCGGTGTAGTAGGCCGGGATGTCGGAGTTGGCCGTGTGCTTGACCAACTCGGTGATGATGAGGCCGGCGCAGCCCGAGAAGACCGCGTTGGCCAGCGAGTAGGCCAGTCCCAGTCCCGTGCAGCGCACCCTGGTGGGAAACATCTCCGCCAGCATGGCGGGCCCCGACCCTGCCGAACAGCGCCGCCCCCATCGGCCGGAAGAAGAAGGCCAGCGCGAACGACGCGTAGGTCTTGACGAGGCTCTCGGTGCCGTCCCCCGTATCCGCGCTGAAGAAGTTGGCGGCGAAGACGGTGGCGAAGTAGCCGTACGCCCCGAACTCGTACCACTCGATGAAGTTGCCCACCGAGCCCGCGACCAGGGCGCGTCGCGCCGGCGTCCGGTGCGGGGCGCTGTGGCCTTCGGCGGTGGGTACGGACACCTTGGTCCCCCTCCCTGAGCGACTCACCGGGCGGCCCCGCGGGCGCGGGTGTCGCGGCCGAGCGCGAACGAGGCCGAGCGCGAACGAGGAAGCATACGGCCGCGGGACGGCGCACACCGGGAATTCATCACACCTTGAGCAGCCGTGAGACCCGTCGGCATCGGGCCCGTAGTACTGGACGGCAAGCGCGTACGGACACCGGCACCCATGAATTCCCCGCCATCCATACGCATCACGCCCCGATCCGGAGGTCGATCCGTTGAACCACCGTCGTGTCAATCGTCGCCGAGGAGCCCTCGCCGTCGCCGCAGCCGCCGCCGTAGGGGCGGCGGCGACGCTGCTTC
This sequence comes from Streptomyces sp. NPDC033229, assembly GCF_055576875.1. Classification (NCBI taxonomy): domain Bacteria; kingdom Bacillati; phylum Actinomycetota; class Actinomycetes; order Kitasatosporales; family Streptomycetaceae; genus Streptomyces; species Streptomyces sp. NPDC033229. The sequence continues at coordinate 9,370 of NZ_JBVIQR010000057.1, read as the reverse complement.
CGCACGCCGACGCGAGCACCGACAAACCCGGCAGGGACGAGCCCGGGGCTCCTCGCACCTTCACCTCGCAATCGGCCGCGCACCTCGCTGCATCCCTCGAACCGGGTGTCCGGGAGAAGACGGCGGGCTGGTACCTGGACGGCTCCACGGGCCGGATGGTCGTGAACGTCACGGCCGAGGAAGCCGCGCGGCGCGTCAAGGCCACCGGTGCCGTACCACGGATCGTGCGGAACAGCACCGCCGCGCTGCGGGGCGCTACCCGGACGCTGAGCGACCGGGCCTCGGTGCCCGGCACCGCCTGGTCGATCGACCCGAAGACCAACAAGGTGGTGGTCACCGCCGACCGGACGGTGACCGGCGCCAAGCTCGACACCCTCACGAAGGTCACCGACCGTATGGGCGGGCTGGTGCGCGTCAAACGGTCATCGGGCGAGTTCAAGCGGTACGAGGGCAGCCCTCCGCCGGCCGGCCACGGGCGGTCCGGCTCACGGACCCGGGCCCGTGGTGACGCCCCGGCCGCCGGTGCGCCCCTCGGTGGCCGGGCCATCTTCGGCGGGGGTTCGCGCTGCTCCCTCGGCTTCAACGTCACCGTCCAGGGGGCACCGGCGTTCCTCACGGCGGGTCACTGCGGCAACGCTTCGCGGACGTGGACGGCGGACCAGACGGGCGGCACTCCGCTGGGCACGGTCGCCGAGTCGCAGTTCCCCGGCAGTGACTTCGCCCTGGTGACCTACGACGACCCCAACGCCCCGGCGGCGAGCGCGGTCGACCTCTTGAACGGCACGGTCCAGCAGATCAACGGGGCCGCCGAGGCGAATGTGGGCATGCGGGTACAGCGGGTCGGCAGCACGACCGGGCTGCACGACGGCACCGTGACCGGACTCGGCGCCACGGTGAACTACGGCAACGGAGACATCGTGAACGGCCTCATACAAACGGACGTGTGCGCGGAGCCCGGCGACAGCGGAGGCTCGCTGTTCGCCGACGACGCGGCCGTGGGGCTCACCTCCGGCGGCAGTGGTGACTGCGCCCAAGGCGGCGAGACCTTCTTTCAGCCGGTGACCGCCGCACTGCGGGCCACCGGTGCCGCCCTGGGGGGTGAGGGCGGAGCGGCGACACAGCGGTGATGACGTCGAAGGGGCGGTGGCAGCGCGAGAAGGTCTCAACAGACTCGGTAGTACGCCCTGTTCACTCTGCTCGCCTCCCGCTATATCCTCGCGGCCGGAACTCCATGTGCCGGTCCGCCCGTCTCGTGCGAGGAGGAGGCAGCATGCCTCTATGACGACGTTCGCCACACGTACCGCGCTGCTTCACCCTGACGACACGTCCTCTTCCCCGGCGCTCGTTGCCCTTGGAGCACTCTGTTCGATCCAGCCCTCACACTCCAAGAGGTCCCCACACTCATGGCTGAACTCAATCGGCGGCGCTTCCTGCAGATCGCCGGCGCGACGGCGGGCTTCGCCGCCCTGTCGAACAGCATCGACCGTGCTGCCGCCATTCCCGCCAAGCGACGTTCCGGCACCATCAAGGACGTCGAGCACATCGTCGTGCTGATGCAGGAGAACCGTTCGTTCGATCACTACTTCGGTTCCCTGAAGGGCGTCCGCGGATTCGGTGACCCGCGCCCGGTGACCCTGGGCAGCGGGAAGTCGGTCTGGCACCAGTCGGACGGCCGCAAGGATGTGCTGCCCTTCCGGCCGGACGCGAAGGACCTCGGGATGCAGTTCATCGCGGGCCTCAACCACGACTGGGCCGGCGGCCACAAGGCCTGGAACCAGGGCAAGTACGACCAGTGGATTCCCGCCAAGTCCGCGGGCACCATGGCGTATCTGACGCGCGAGGACATTCCGTTCCACTACGCGCTGGCCGACGCGTTCACCGTCTGCGACGCCTATCACTGCTCCTTCATCGGAGCCACCGATCCCAATCGCTACTACATGTGGACGGGTCACACCGGGAACGACGGCAAGGGCGGCGGCCCCGTCCTCGGCAACGAGGAGGCCGGCTACGACTGGACCACCTACCCCGAGCGGCTGGAGCGGGCCGGGATCTCGTGGAAGGTGTACCAGGACACGGGTGACGGCCTGGACGCGGCCGGCAAGTGGGGCTGGATCAACGACGCGTACCGCGGCAACTACGGTGACAACTCGCTGCTGTACTTCAACAAGTACCGCAACGCCAAGCCCGGCGATCCCCTCTATGACAAGGCGCGCACCGGCACGAGCGTGAAGAACGGCGACGGCTACTTCGACGGCCTCAGGGCCGACGTGAAGGCGGGCAAGCTGCCGCAGATCTCCTGGATCGCCGCCCCGGAGGCATTCTCCGAGCACCCCAACTGGCCGGTGAACTACGGCGCCTGGTACATCTCCCAGGTGCTGGACGCCCTCACTTCCGACCCCGAGGTGTGGAGCAGAACCGCGCTCTTCATCACGTACGACGAGAACGACGGCTACTTCGACCACGTCACCCCGCCCTTCCCGCCGGCCTCGGCCGCACAGGGCGCCTCCACCGTGGACACCAAGCTCGACGTCTTCGCCGGGAACGGCCACTACGGGGCGGGTCCCTACGGGCTCGGCCAGCGCGTCCCCATGATCGTGGTCTCGCCCTGGAGCACGGGGGGCTATGTCTGCTCGGAGGTCTTCGACCACACGTCCATCCTCCGGTTCATGGAGCGCCGCTTCGGCGTGGGCGAGCCCAATGTCTCCCCCTGGCGGCGGGCCATCTGCGGCGACCTCACCTCTGCCTTCGACTTCCGGCTGGCGGACACCGGGCACGCCTCGCTCCCGGGCACCGACGCGTACCGGCCCAAGGACAACAACCGGCACCCCGATTACGTGCCGAAGCCCCCCGCCGCCCCCTCCCTGCCCAAGCAGGAGAAGGGTGCCAAGCGCACCCGTCCCCTGCCCTACGAGCCATGGGTGGACGGCTCCGCGACGCCCTCGACCGGGCGTTTCACGCTCACCTTCAGCGGCGGCGCGGCGGCCGGGGTGTGTTTCACCGTGACGTCCGGGAACCGCACGGACGGGCCGTGGACGTACACCACCGAGGCCGGCAAGAAGCTCTCCGACACCTGGAACTCCGCCTACTCGAAGGGCACCCACGACCTGTCGGTGTTCGGCCCGAACGGCTTCCTGCGCACCTTCAAGGGCCCCGGCAACGCCGCGGGCCCCGAGGTGACCGCCCGCCACGAGGCGGACAGCGGACGCATCGCCCTGACCCTCACCAACGCGGGCGGCTCCGACTGCCGTCTCACGATCACCAACGCCTACGGCGGCAGGCGGGAGACGGTCGCGGTGCGGGCGGGCGGGCGCGTGGTCCACACCGTGGATCTGCGTGACAGCCGACGGTGGTACGACCTGTCCGTGACGTCCGACAAGGACAGTACGTTCCTGCGCAGGTTCGCGGGACATGTCGAGAACGGCGAGCCAGGGGTGAGCGACCCGGCGATCATCACAGGCTGACCCTCCGGGCAACCGGCAACCGACCCGCCCTCTGCCTCCCGCATCCACGGAGGCGGAGGGCGGTGCGGCGTCCTGGTGACCGCACGAGGACATGCCGGTGGCCCCGGTCCAGGGGGTGACCGGGGCCTCCGGGGGGCCATCCGAGGGGAGCGGACTACCCGGAACAGAACATCTTCGGGCCGACGAGGAGGTTGTCGTCCCTGGATGTTCGTCCATTTGCCCCGGGGGCTCGCCGTCGCGAGCGCTGTTGCCGGCTGCAGCCCGTTGCGGGCCCCGGTGCCACCTGCAGTAAATATATTTACTGCCGAGTAATCAAGAGTATGAAAATTTTCATTCGCTCAGATGCCAAAAAAGTCCGGTCCGCCCCGGCAGAGGTGTATGCCGGGGCGGACCGGAGGGCGGGGCGCCGACCGCTGTCAGTGTTCGAGGAAGAAGTCGTGCTGCTCAGCGGCCTGCTCATACTTCTCCAGCCGGAGCTGTGTGCGCTCGGGGTCGGCGTCGGCCATGGCCTGGAGGATGGCCGCGGACAGGACTCCGGGGGCCGCGTAGGAGTCGAAGACAAGGCGGGAGCCGGTGCCGGCGGTGAGGGCCACGTCGGCCTCCTCCACCAGCGGTCCGAGCGTCTGGTCCGTGATCAGCGCGATGCGCAGCCCCGTGCTGCGCGCGGCCCGCATCGCCGCCAGCATCTCCTTGGCGTGTCTCGGCATCGCGAACGCCAGCACCCACGTCCCGCCCGCCTCCCGTGACTGGAGCAGGGCGTCGTAGGCCACGCTGCCGCCGCGGGAGACGAGCCGCACGTCCGGATGGATCCGCTTCGCCGCGTACGCGAAGTACTCCGCCAGCGAGACGGAGATCCGCAGGCCCAGGACCGTCAGCGGGACGGACCGGGCGAGTTCACGGCCGAGGTCGAGCACCTGGTCGGGGTCGGCGAACACCCGGCGCAGGCTCTCCAGGCTCGCGATCTCCGCGTCCACGGCCGCCTGCAGCTCGTTGCGGCGGTCCTCCTCCCGCGTTCCCGTGGACCTCGCGACCGCGCTCAGCGCGATGGGCTGCAGGGCCTCCCGGAGTCCGGGGTACCCGCTGAATCCCAGGGAGGACGCGAAGCGGGTCACCGACGGCTGGCTGACCCCCACCCGCTCCGCGAGGTCCGTGATGGACAGGAACGCGGCCTCGGTGAGGTGGTCGGTGATGTAGCGCGCGATGCGCCGTTGCGCGGGAGACAACCGGTGGTCGCCGAACAAGGCGCGAACCTTGTCCGCGGGAAGCGGCTCCGCCCCCGGAGACCGCTTTCCCGGCGTGATCGCGGACGCCTGCGCGCGTGCCTGCTGCCCTGATGGCACTGGTGGTCTCCCTCTCGTCCTTCTCCCGCTCAACATAGCTCACCCACCGTGGCCGCCAAGGGGGAACATTCATACGGGGACCGGGGGGTAACGGCCCTCTCGTCAGGCACTGTCCGTATGCGTGGTCATCGCCGCCCGGTCCCCAGGCGGACCAGTGCCTTGCCGGTGTTCGTGCCGCGCATCATGCCCAGGAAGGCGCCGGGTGCCCCTTCGATGCCCTCGGTGACGGTTTCCTCGGTGCGCAGTGTGCCGTCGGCGAGCCAGCCTGCGGCCTGTCCGATCCACTCGGGGAAGAGCGTGAAATAGCTGCTGACGAGCATGCCGCGCAGGGTCACTTCCTTGGCGGCGGCCTGGAAGAGATTGTCGGGGCCGGAGGCCGGTTCTGTGGTGTTGTAGCCGCTGATCGCGCCGACGAGGGCGATCCGACCACCGGGCCGTATCGCGGTGATCGCCGCCTGGAGATGGTCGCCGCCCACACTGTCCAGGTAGACGTCGATGCCTTCGGGTGCGGCCTGGGCGAGCTGTTCGCCGAGCCGGCCCTGGCGGTAGTCGACGGCGGCGTCGTATCCGAAGTCGTCGAGCAGCTTCTTGGTCTTGGCCGGGCCGCCCGCCGATCCGATCACCCGGGAGGCGCCGAGCTTCCTGGCCAGCTGTCCGGCGACGCTGCCGACCGCGCCCGCCGCGGCGGAGACGAACACCACGTCTCCCTCGCGGACCGGGGCGACCCGGGTGAGGGCCGCGTACGCGGTCAGGCCCGTGGTGCCCAGCGCCCCGAGATAGTCCTGCGGCCGGGCCGACGAGGTGTCCACCACGGTCACGGCCGCGGCGTCGAGGACCGCGTACTCGCGCCACCCCAGGAAGTGCGAGACGGTCGCGCCGACCGGTACCGACGCGTCACGGGAAGCCACCACGTCACCGACCGCGCTTCCCTCCATGGCGACGCCCAGCGGGAACGGCGGGATGTACGAGGGGGCGTCGTCCATCCGGCCGCGCATGTACGGGTCCACGGACATCCACGTGTTACGGACGAGGACCTGCCCTTCCGCGAGTTCCGGTACCGCGGTGGTGACCTGGGCGAAGTTCTCGGGAATCGGGGTTCCCACGGGGCGCGAGACGAGGTGGATCTCCCGGGAGACGGTGTGCGTCACGATGTCGTTCATGATGGTCGTTCCTCTTCCGTTGCTGCTTGTGACCGGCTGATGTGACCACCATGGACAGGGCCGCGCACGAACCACTGACGGTGCGCGCACGAGCCACTGAGGGCCGCCCGTTAGCGTGACGCCATGCGATTCGACGTGCTGGGCCCGCTGAACGTGACCACCGAAAACGGCTCTCCCGTCGCCGTGCCCGAGCCGAAGGTCCGGGCCCTGCTCGCCGATCTGCTGGTGCGTCACGGGCGGCCCGTCCCCGTGGACCGGTTGGTCGACGACCTGTGGGGCGAGGCGCTTCCGGGAAACCCCGGCAACTCCCTCCAGACCAAGGTCTCCCAGCTGCGCAGAACCCTGGAGAAGGCCGAACCGGGCGCCCGAGGACTGGTGGAGTACGGGCCGGCCGGCTACACCCTGCGCGTCACGGACGACGCCGTGGACGCCGGACGGTTCGCCGCACTCGTCACCCGCGCGCACGCGACCGGTGAACCACGGGCGAAGGCAACGCTGCTCGCGGACGCCCTCGGCCTCTGGCGCGGAGAGGCGTACGCCGACTTCCGTGACGCCGATTTCGCACGGGCGGAGGCCGCCCGCCTGGAGGAACAGCGACTGACGCTGACGGAAGAGCTCGCCGAGATCCGTCTGGAACTCGGCGAACACGCCACCCTGGCAGACGAGTTGACGGGCGCGGTCGCCCAGCATCCGCTGCGGGAAAGGCTACGCGGCGCCCATATGCGGGCCCTGTACCGAGCAGGGCGCCCGACAGAGGCGCTGGACGCCTACCGGGATCTCAAGCAGCGGCTCGCCGACGAACTCGGCCTCGACCCCGGTGCCGCGCTGACCGCTCTCCATCAGGCTGTCCTGGAGCAGGACCCCGAGCTGGCCCCGGGTCCCGCGCCGGCCCCCTCTGTCACCACGGCTCGCACCAATCTGCCCGCCCCGCTCACCGCGTTGGTCGGACGCGACGACGCCGTCGCCCGGATATGCGCGGCGACGGCGTCGAGCCGGCTCGTGACACTCACCGGCCCCGGCGGGGTCGGCAAGACCCGGCTGGCCCTGGAGGCGGCGGCACGGCTGGCGGACTCCTTCGCCGACGGCGTACGGCTCGTCGAACTCGCCGGCACCCGGCAGGAGGTGGCCGAGACCGTCGCGGCGGCCCTGGGCGTGCGCGACGACACGCCTCGCGAGTCGGGGCCGGGCGGGGCGGTGGACCGGCTCACCCGGACCATCGGCTCACGGCACATGCTGCTCGTCCTCGACAACTGCGAACATGTCATCGAGCCCGCCGCCGCACTCGCCGAGCACATGTTGCGCCGGTCGGCACGACTGCACATCATCGCCACCAGCCAGGAACCGCTCGCCATCTCGGGCGAGACCTTGGACGCCGTCGCCCCGCTGACCGAAGCGAATGCCGTGCGGCTCTTCTCGGACCGCGCGGCGGCGTCCGCCCCCGGCTTCGTCCTGGACGTGGACAACAGCGAAGCCGTGGCCCTCATCTGCCGTCGCCTCGACGGCATCCCGCTGGCCCTGGAACTGGCCGCCACGCGCGTGCGGACCTTGGGGGTACACGCGCTGGCCGACCGTCTGCACGACCGGTTCCGGCTGCTGAACCAGGTACGGCGGGACGCCCCCGCACGTCAGCGCACGCTGCGCGCGATGATCGACTGGAGCTGGGAGCTGCTGACCGCACCCGAACGGACCGTACTGAGCCGGCTGGCCGTGTTCTCCGGAGGATTCGACCTGGCCGCCGCCGAAGTGGTGTGCGCGGCACGAGGCGTACGGACCGAGGACGTACTCGACGTCCTCACCCGGCTCGTCGACCGCTCGCTCGTCGTGACGGCCGACGGCACGGGGCCGACCCGCTACCGCACGCTCGAATCCGTCACGGCGTACAGCGGGGAGCGGCTCCGTGAAGCGGGCGAGCACGAGGCCGCGCGGCTGCGGCACGCGGCTCACTACGCCGCTGCCGTGGAAACGGCGGAACCCCATCTGTACGGCCACGATCAGCGACGGTGGCTGCGCAGTCTCGACGGCGAGACAGCCAACGTACGGGCGGCGCTGGAGACCGCCGTGGAGCACGGGGACGCCGCGCTCGCCCTGCGCCTGGTCAACGCGATGTCCTGGTACTGGTTCCTGCGCGGGCGCCTCGGTGAGGCCCTCCGCTCACTGGATCTCGCGCTGGGATGTGCCGGGGGCGCGCCGATGGCCCGGGACAGCGCACGGGCGACGCGCGCGGCCTTCTCCTTGCTCACCGGCGATGGTGCGCCACACAGCGAAACCTACGCAGCCGCGACACCCCGGGCCCGCTGGCTGCTCGACCACGTGCGCTGCGGCTTCGACGGCCCCACGGGCGGCGACGCGCTCGACGGCCTGCTGGAGGAGTTCCGCGCGCTCGGCGACCGCTGGGGCACGGCGGCGGTACTGATCACCCAAGCGACCCGGTCGGGCTTCCGGGGTGACCTGCCCGCACTGCGCCGCAGCGCCGAGCGGAGCGCGGCCCTTTTCGCGGAGCTGGGCGACCGATGGGGCCGACTGCGGGCCTCGGAGCATCTGGGGACACTCGCCGAGATCGCCGGAGCGTACGAGGAGGCGGCCCGCCTGCACCACGAGGGCGTGCGCGGGGCCGAGGAGCTGGAACTGTGGACCGAGGTCTCCTTCCGGCTGGCCAGGCTCGGCCGCGTCGCCCTGCTGACCGGTGACGATGCGCGTGCCACCGAGTTCCACGAACGCGCCGGACGGCTCGCCGCGCAACAGTCCCACCGGCCCGCGGAACAGTTCGCCGAAACAGGTCTGGCCCTCGGTGCCCGCCGCCGAGGCGACCTCGACGTCGCCGAGCGGCACCTTCTCCCCTGGCTGGAGTGGAACCGCCGACTGGGCGTCGACTCCGGCGCCGCCCTGATCCTCGCGCAGCTCGGTTACGTCGCCGAACAGCGCGGTGCGGCGGGGCGCGCGCTGGAACTCCACCTCGACGGTCTGGCGGCGGCCCGCAGGACCGGCGACCCCCGCGCCGTCGCCCTGGCCCTGGAAGGGCTGGCCGGCGCCCGGGCCACGGGCGGCGACCCCCGCCACGCCGCCGAGCTCCTCGGCACGGCCACCACCCTCCGCGAGTCCGTCGACGCAACGCTCCCGGGTCCCGAACGCACCGATGTCGACAGGGCCGCCGCGCGAGCGCGCGCGGCGCTGGGAGAGGACGGGTTCACGGCGGCCTTCGCACACGGGCGCACGCTCACCGTCGACGACCACGCGCGGGTACTGGGCGCCGGGGAGGTGCCGTCAGAGCACGGTCTGCGGCGCTGAACCGACCGCCCGGCCGATGCGCACGATGTGTGTGTCCGGCTGCTTACGTGGTGTGTGGGGGTGGGGGGTGTGGTGTGAGGCCGCTCATGGGACCTGGATCACTTACGAACCCGGATAGTGGGCT
>NZ_JBVIQR010000056.1:0-29390 GCF_055576875.1 Streptomyces sp. NPDC033229 | reverse complement strand
GGGGGGGGGGGTTGTTTTTTTCGTTGGGAGAAAGCCAAAACCAACCCACCACCCAGGCCCGCGCAGACCCGACACCGCACCGAAACAGCCCCGCGCAGCGGACACCGCCCCGCGCAGCGGCAACGGCGCCGCACGAGGCAACCGTCAAAGCCCGCCGCGCAGCGGCGGCCGCACCACGCCCAGAATCGGCATCGACCCCGCCCCGGCCAACGTCACCTGACGGCCGGGCCGCGGCGCGTGGACCATCGTGCCGTCGCCGACGTACATGGCCACATGGCTGGCGTCCTTGAAGTAGATGACCAGGTCACCGGGGCGCATGTCCTTGACGTCGACCTTGGGGAGCTGGCGCCACTGCTCCTGTGACGTGCGGGGGATCGAGTGGCCGGCGGCCTCCCAGGCCCTCAGGGTCAGGCCGGAGCAGTCGAACGTGTCGGGGCCCACCGCGCCCCAGACGTAGTTCTTGCCGATCTGCGCCGTCGCGAAGGCAACCGCCCGACCACCCTCCGTGGTCGAGGCAGAGGTCGAGGCACTCGCATTCGTACCCGCCTCCTTGAGGGTGACCGTCTTCACGGCCTCCGTGGCGAGCCACGCGCGCTGTGCCTCCCGGGCGCGTTCCTCCTCGATCCGGCGCAGCCGCTGCCGTTCCTTCTCCTCCAGCCGCTCCTCGAGCCGCTTGGCGTCCTTCAGCCGGGTCTCGATCTCCTTCTTCGCGTCCTCTTTCTTCTTCCGCTCGCCGTCGAGCTTCTTCCAGCGTTCGTCGGCGGCCTTCGCGTAGCCGTCGAGCTTCTTCCGGGTGGCCGCGACCTGGGCGAGCAGCCCGCGGGTGGCCTGTTCGCCCTTGTGGGCGAGGGAGACGCCGTCGAGGAAGGAGTCGGGGGCGGCGTCGAAGAAGAGCCGGGCGCCGTCCGGCATGCCGCCGGCGCGGTACTGGGAGCGGGCCAGGGCCCCGGCCTGGTTCTTGAGGCGGGTCATGCGTTGCTGGGCGGCGGTCACCGAGCGGGCGATCTCCACGATCGACTTCTCCTGGCGGGACTGCGCCTCGCTCGCCGCGTTATAGGCGTCCGTGGCGGATTCCGCCTTGCGGTAGAGGTCTTCCACCTCCTTGTGGACATCCTCCAGGCTCCGCTGCGTGGGGCTGGGGTCCGCGTAGGCCACGCCCGGTGTGACGATCACTCCCGTCACGACCGCACACACGAGCGCGGTCGCCACGGCCGTGCGTCTGGCTCGTGTGCGGCCGAAACCCCGCACATGCCCCGTACGCCTCGCCGTAGAACCCGCGATCACGCCGCCGTTCCGCCTCACAGGCCACCTCCGCGACTTCCGCCCCCACGCCTGACATGCCGTCACACGAGAAACGGATGGTGCCACGGAGGATCGAAAACCGATAGAGATCTCTCACGGACTCGGCTGGAAACCGGCCTTTGGCCAGGGCCACCACACTGACGGCCGAGGTTCACCTTCCGTTCACTCTTCCCCATCGACCGCTTCACCTGTTCTGCCTAATTTCGACCGTGGAAGGTGCGAGCCGATCGGCCGAACAGGCCCCGCCCCCGTGCCGCCGAACACTATGAATCAGCAGGTCAGCCCGTGTGATCAAGCGCGGCGCAGGCCGACTGGCCGCTCAGCGGAACAGCACCACCGACCTCTCGCACGCCGCCTCGCGGCGGCTCCCGAAAGGAACACCCGAAAGTGAAGCTTCAGCGTAAGAACCGACTCCGCGCAGTCGCCCTCGGCGCCATCGCCGTTTCCGGTGCCCTGGTACTCACCGCGTGCGGCTCGGACGACAACAGCGGCGGCGGCTCCACCGGCGGGGGCTCCACCCAGGGTTCCGGCAAGATCAAGTGCGAGGGCAAGGGCCAGCTGCTGGCCTCGGGCTCGTCCGCGCAGAAGAACGCCATGGACCTGTGGGTCAAGAACTACATGGCGGCCTGCAAGGACGTGCAGATCAACTACAAGCCCACCGGTTCCGGCGCGGGCATCCAGGAGTTCCTCCAGGGCAAGACCGCCTTCGCGGGCTCCGACTCGGCGCTCAAGCCGGATGAGGTCGCGAAGTCCAAGCAGGTCGTCAAGGGCGGCCAGGGCATCAACCTCCCGCTGCTCGGCGGCCCGATCGCCATCGGCTACCACGTCCCCGGCGTGGACAACCTGGTCCTGGACGCGGACACCCTCGCGAAGATCTTCGACTCGAAGATCGAGAAGTGGAACGACGAGGCGATCAAGAAGCTCAACCCGGGCGCCAAGCTCCCCGACCTCAAGGTCCAGGCGTTCCACCGCTCGGACGAGTCGGGCACCACGGACAACTTCACCAAGTACCTCAAGGCCACCGCCGACAAGTCCTGGCCGTACGAGCCCGCCAAGGCGTGGAAGGCCAAGGGCGGCCAGTCCGCCGACGGCTCGGCCGGGGTGTCCTCGCAGGTCAAGCAGACCGCGGGCGCGATCTCGTACTTCGAGCTCTCCTACGCGACCGCCAACTCGATCAAGACGGTGAAGCTCAACACCGGCGCCTCCGCCCCGGTCGAGGCCACCCCCGACAACGCGTCCAAGGCCATCGCCGAGGCGAAGATCGTCGGCACCGGCAAGGACCTCGCGCTCAAGCTCAACTACGCCACCAAGGCCGACGGCGCCTACCCGATCACCCTGGTGACGTACGAGGTCGTCGGCGACAAGGGCAACAAGGGCGAGACCCTGCCCGCCACGAAGTCCTTCCTGACCTACATCGCGAGCGAGGACGGCCAGGCCGTCCTCAAGGAGATGGGCTACGCCCCGCTGCCCGCCGAGATCGCGACGAAGGTCCGCGAGAACGTCGCGAGCCTCTCCTGACCGTGTGCGGCCGGCCCCCGCTCCCGGGGTCCGGCCGCACCATCCGGTGCACCGCCGCGCCAGGAGCCGAAGCCGGCTCCGCAGACCGGAGAACCCGTGGATACAAAATGGACATAACTCCCGCAACTTCAGCAGCCCCGCCGCCCTTGTCAGGCGCCCCGGCCCCGGCCGAGCAGGCGAAGTCGGCCACCCGCCCCGGTGACCGGATCTTCCTCGGGCTCTCCCGCGGCTCCGGCATCCTGCTCCTGGTGATCATGGCTGCGATCGCCGTCTTCCTCGCCGTGCGGGCCGTGAACGCCCTCTCGCACAACGAGGGCAACTTCTTCACCACCTTCGAGTGGAGCGCCAACTCCACCCCGCCGGCCTTCGGCATCGCGGTGCTGGCCTTCGGTACCGTCGTCAGCTCGCTGATCGCGATGCTGATCGCCGTGCCCGTCGCCATCGGGGTCGCGCTCTTCGTCTCGCACTACGCACCGCGCAAGCTCGCGACACCGCTGAGCTACGTGATCGACCTGCTCGCCGCCGTCCCGTCCATCGTCTACGGCCTGTGGGGCGCCCTGTTCCTGGTGCCCCACCTCGGCGGCCTCTACAGCTGGCTGAACGACTACCTCGGCTGGACCGGCGTCTTCGAGTACCACGACGGTGCCGCCCGCTCGCTCTTCACCATCGGCATCCTGCTGGCGATCATGATCCTGCCGATCGTCACCAGCGTCAGCCGCGAGGTCTTCCTGCAGACCCCGAGGATGAACGAGGAGGCCGCGCTCGCGCTCGGCGCGACCCGCTGGGAGGTCATCCGGATGTCGGTCCTGCCGTTCGGCCGCTCGGGCGTCATCAGCGCCTCGATGCTCGGCCTCGGCCGCGCCCTCGGCGAGACCATGGCGGTGGCGACGGTCCTGTCCCCGAGCTTCCTGATCGGCACGAGCCTGCTCGACCCCGGTGGCGGCACGTTCGCCCAGAACATCGCGAGCAGCTTCAAGGAGTCCGGTGAGATCGGCAAGGACGCCCTGATCGCCTCCGGCCTGGTGCTGTTCGTGCTGACCCTGCTGGTCAACGGCGCCGCCCGGATGATCATCGCGCGCCGCAAGGAGTACACGGCATGAGCGTGACCATGGACAAGCCGCCGGTCGCCGACGGCACCCCGCGCCCGTACACCCTGCACCAGCCCCGGCTGCCGCGCTGGACCCCGCCGGCCCTCGCGCTCGGCGCGGTCGCCATGGCCGTCGGCATCGGACTCGGCGCCGGGCTCGGCAGCCCGATCCAGTGGGGCCTGATCGCCGGGCTGCTCTTCGTCATCGGGATGTTCGCCCTCGCCAACCGTGTCGAAGGCCGCCGACAGGCCAAGGACCGCCTCGCCACCAGCCTGGTGTGGGTCTGCTTCCTGTGCGCCGTCGTCCCGCTGATCTCCCTGGTCTGGGAGACCGTCGCCCGGGGCAGCAAGGTCCTCGACGGCGGCTTCCTCTCCCACTCGATGTCCGGGGTCCTGACCATCCAGCCCGGTGGCGGCGTCTACCACGCGATCATCGGCACCCTGGAGCAGGTCGGCATCGCCACCGCCATCTCCGCCCCGGTCGGCCTGCTGACCGCCATCTACCTGGTGGAGTACGGGCGCGGCCGGCTCGCGAAGGCCGTCACGTTCTTCGTGGACGTCATGACGGGCATCCCGTCGATCGTCGCGGGCCTGTTCATCCTGAGCTTCTGGATCATCATGCTCGACTTCGGCTACTCCGGCTTCGCCGGTTCGATGGCCCTGTCGATCCTGATGATGCCCGTGGTGGTCCGCTCCACCGAGGAGATGCTCAAGCTCGTCCCCAACGAGCTGCGCGAGGCCTCCCTCGCCCTGGGCGTACCCAAGTGGCGCACGATCCTCAAGGTGGTCCTGCCCACCGCCATCGGCGGCATCGCCACCGGTGTGATGCTCGCGGTCGCCCGCATCGCCGGTGAGACCGCCCCGATCGTGCTCCTGGTGTTCGGCTCCCAGGTCATCAACAACAACCCCTTCGACGGAGCCCAGTCCTCGCTGCCGTACTACATCTACGAGCAGTGGGCGGCCGGCAACGAGGCCAGCTACGACCGCGCCTGGGCAGCGGCCCTGGTGCTCATCGCCTTCGTCATGATCCTGAACCTGGTCGCCCGCGGCATCGCCCGCTGGAAGGCCCCCAAGGCAGGGCGAGGCTGAGCTGAGGCGGAGGCCGGGGTCGTGCCCGAGGAACGAGGGTGCGGCGACCGGCCGGAGCCACAGCGAAGCGCAGCCCGACCATCCAAGCAATCCAGCCGCTGACCGCGGTCGCGAAAGAAGTTGATTCACATGGCCAAGCGCATCGACGTCGGCGGCCTGAACGCCTACTACGGCAACCACAAGGCCATCGAGGACATCTCGATGACCGTCGAACCCCGCTCCGTGACCGCCTTCATCGGCCCCTCCGGCTGCGGCAAGTCCACCTTCCTGCGCACCCTGAACCGCATGCACGAGGTCACCCCCGGCGGCCGCGTCGAGGGCAAGGTGATGCTGGACGACGAGAACCTCTACGGCCCCGGCGTGGACCCGGTCTCCGTGCGCCGCACGGTCGGCATGGTCTTCCAGCGGCCGAACCCCTTCCCGACCATGTCGATCTACGACAACGTCGCCGCGGGCGTCCGGCTCAACGGCGGCCGCGTCCGCAAGAGCGAGCTGGACGGCATCGTCGAGAAGTCCCTCCAGGGCGCCAATCTCTGGAAGGAGGTCAAGGACCGGCTGAACAAGCCGGGAGCGGGCCTCTCCGGCGGCCAGCAGCAGCGTCTGTGCATCGCCCGCGCGATCGCCGTCGAGCCGCAGGTCCTGCTCATGGACGAGCCCTGCTCGGCGCTGGACCCGATCTCCACCCTCGCCATCGAGGACCTGATCGGGGAGCTGAAGGAGCGCTTCACGATCGTCATAGTGACGCACAACATGCAGCAGGCCGCCCGCGTCTCGGACCGTACGGCGTTCTTCAACCTCGCGGGCGTCGGCCAGCCGGGCAAGCTCGTCGAGATCGACGACACCGAGCGGATCTTCTCCAACCCGTCGGTGCAGGCCACGGAGGACTACATCTCGGGCCGCTTCGGATAGACCGGTCCCCTTCCGAGCCGCCTTGCGGCGCTGCATGGCGGTGCCGCCGCAAGGCAACGGGCCCGCCCCCTGTGACTACCAGGGGGCGGGCCCGTGTCCGTTACGCGCCGCTCACGCGTGGGGCGGGCTCACCCGAACGCGAGATACACGATCCAGTAGCTGAACGCGGCGACCGCCGCGGCAGCCGGCATGGTGATGAACCAGCCGAGCACGATGTTCTTCGCGACCCCCCAGCGCACCGCGCGCGAGCCCTTGGTCGAGCCCACGCCCATGATCGCGGAGGTGATGACATGCGTGGTCGAGATCGGCGCGTGGAACATGAACGACGCCGTGTACATGACCGACGCCGCCGTCGTCTCGGCCGCGAAGCCCTGCGGCGGGTCCAGCTCGATGATCCGGCGGCCCAGCGTCCGCATGATCCGCCAGCCGCCAGCGTAGGTGCCGAGCGACAGCGTCAGCGCACACGCGATCTTGACCCAGACCGGAATCGCGGCGCCCGCGTCCTGCACATCGGCGATGACCAGCGCCATCACCACGATGCCCATGGTCTTCTGCGCGTCCTGGAGACCGTGGCCGAGCGCCATGCCCGCCGCCGAGACCGTCTGCGCGATCCGGAAGCCGCGCTTTGCCTTGTGCGGGTTGGCCTTCCGGAACATCCACATGATCACGACCATCACCAGATAGCCGAGGAACAGCCCGACGAAGGGCGACAGGAACATCGGGATGACGACCTTCTCGAGGACGCCCGACCAGATGACGGTCGTGCCTCCCGCGAGAGCCGCGCCGACCATGCCGCCGAACAGCGCGTGCGAGGACGACGAGGGCAACCCGAAGTACCAGGTGATGAGGTTCCAGGCGATGGCGCCGATCAGCGCGGCGAAGAGGATGCCCATCCCCTTGTCGCCCACCGGCGTCTCGATCAGGCCCTTACTGACGGTCTTGGCGACCCCGCTGCCCAGGAAGGCACCGGCGAGGTTCATCACCGCCGCCATCGCGAGGGCCGCGCGCGGGGTCAGCGCCCGCGTGGAGACCGAGGTCGCGATGGCGTTCGCGGAGTCGTGAAAGCCGTTGGTATACGTGAAGCCGAGCGCGACCGCGATGGTCACGACGAGTGCGAACGTGTCCACCGGGGGTCAGGACTCCTTGACCGCGATGGTCTCGACGGTGTTGGCGACGTGCTCGAACGCGTCGGCCGCCTCCTCCAGCACATCGACGATCTGCTTGAGCTTCAGCACCTCGATGGCGTCGTACTTGCCGTTGAAGAGCTGGGCGAGGAGCTTGCGGTGAATCTGGTCCGCCTGGTTCTCCAGCCGGTTCACCTCGATCCAGTACTCCGTGAGGTTGGTCATGGTCCGCAGGTTCGGCATCGCCTCGGCGGTCAGCTCCGCGGCCCGCGCGAGGACCTCGATCTGCTGCTCGACGCCCTTCGGCAATTCCTCGACCTGGTAGAGGACGACCAGGTCGACCGCCTCTTCCATGAAGTCCATGATGTCGTCGAGCGACGAGGCGAGGTTGTAGATGTCCTCGCGGTCGAACGGCGTGATGAAGGAGGAGTTCAGCTGGTGGAAGATCGCGTGCGTCGCGTCGTCACCCGCGTGCTCCGCTGCCCGCATCCGCTCGGCGATCTCGGCCCGGGCGGAGGTGTCCGCTCCGAGCAGTTCCATGAGGAGCTTGGAGCCCGTGACGATGTTGTCCGCGGACGCGGCGAACATGTCGTAGAAGCTCGTCTCCCTGGGGGTCAGACGAAAGCGCACGTGGGATCCTCGGGGTGCAGCGGATTCGGTCTCGTTGATGCTAGGCGCATCATCCGGCCACAGCTAACTGGCATTCCCTCAGTGTCGCCCATCGGGCAGAGTGCTCGCCCAGGCGGTACCGCCTCCCGACCGCCTTCCGGCCGTCTTCGGCGATAAATTTCGGTACCATATACCCGTTGGGGGTATACAGCGGGGTATACGAACCGTTATACGCACCGCATGGTCGCCGTATACAGAGCGCATGCACCGTGCGTGAGCGCCGCACGGCGCTCCGCGACACATATATCCGCGACGGGATACATCGGGATACATCCGCGACGGGCAGGACGACGGAGGACGCCATGACGACCACGGAAGCCGCAGTGACCGGCACCACCGAACCGTCGGCCACGACGCCCTGCCACGGCGCGCCCGACGCGGCGTCCGAGCAGCCCCCCGGCCCCCACGGCTACAGCAAGCAGAAGGACCAGCACCTCAAGCGCCTGCGCCGGATCGAGGGCCAGATCCGCGGCCTCCAGCGCATGGTCGAGGAAGACGTCTACTGCATCGACATACTCACGCAGGTCTCGGCCGGCACCAAGGCCCTGCAGTCGTTCGCCCTCCAGCTCCTGGAGGAGCACCTGCGCCACTGCGTCGCCGACGCGGCCCTCAAGGGCGGCGCGGAAATCGACGCCAAGGTCGCCGAGGCCAGCGCGGCCATCGCCCGTCTCCTGCGAACGTAGCGCCCGGCGGGGGCGGCCGCCGACCAAGGGCGACCCCATCAAGCCTGCCCGGCGTTTGAGGGCCGGGGGGCGACCCAATCAAGCCCGTCCGGCGTTTGAGGGCCGGGGGCGACCCAATCAAGCCCGTCCGGCGTTTGAGGACCGGGGTCCGGGGCGGAGCCCCGGGGGCGCCTGCCGGGGCTCCGCCCGGGGAGCACACCTACCGGGGCGGAGCCCAGGCGCGCACCTGCCCGCGGCGGAGCCCAGACGCGCTCAACCCCCGTCGGCATCCCCGCGAGACCCCCGGGGGACCACGCGGAGCACTTCATCGATACGGTCCGGACTGAGCCGCTCCTCGTCCACGCTCGACGCGGCGATCATCAGCTCACCGTAGAGGTCGATCTCGATGAGGGCCACGGGATCCTGCCCACCGGACGAACTGGGTCGCGAAACCACGTGTTCACCTCCTCGGGTCGTCGGTCTTCCGTCTACTCTTCGTCGGTCTCTTTGCACATTTTTTGCTCGCCTCCGACGGATTCCGCGACCGCGCCGCACCTGCGCGTTCCCGTTACCTGCGTCGGAACCCCAGCACTCGGTTACCAGCGTAGTGATCGGTACACACTCCGCGCATGGCACAGATGGACCATTTCCATGGCCAACTACGCCCTGCCGCACTATTTCTGCGGCGAACCGACCTTCCCCGCATAGATATCGCCGGGCGCCGGCAGCCCGACCCCGACCCCCGTACCGAAGGCGGAGAGCCGGACGGTCGAGACGACGGTCATCGGGGTCGCAACGGGCGAGGGCCGTACGGCCGTGGCCGTGGCGGCGGCGATCGCCGTGGCCGTCGTGGCCCCGCCACCGTCCCCACTCCTGTCCCCGCTTCCACCGGCGCTTCCATCGGCGCTCCCGTCGGCCGCCCTTTCACCACCCGCACCGGCGTCCCCGGTATCGCCCCCTCCACCCTCGACGCTGAACCGATAGCGCAGCTCGCGCGGTCTGCCCTGCTCGTCGACGAGAACATCGAACGCCACTGTGCCGCTGGAGAACCCTTTCGCCGCCGCGGCGAGCGGCCCCCGGTCGCGAGCCGGCGCCGCGCGCGCGGCGCGTCCGAGATCGATCGTCCCCCAGTAGTGCCCCACACGCACCCCGCCTACCCGCTCGTCCCGCATGTACGTCACCTCGCGGGCACCTCCCAGCAGTTCGGCCGCGGCGAGCGGGTCGGTGGCCCCGCTCGTGAGGAGGTTCCCGTCGGGGAGCGCGGCCGTGTCCAGCCGCACCCACTTGTCGGCGGGGACCCCCGCGCCGCGGTTCTTCATGTACAGCCCGCCCGGGGTGAAGACCTCGGTGATCGGCCGGTGTTCGGCGGCCCCGGCCGCGTCCTCGGGCAGCAGCACCGTCAACTCGCCGACGGGACGGGCGAAGTCGTAGACGCCCGAGCCCTGGATCGTCAGCCGGGTGCCGCCGCTGACGGTCTCCATGGACGTGACGACCTTCGCGCCGCCCTCCCGGGCCAGGACGCCGGCCGCCCCGCGCACGGTGGCCAGCGCCCGGCCCGGGTCGACCACGGCCCCCGTCCCGTGGACCGGCCGGGCGGAGTGCGGACGGCCGCCCCGGCCGCCCCGCGACTCGTAGGCCGCGGTCATCGGGGAGCAGCCGGACACCAGCAGAGCGACGGCGACGCCGCCCGCGACCGCGGCGGCGACCGCGCCCCTGCGTCTTTGCCCTCGCACCACCATGACCGCCAGCCCCCTACCGAAAACGCTGTGGACCCCGATCGTTCAACGACCGCGCGGGTGTCACCGTCACGGCCGGGTAGCGTGGTCACGTGTCCGACGCAGCCCCCGCGAACCAGTCCGCGTTCCCGCCCGCCCAGCGGGCGGCGCGGCACCCCGCCGAGCACCACATCAGCACGACCGAGAGAGGGTCGTTCTGCACGGCCCGCTGCAGCTGCGGCTGGTCCGGACCCGCCCGCCGGGCCCGCTCCCTCGCCCGCGAGGACGGCGCCGGCCACCTCGCGGCAACGGAAGACCGATAGCGAGCCGATAGCTGCCGCCTACAGGGAACCGTCCGCCCATGTGCGTCATCTGTCCAAGCAGGTACAGCACGCATCACGTACCGCGCGAAGCACGTACAGGGCGACAAGGGGCGGGCAGGCGACATGGCCATGGACAGGCGCAAGCTGTTGACGACGGGGACGGGACTGGCGGCGGCCGGCGTATGGGCGGCGTCGTGCGCCGACGACACCTCCCAGGCGACCCCGTCCCGGGTGACCAACGCGAGCCGGTCCACCTCGGTGACCGCCGCCTCCAAGGCCAAGCCGGCCGACTGGACCGCCCTCGGCAAGGGCCTGTCCGGCGGCATCGTCCGTCCCGGCGACGCCGACTACGCGGCCGCCCGCCAGCTCTACAACACCCGCTTCGACAGCCAGCGCCCCGCCGGTGTCGCCTATGTCGCCGGCACCGGCGACATAGCGCAGTGCCTCGCGTTCGCCCGCCGCCACTCCATACCCGTCTCCATACGCAACGGCGGGCACAGCTACGCGGGTTGGTCCAGCGGCACGGACCGCCTCGTCATCGACGTCTCCCGGCTGAAGTCGGTCCGCACCCCCACCGCCTCCACCGCCGTGATCGGCGCGGGCGCCAAGCTCATCGACGTCTACACGGGCCTCGCCGCGCACGGCGCCACCATCCCGGCCGGCTCCTGTCCCACCGTCGGCGTCTCCGGCCTCACCCTCGGCGGCGGCCACGGTGTGCTCTCCCGGGCGTACGGCCTGACGTGCGACAGCCTCACCGGTGCCACCCTCGTCACGGCCGACGGCAAGACCGTCGAGTGCGACTCCTCCCGCAACACGGACCTCTTCTGGGCGCTGCGCGGCGCGGGCAACGGCAACTTCGGCGTCGTGACCGAGCTCCGCTTCCGCACCCGGAAGGCATCGGACTGCGTGACCGGCTATGTCTCCTGGCCCTGGTCGAAGGCCGCCGACGTGATCCGCTCCTGGCAGGAGTGGGGCCCGACCCGGCCGGACGAGATCTGGTCCGCGTGCGACCTGGCCGTGGCGGCGGGCGGCACCCCCCGCGTCTCCGTCGTCGCCTACTCCCTCGGCACGTACGGCGATCTGGAGAACGCCCTGGACGATCTGGTGCGCAAGGTGGGCAGCGCCCCGAAGAAGGGCCTCGGGCTGCGCCGCCGCGGGTACCTCGACTCCATGCGTGCCTACGCGGGCTGCGGCGACAAGACCCAGACCCAGTGCCATCTGCCGGGCAAGACCCCCGGACGGGAGTCCTCCGGTTCGCTGCAACGGGAGACGTACGCGGCCCGCTCCGACTTCTACGACCGCTCGCTCCCGGCGGCGGGCATCCGCGCGCTGCTCGACCAGGTGGAACGATTCGGCAAGAGCGGTGGCAGCGGCGGCGGCTCGATCCAGCTGACGGCGCTGGGCGGCGCGGTCAACCGGGTCCAGCCGATGTCGACGGCCTTCGTGCACCGCCGGTCGCGCTTCCTCGCGCAGTACCTGACCTCGTGGGCGGCGGGCGGCTCGGGGACGAAACAGACCGCGTGGCTGGACGGCACGCACACGGCGATGCGCCGCTTCGCCTCGGGTGCCGCGTACCAGAACTACGCGGACGCGAGCCTCAAGGACTGGCGCAAGGCGCACTACGGGGACGCGGCGGACCGGCTGACGAAGATCAAGGGGAAGTACGACGCGGGAAGGCTGTTCACCTTCCCGCAGGCACTGTGACGGTTTTCGGAACGGGGCTCAGGCCGCGAGGTCGTTGTCCCGGTGCCGGGGGTGCTCGGGGAATCCCGTGTCGGCCCCGGCACCGCTCCCGGCCCGTGCCATCACGGGCCGGGGGGCCTTGGCCGACTGCACGAGCCAACCGGCCCGCGAACCGGCGACCGTCCTGGCCAGCGGCGTGAGCAGCATCATCGCGAGCGGGGCGAGCAGCAGGGCGACGGCCGTACCGAGGGCGAGGCCGCCGACGACATCGGTCGGGTAGTGCACGCCCATGTAGACGCGGCAGAAGCCTTCGAGGAGCGCGAGGCCGATCCCGAGGAGCCCGTACTTCCGGTGGGCGACGAAGAGGCCGACGCCCAGCGCCATGGTCAGCGTGGCGTGGTCGCTGACGAAGGAGAAGTCAGTCTTGCCCTTGACCAGCACATCGAGCCCGCCGTGATCGACGAACGGGCGCGGCCTTTTGACGAACCCTCGGATCGGGATGTTCACGAGCAGCGCGATCCCGGCGGCGAGCGGAGCCCACACCAGCGCGGCGACCCCGGTGGGCGCGTCCTCGCTCTTGCGGACGCTCCACCAGGCGAAGAGCATGAGCACACCGAGGCCGAGAACGATGCCGAACTCGCCGATGAACTCCATGGCCCGGACGAGCCAGTTGGGCGCGTCCTTGGCGATGCCGTTGATCTCGTAGAGCAGGCTGACGTCGGGGTTCGATCCACCCCTGGCCTCTGGCATGGGATGCCCCATCACGAGTCCAGCCATGTCCCACGGCCCCTATCTGTCGCCTGTATCCACGTCCAGCTGCCGACCCCCGTGGTCCGTGCGCCCAGCCCCGGCGCTGCTTCCCCACTCCCCATGGAACGCCTCGATCCGGCCAGGCGTTCCACCCTCCACCCAAAGATCACCAGGACGTTATCGAAGGGTGACCCATCGTCGCAGCGCAGGGTGCGGCGTTCATGCGTTGTTCGTACGAGGCAACGCTTTGGCGCCGTCTTCGGTCACTCTCGTCGCACCGATGTAATCGGGTGTGTCGATTTTGTCGAACCTGATCACAGCCCCCGTATACGGCGCGTTGATCATGTACCCGCCACCCACATACAGCCCCACGTGGTGGATGCTGCGCGGATCCTGCAGGTTGTGCGCGAAGAACACCAGGTCACCGGGGAGCAGCTCGTCCCGCTTGGGGTGGGCCCCCGCGTTCCACTGGTCGTTCGCCACGCGCGGCAGCTCGATCCCCACCGACTCGTAGGCGGCCTTCGTCAGCCCCGAGCAGTCGAAGCGCCCGCTGTCCTCCTTCGTGCCGTTACCGCCCCACAGGTAGGGCGTCCCGAGCTTCTCCTGCGCGAAGTAGATCGCCCCGGCCGCCCGCTGCGAGGGCGCCACCCGCCCGACGGGGCGCGCGAAGCTCTTCGACAGATCACGGATCGCCTTCACATAGCCCTGGGTCTCGTTGTACGGCGGCACCCCGGAGTGCTTGATCACGGCATAGGAGCCCGCGTTGTACGAAGCGAGCATGTTGTCGGTGATGTCACCGGGGACGTTCTTGACGTACTTGGCGAGGTCGCAGTCGTACGCGGCCGCCGACGGGATCGCGTCCTGCGGATCCCAGATGTCCCGCTTCCCGTCCCCGTTCCCGTCGAGCCCGTGCGCGGCCCACGTTCCGGGGATGAACTGCGCTATCCCACGGGCGTCCGCGGGACTCACGGCCCGGGGGTTCCAGTTGCTCTCGGTGTAGAGCTGCGCGGCGAGGATCGCGGGGTTGAGGGCGGGACAGAGATTGCCCCACTTCGCCACAAGGGCCTGGTACTGATCGGGCACGGCCCCCTTGGCCAGCCCGACCGCCCCTTTGCCCCCGCCTCCGATGAGGTTCGAGGCGGCGGAATACACCCCGATGACGAGCAGCCCGATGAAACACAGGGACATCCCGATCCCGACACCCACGCCCACCCAGAGCTTCCGCACCCCGCAATCCTCCCCCACGGGCCCGTCGCGTATCCGTCATTCATACGGCCCGGCTGGTTTCCGTACCAGCGCACTCGCGCATCGGACGTCCCGTCACTCCCCTGGCGGCAAACGCGAGTCCGCACCAGGCCCCGGCTCACGCCGGCACACTTCCGGGGTCGGATTTCGGCTCCAGAACCAACCGGCCTTGCGGCGCCGGTGGACGAGGAGGTCACCGACACGGAGGGCGATCGTCACGGCGAGGGCGATGCCGCAAACCCACCTCGCCGTACCGCCGTCGGAGACCTCACCCGCCGGGCTCGGCCCCACCCGCCCGTCGGGGTCGTAGGCGACGGTGAGCCGATCGCCCTTGTCCGCGACGCGCCGGCCCGTGGTCAAGTCCCGGGGCCGGCCGCGGGGGCACTCCAGTCGGTGGACGTAGGACGTCGTGGTCGTCGTGTTCGACATCCCCTGGGCGTCGGTCGTCGTGTGCGTCACCTCACGCTTGTCGACGTCGAGAACCGCGCACCGGGCCCGCACCCCCCGCGAGTGCAGCACCCACTTGTCGACGCCCGCGTACGCGCCGCCGAGGGCGACGGCGAGCGTGACGGCCGACACGAAGAACACCACCCCGCTCGCGGCCAGCGAGGGCGAGAACACCCAGATGGCCATCGCGGCGAGGACCATCACCACGCCCAGCACGCCCGCGATCACACCACCGGCCCCGTAGGCGTTGAGCCACCGGGCCCCGACCACCAGCCCCACCGCCGTTACCGGCAGGCCCACAGCCGCGGCCAGTCGCAGAGAGGAGACACGTCCTGCCACCACTCCCCCGTCCCCCTTCACGGGCGGCGAGTCATGGGCCGCCCGAACTCCATCGCACAACGGGAGCATTGACGCACTCGGGGCTTGGGTATCGCTCGGGCGTTTCGCGTGCATTCGCTCGGGCGGGCTACATTTCAGCGATAAATCCGCATGCCCGTTCGTTTGTGGCTACCGGCGCCGGGGGGTGCGGGGTCGCTCACTCCGTCGAAGGGTCGGACGGCCGACGGCGGCGAGCGGATCGGCCGGCCGGCGGCGCGAGGGGATCGACCGGTCGGCTGTGGCGGGTGCAGAAGCCCGCGACGGCTGTGGCGGGCGTGGAAGCCCGCACAGCCCGTACCGCCGTTCAGTCGTCGTGCGTCTCGTCGCCGACCTCGACGATGTCGTGATCGTCGCGCCCCGACTGCCGCTTCGGCTTCTCCGTCCTGGGCTGCTCCTTGGGAGTCCCAGCCGACGCGTTCGGCTTCGGGTCCTCGGACTTCTTCGGCTTGGGCTGCTTCGACGGCGGCGTCGGCTTCACCGGTGAGGGTGCCGCCGGGGTCGCCTCCGCCGGGACCACGTTCGGCGCGTTGCGAGTCGGGCCGGGGTCCGGGCCGCCCGGTTGCTGCTGTGCCGACTCCGACGGCTGCGCCTCGGGCTTCTGGGAGTCCTGGCCACCGTCCGGCGGACCGAACACCGACGACCCGATCAAAGCGGCCACCACGAAGACCGCCGCCCCGGCGACCACGCCGATCAGCACCTTCGGGCTGCGCCCGCCCCTGCTGCTCCCGCCGCCCCCGTTCCGCCGCCTGCCGGCAGCCGCCCCGGGCGGCGCCGACGAGTGCACCGGCGCGTACGCCGCGGTCGGCGCGGGCCCGCGAACAGCCGCCGGAGCGCGCATCGGCTCCGGAGCACGCATCTGCGCGGTCGGCGGCGCGGGCATCGGCATCGGCTGCGCGACGTCCCGCCAGGAGTCGCTGCCGAACCAGTCCGCCGCCTCCTCCGCCGAGGGCCGGTCCTCCGGCTCCTTGGCCAGCATGCGCAACAGATACGCCTCGAAGGCGTACGGCATGTCGACGCCGTGCTGACGCGGCGGCACGGGCTCCGCGTCCACGTGCAGATAGAGCAGCGCGGTCGGGCTGTCCGCCCAGAACGGCGGTTGCCCCACGAGCAGCTGGTAGAGAACGCACCCCAGCGCGTACACATCCGAACCCGGGCCCGCCATCCGGCCCAGGGCCCGCTCCGGCGCGAGGTACGTGCTCGTGCCGACGATCTGGCCCGCCCGGGTCAGGGCGGCCGAGGTCTCGTCCACGAAGCGGGCGATGCCGAAGTCGCCGATCTTCAAGGTCCCGTCGGCGTCCAGCATCAGGTTCCCGGGCTTGACGTCCCGGTGGACCACTCCCTGCCGGTGGGCGGCGGCCAGCCCGGAGGCCGCCTGCGCGGCGATGTCGGCGACGCGCTCCGGGGCGAACGCGCCCCGCGCGGAGAGGTCCGCCAGGCTCGGCCCCTGGACCAGCTCCATGACCAGATAGAAGCGCCCCTCCCAGGCACCGAAGTCGTACACCGCGACGACCTGAGGATGATTCAGACGCGCCGCCGTCTGGGCCTCCATCCGGAACCGGGCCGCCGACGACTCGTCGCCGTCGTCGCCCAGCAACAGCTTCACCGCGACCTGACGCCCCAGCACCTCGTCGTGTGCACGCCAGACTTCGCCCATCCCGCCACGGCCGAGCAGATCCCCCAGCCGGTACCGATCGGCAACCAGCACCCGTACCACCCTTGTTTTCGACGCACCCGAAGCAGGTGACGAGTGCGATGCGTGCAATGAACGCGATGAAAGCGATGAACCGACCCGGCGGCCACGAAGTGCGGCGAACGCGAGGGCGGCCGCCCCAGCGTACCGACCGAACACATTGTCGTTTGAGCATCCTCGGGCCCCCCGCCCTCGCCAATCATTGCTCGGCGTCCATACGCGTGATACACAGAGTCACCATAGGGGCCCCCACTGACAACGGTCCGCGCCGCAGGTCAGGGCAGTACCGCCGACGGCGCATACGGGTTCCGGCAAAAAATGCCGCCAAGTCGACATGCTGAGCGGCAACGTCAGCGAAGATAGGTCCTGACCTTTGCCATGCGGCGGAGGTGATGCAACTACCCATAAGGGGCGGTGAGTTACAAATGTTTTTGGCAGCCGGCGACAAGGGTGACATCAACACCATCATTGGCGGAATCGCCCCGAAATGGGGCCCGTTCGGTAGCCTGGGCACGGAAGCTCGAGTGATGGTCGAGGTCATCATGGCCGTGGCCATTCTCCTGTGCCTCGCCATCGCGATCTGGGGCGCGGCAAAGCAGCGGATCGGCGCCACGGCCCTGCGGGACACCTTCAGCGCGGAGCAGGGCAAGGGGTTGATCGTCGCCGGCCTCACCGGCGTGTTCATCATCGGCTCGCTGGGCACCCTCTTCACGATCGTCTACGGCATGGCCGTCTGAGCCGTTCGGCCACGCCCGACGCCCACGCGCCCCCCAGCCGCCCCCCAGCCGCCCCCCTCCCGTCACCCGTTCCACCGCGCATCGACCCGCGCAGACCCTCTCGTCCCCGAGTCCCCCCGCACCGAGGCTGCCACCTGATGCCCCCTCACACCCCCTTGTCCTCCCCCCTGAACCCGTTCACACCG
Organism: Streptomyces sp. NPDC033229; assembly: GCF_055576875.1. Classification (NCBI taxonomy): domain Bacteria; kingdom Bacillati; phylum Actinomycetota; class Actinomycetes; order Kitasatosporales; family Streptomycetaceae; genus Streptomyces; species Streptomyces sp. NPDC033229. Next base: position 11,877 of record NZ_JBVIQR010000056.1, on the reverse strand, counting down.
CTACCGTCATATACGGGCGGCAAGCCAGCGACGACGCATGAAACGGATGAGGGGACGGACGCGCGATGAGCCTCGGCGACGACGGCTACGGCGGCGGGCAGGACTCGTCCCGCGCGGCCGGTGACCCCGGCGGCTACGACGACCGCCACCTGACCCGCACCCGCCTGCCGGAGGGCGAGGGTGACTCGTACGGCCCCTATGGCCAGCCCCGCCGCGGCGGCCGCCCTGGTGGCGGCAGACCGGGAATGTCCAGCCGGAACCTGATGACGGTCGTCGGCGTCGTGGTGCTCCTCCTCGCCGCGATCGCCTTCGCCAACAGGGGCGGTGACGACTCGTCTTCCGACGGCTCCGACACGAGCACCGACAAGGCGGCGAGCAGTGGGGCTACGGCAGCGTCCGGAACGAAGCCCGTGACCGGGAAGACCGGTGGTATCGCTTCGGGGTTCGCACATTCGGAGCAGGGGGCGCAGTCGGCCGCGGCGAATTTCGCTGTCGCGCTGGTCTCGGCCGACATCCTTAAGCCCGACCGGCGGCACGCGCTCGTCCCGCAGATCTTCACCAGCGACAAAGTGGGCGAGCTGCAGACCAGCCTCGACAACGCCTACTCGAAGGAGTTCCTGGCGAAGCTGGGCCTGAACGAGAAGGGCGAGGCCGCCAAGGACATGACCTACGTGTCGCGCACCGTCCCTGTCGGCACCAAAACGACGGACTACACCGACTCCGCGGCCTCGGTCGAGATCTGGTGCACAGGAGCATTCGGAACAGCCGGAACCGGATCGAAGAATCCGGTCGCCAATGACTGGTTCACGATGACGATCAAGCTGCGGTGGGCCGACGGCGACTGGAAGGCCGAGGGTTTCTCGCAGAAGGACGGCCCAGCCCCGGTCAACGGCGACCGCGCCGCGTCCACAGCCGACGAGATCTCCAAGGCAGTCGAGCAATACGGAGGGTTCACTTATGCCCGGTAGGCCCCGCCTCCGCACCCTCACGCTCGCTTCTGTCCTGGCGAGCGCGCAGGCATCGGCCGTCCTCCTGGCCACCCGCGCTGTCGCCGCGCCGACCCCCACGCCGACCCCGGGAGGAACGCCCTCAGGGGCGCCATCGGGGACGCCGTCGGGGACACCCGCGCCCACGCCGACCCCCAGGCCCTCGGCCACCAAGGACAACTGCGACCTGATCGTCGGACCGGCGAAGGACTACTGCCGTGGCGACAAGGGCAGCAACAGCATCAAGTCCCCCAACGACCCCCAAACCGCCCTCGACCCCCTGGCCTCCCTCTCCAAAGGCTGTGCCGACGCCGCCGCATGGATCGTCGGCAAGCTCTCCGAGGCCGTCAAAGCCACCGGCACGGTCGACTTCACCAACTCCACCTTCCTCCACCAGTACGCCGTCGTCTTCGCCGCCTCGACCGTCCTCACCCTCGTCCTGTGGCTGCTGGCCGTCGCCAAGCGGGCCGTGCGGGGGGTGCCGTTCACGGAGGCGTTCACCGAGGCCGTGGGGTTCCTGTGGCTGACCGTGCTGGCGTCCGCGTTCACGCCGTTGATCCTCTATACGGTCGTCTCGGCCACCGACGCCGTCACCGAAGCCATCGCCTCCGGTACGAATTCGAACAACGATGCCTTCTTCGGCGGCTTCGCGGAGGCGCTCAAGAAGGGCGACGGCATCGGCGGCGGGCCGATCATGTTGATCGTGGTGTCGCTCGTCTCCGTGCTCGCCGCAGGCGTCCTGTGGCTGGAGCTGGTGATCCGGGCCGCGCTGCTCTACGTGGGGGCCCTGCTCGGCACCGCCGTCTACGCGGGGCTGGTCGACAAGAACATGTGGGGGCACGTCCGGCGCTGGGCGGGGATCATGATCGCGGTGATCCTGATCAAACCGATCATCGTGGTCGTCCTCGGGCTCGCCGGAGCGCTGTCGGCCGACAAGGGGCCGAACGCGTTCTCCGCGGTCGTGTCCGGCCTCGCCATCATCATTCTTGCCATTTTCGCCAGTGCGATGATCTACCGGTTCGTTCCCGGCTTCGGCGACGAGATCGTCAGCACCCGCAGTGCCAGCAAGGACGCGGCGTCCCGGCAGGCCGCGGCCGTGATCTCCTCGCCCGCCGCGCTCGTCAAGCAGGGCATCAACACGCACAGCGCCCGCGGTTCCGACGGCGGTGGCGGGCAGCAGGCCAGGCCCGCCAGTGCCGTGTCGGGCGGGGTCGCCGCCCACAGTTCCCGGCCCGCCGACCGCAGCGGCGGCGGCAAGGGCGGCGGCGGAGGCTTCTCCGGGCACTCCGGCCCGGGCGGCTCCCCCGGCTCCTCGGCGTCGCGCGCACAGAACCGCAGCAATACCCGAGGAGGTGAGCGGAGTTGACGATCCAGGCACAGTCCCAGCCGATCGCGGCCCGCCGTACGTATCTGATCGGCCGTGCGCGTCCCAACGCGGTCGTCGGCAAGAACCGGGAGACCGGCGAGATCGCACTGATCATCGCGGGCGCCTTCCTCGGCATGATGTGCGGCCTCCTCGTGCCGAACCTGCCGCTGCGGATCCTCACCCTCGCCGGGTTCCCCGTGCTCGCGCTGGCCGCCGTGTACGTGCCGTACAAGCACCGCACGTTCTACAAGTGGTTTGAAATCAATCGCTCGTATAAAAGGACGCTCCGGCGCGGCACCACCTACCGCTCCTCCGTCGTCGAGGCCGGCACCCGTCTGGACGGGCGGGAGGTCGAGGTCGGGCCGCCGCCGGGCATCGGGCGGATCAATTGGCTGGCCGCGCCCTTCGGGCCCGACGAGATCGCCGTCCTGCTGCACGCCGACCGCCGTACCGTCACCGCCGCGATCGAGATCGAGGGGCCGGGCGTCGGACTGCGCGACTCGGAGGACCAGGAGGCGCTGGTCGACCGGTTCGGGACGCTGCTCAAGCACGTCGCCAACGGCGACGGATACGTCACCCGCATCCAGATGCTGGCCCGTACGCTCCCCGCCGACCCCGACGCGCACGCCAAGGACGTCGAGCGGCGCGGGGACGAGAAGTCGCCCGCGTGGCTCAAGGAGTCCTACGAGCAGCTCCAGTCGATGGTGTCGACCTCGTCCGAGCAGCACCGGGCGTATCTCGTCGCCTGTATGCACTACACCCGCGAGCTGGCCGCCGAGGCACAGGCCATCGCCCGCGCCTCGCGCCACGAGGCCGGCAAGCGGAGGATCGACCGGGACGCCGGGCTGGCCGTCGTCATGGCGCGTGAGCTGACCGACATCTGCGCGCGGCTCGCCGAGGCCGACATCCGGGTCCGGCAGCCGCTCGGCCAGGGCCGGCTGGCCTCGCTCGTGCACTCCATGTACGACCCGGACCACCCCATCGACCACCTCCAGGCGATGACGAAGCGGAACGCCTGGCCGGCCGAGCTGGACGCGATGGAGCCGACGTACCTCCAGGCCAAGACCCGCGAGTCGAGCACCCGCGAGCCCTGGTGCCACGCCACGGCGTGGGTGAAGGAATGGCCGATGACGCCCGTCGGCGTCAATTTCCTCGCCCCGCTGCTCGTCCACACCCCGGACGTCATCCGCACGGTCGCGGTCTGCATGGACCTCGAGCCCACCGACGTGGCCATCGAGCGGATGCTGACCGAGAAGACCAACGACGACGCGGACGCCTCCCGCGCCGCCAAGATGAACCGGGTCGTCGACCCGCGCGACGTCGCCCACCACTCCCGCGTCGACCAGCGCGGCGAGGACCTGGCCAGTGGCGCGGCGGGCGTGAACCTCGTCGGGTACATCACCGTCTCCTCGCGCTCCCCCGAGGCGCTGGCGCGCGACAAGCGGACCATAAGAGCCTCTGCCGGCAAGAGCTACCTGAAACTGGAGTGGTGCGACCGCGAGCACCACCGGGCCTTCGTCAACACACTGCCGTTCGCGACCGGCATTCGACGATAGGGGCAGTGCCGTGCTCGACCCGCTCGCCGCAGTGACCGATGCCTTCACCAGCTTCGTCTTCGGGAAGGTGGAGACCACCCGGCTGCCCGTACGGACCTCCACCGGCCAGGCGCAGGCCGTCTACCTCCCCACCGCCGCGCCCGGTCTCGGCGACTCGGGCGTGATCATCGGTCGCGAGGTGTACTCCGGCAAGGGCTATATCTACGACCCCTTCCAGCTCTACGGGCAGCAGCTGCCGGCCCCGCACTGGCTCGTCCTCGGCGAGTCCGGCAACGGCAAGTCGGCGCTGGAGAAGACCTACGTACTGCGCCAGCTGCGCTTCCGTGACCGCCAGGTCGTCGTCCTGGACGCCCAGGGCGAGGACGGGGTCGGCGAGTGGAATCTCATCGCGCAGCAGCTGGGGATAACCCCCATCCGGCTCGACCCGACCGCCGCCATGAACGGCGGCATCCGGCTCAACCCGCTCGACCCGTCGATCACGACGACCGGGCAGCTCGCCCTGCTGCGCACGATCATCGAGGTCGCGATGGGGCGCGGCCTGGACGAGCGGGCGGGCTTCGCGCTCAAGGTCGCGCACGCGTACGTCAACGAGACCATCCTCGACCGGCAGCCGGTGCTGACCGACATCGTCGAGCAGCTGCGCCACCCGGAGGCCGAGTCCGCGGAGTCGATGAACGTCGACATAGACGATGTACGGGCCTGGGGCCTGGACGTCGCGCTGGTGCTGGACCGGCTGGTCGACGGTGACCTGCGGGGCATGTTCGACGGGCCGACCTCGGCCGGGATCGACCTCGATTCCCCCCTGATCGTCTTCGACCTCTCCCACATCGACCGCAACTCCATCGCCATGCCCATCCTGATGGCCATCGTCGGGGTCTGGCTCGAACACACCTGGATCCGCCCGGACCGCAAGAAGCGGATCTTCCTGGTGGAAGAGGCCTGGCACATCATCAATTCGCCGTTCGTGGCCCAGCTCTTCCAGCGACTGCTGAAGTTCGGGCGCCGGCTCGGTCTGTCGTTCGTGGCGGTGGTCCATCACCTGTCCGACGTGGTCGACGGCGCGGCGGCCCGGGAGGCCGCCGCGATCCTCAAGATGGCCTCCACCCGGACGATCTACGCGCAGAAGTCCGACGAGGCGCGGGCCACGGGGCTGGTCCTCGGCCTGCCCCGGTGGGCCGTCGAGATCATCCCGACCCTCACCCCGGGCATCGCCGTCTGGGACGTCAACGGCAACGTCCAGGTCGTGAAGCACCTCATCACGGAGGCCGAGCGGCCGCTGGTCTACACCGACCGTGCCATGACCGAGGACGGGGACGTGGCCCGCGAGCTGGCGGCGGAGGCGGCGGCCGCGAAGCGGGCCGCAGCGGCGATGGAGGCGCACCTCGCCGACGAGGCCTACGGTTCCTCCGAGTCGACGGTGGCCTGACGTGACAGGCGGTGCGAGACCCATGCGGGGCGACCGACCGGGCGGGAGGCTTCCGGAACGCGGCATTCCGGATGGCCTGCTGGTCGGCGTCCTCGCGTTTCTGTTGGGGCTGGCGGGGCTGGTGTGGTCGGCGACGGGTCTCGCGGCCCTCTTCACCCACGGCTCCTGGCCGGAAGGCGTGACGTTCCTGCGGACCCCTCCGGCCCTGCGGCAACTGCTGAGCCGGCCGCAGGACCTGCCCGCCGCCTGGCCCGACACCCCACCCGACGCCCTCTCGGGCTACGGCCTCTTCTGGGGCATCCTGGTCGGCCAGCTCCTGGTCCTCATCGTGCTCACCGTGTTCGTGCTCGGCACGCTCGCCCGCTGGCGCGCGGTACGCGCGCAGCGCAGGGAGCAGGACCGTACGGACACGGGCGCGGGTGCGGACACGGGTGCGGGTGCGGACACGGCCCCGCCCGCACCCGCGCCCGCCCCGTCAGCGATCCCTGTTGCCCCTACCGCCACCCCTGCGGCTTCCCCCACCCCGGCCCCGGCCGTGGAGCACGTCACGGCAGAGGTCCCCGCCCCGCGCTCCCCCGCCCCCCAGCGCGTCCGCTACGGCGTCGACCGACGGGAGTGCGCGGCCCGCGTCCTTCTGGAGGCCGCCGGGCCCGCCCTCGTCACCACCAGCGACCCCGGCCTGTGGGCTGACACCAAGGACTCGCGCGCCAAGCTCGGGCCCGTCCACGTCTTCGACCCGGGCCATCTCCTCGACACCCCCGCCCGCCTGCGCTGGAACCCCACCACGGGCTGCGAGACCCGCGACACCGCCGCCGCCCGCGCCACCGCGCTCCTCGCGCCCGTACGGCCCTTGAGCGCGCTCGACTCGGCCACCGCGGACACGGCGGAAACGCTGCTGCGCTGTTGGCTGCACGCCGCCGCCGTGGACGGGCGCCCGTTCCGCCAGGTGCACCGCTGGGCCCAGGGCGCCTCGGCGCACGAGCCCGTGCGGATCCTGCGGACGAACACCAAGGCGGTCGGCGGTACGGCGGGAGAGCTGGAGTCGGCGCTGACCGGCCACCCGGAACGGCGCGACATGGCCCAGGAACTGACGACTCGTGCCTTGGAGGCGCTGTCCTCCATCCACATTCGCGACGCCTGTAACCCCAATCGAGCCGATTCGCTCGCGTTGGAATCATTCATCGCCGAGGGGGGAACGCTGTACGTGGTGGGTGAGGCGATTGAGGATCCGCGCACCCGCCCGGGTGCGATGCCGTTACTGACCGCACTCGTCGCAAACGTGGTCGAGCGCGGCCGGGGCATGGCCGAACGGTCATCTTCCGGTCGGCTCGACCCACCACTGACGCTGGTGCTGGACAATGTGGCCGCCGTCGCGCCCCTCCCTGCCCTGCCGGATCTGCTCGCGGACGGCGAGCGGTGCGGACTGCCCACCCTCGCGCTGATGCGCTCCGAGGAGCAGGCCCGCGCCCGCTGGCCCCGCCGCACACTCGTGGGCTGAACCCGCCCGCCCTACCGGCCGAAACCCGCCTCGATGATCTTGCCGACGATGGGGCTCGGGGTCTCGCTCTTCGCGTCCGTGGAATTGACCGAGTAGACGGCCGTGCGGGACCGGTCGAGGGTGGCGCCGAACCCGTTCAGATAGCCGTACCGCCCGCCGGTCTTGCCGTAGACGACGGTCTTGCCGACCTCGACACGCGTCAGACCGCTCGTGTACGTGGCCTTCTTGTCCTTCTTGTCCTTGGCCGGGTCCACGTCGGGGTTGTAGGCGGGGACGTCGGGGACGGTGAACATCAGCTTCAGCTCGGGCTCCGGCACCACGCGCCCCTGAAAGAGGGCCGACGAGAACCGCTCCAGGTCCGCCGTGGTGGTGATCAGATCCCCGGAGGCCCAGGTGATGGACTGGTTCCACTCGGTCACGTCGACCAGCCGCGACGAGCCGTCCTTCGCCTTCACCGCCTGGTACCCGCGTGTGTGCCACCCCTGGATCCTGGGGTCGTTGCCGGCGCTGTACGTGTCCTTGAGGCCCGCAGGGGTGATCACCCGGTCCCGTACCTCACGCTCGTAGGACCGACCGGTCACCTTCTCGATGATCAGGCCCAGCACGTTGTAGCCGATGTTGGAGTAGTGCTGCTTCGTGCCCGGTGTGAACTCCATGGGTCGGCCGACGGCCCTGCTGACCAGCTCCTTGTGCTCCCAGGTGGTGAAACGGTGTGCGTACTGCCAGTCGAAGTCGGCCGGGAAGTCGGCGCTCGGCAGGCCGCTGGTGTAGTTCAGCAACTGGCTGACCCGGATCTCCGGGTAGTCGGCCGGCAGCAGGTCGGGCAGGTAGTGCTGAACGGTTCCGTCAAGCCTCACCTTGCCCTCGTGCACCAGCTGAAGCACGACCGCGGCCGTGAACGTCTTGGTGATGCTCCCGGCACGGAAGCGCTCGTCGCCCTTCGGCGCCCGGTGCGTACGGATGTCGGCCTCCCCCGACGTGCCCAGCCACCGGCCATTCGCGCCACCCAACCGGACCTGCGCGGCAGTGGCCTCCGTCGACGGCAGCCCGGCTATCGCCCGACGCATCGCCTCGGCATTCGGCGGCACCCGCTCGGCCACCGCCGCGGCCGACCGGGCCGGGGAGGCCGAGGACGAGGACGCGATGGCGGGCGAGATGGTGGCGGTGACGCTCATGGCGGCGACCGCGGTCGCGAGGACGGCAATTCCCTTACGGCGCATGACGGAACTTCCCCAGGTGATCAACAGGCAACGGGTGACGCATCGGACTCGTCCCATCCTGGAGATCGGCGGGCCCCCGCGAATCGCCGACGCGAGCGGTCTTGCGCCCCGCGCCCTCCCCCGCGCGAGGGAGGAAACGCTGCCCCGCCCCTCAGCCACCGCGCGCGATCAGCCCCGTCTCGTACGCGCAGATGACCGCCTGGATCCGGTCCCGCAGCCCCAGCTTCGACAGCACATTGCTCACATGCGTCTTCACCGTGTGCTCGCTCACCACCCACTCGGCCGCGATCTCCGCGTTCGACAGCCCCCGCCCCAGCAGGACGAGCGTCTCCCGCTCCCGCGCCGTGAGCGCCCCCAGCTCCTCCGCCGGATCGGCCGCCGGCACCGGCACCGCCCGCCGTGTGAAGTCGGCGACCAGCCGACGGGCGACCGACGGGGCCAGCAGCGAGTCACCGGCGACGACCACCCGCACCGCGTGCACCAGATCGTCGCGGCGCACGTCCTTGAGCAGGAACCCGCTGGCGCCCGCGTGCAACGCCTCGTACACGTAGTCGTCCTGGTCGAAGGTCGTGAGCATGACGACCTTGCAGTCCGACTCCGCACAGACCGACCGCGCCGCCTCGATGCCGTCCATACGCGGCATCCGGATGTCGAGCAGCACCACATCCGGTGCGTGCCGCCGCACCGCCTCGACCGCCTCCGCCCCGTCGCCGGCCTCGGCGACCACCTCGATGTCCGGTTGCGCCTGCAGGATCATCGCGAAGCCGCTGCGCACCAGTTCCTGGTCGTCGGCCACCACCACACGGATCGTCACTTCCCCACCTCCGCACCGGAGAAGATCACGAGCGGCAGTCGTACGGCAACGCGGAACCCCCGCCCGTGGGGCCCAGGTCCGGAGACGGCCGTTCCGCCGTGTGCGGCGGCCCGCTCCCGGATGCCGATCAGCCCGCGCCCGCTGCCCGCGTAGGGACGCGGCACCGACCCACCCGCACCATCGTTCTCCACCGTTACGGCCAGGGTCGCGGGCTCCCACACCAGGCGCACGGTCACGGTCCGGGCATCGGCATGCTTGAGGACATTGGTCAGCGCCTCCTGCACCACCCGATACACCGTCACCTGCACATCGGGCGCAAGCTCCTGGGGCTCAGCGGATACCACCAGGCTCACCTCCAGCCCCGTCCGCCGCACCTCGTCCACCAGCGCGCCGAGCCCCGCCAGCGTCGGCTGCGGGCTGCGCCCGGCCTCCGGGTCGTCCTTCAGCACCCCCAGCATCCGGCGCAACTGGGCCATCGCGTCCCGCCCGGCCCCCGAGATCGCGTCGAAGGCCGCCTCCGCGCGGTCGGGATCGGACCGTACGACGAGGGGACCTGCCTCCGCCTGAACGATCATCAAACTCACGGCGTGGGACAGAATGTCGTGCATCTCCCGCGCGATCCTGGCGCGTTCCCGCTCGGCCGCCCGCTCGGCCTCCACCACCCGCGCCCGTTCCAGCTCGGCGGCCCGCGCCTCCACCGCCTCGGTGTAGGCCTGTCGGGTACGCGCCAGCACCCCGAGCACATAGACCATGCTGAACAGGAAGAAGGCGAAGAGATGCTCGCGGGCCGTGTTGTCCCGCAGGGCCACACCGAGGGCGACCAACGGCAGGCCGAGGACGACAGTGGCCCGCCGCTGCCACAGCCCCGCCTGCGCGGCGACCGTAAAGATCGCGACGATCGGGCTGTAGGGCAGCGGCTGGCCGGGCCCGTCCACGATCAGGTACCCGAAGCCCGCCGCGGTGATGGCCAGCAGCGACGTGAACGGCGCCCGGGTACGCCACAGCAGCGGCAGTACCTGAAGTGACGTCAGCCCGTACATGGGCCAGGTGGCGGGCGGCAGGTCCGCGGGGCGCGGCACGATGAAGGGGATCGTCACCGCCGCCTGGACGACGACGGTGATCACAGCGTCGACGACCCACGGCCTGGCCCCGCTCAGCCGGCGGCCCAGAGCACGTCTCAACACGCCGGACGGGCCACGGCCAGCTCGTACTCCTTCGCCGAGGGGTCGCCGGGCATCAGCACGACCACCCCGGTCCGCTCGAAGCCCAGCTTGCGGTAGAGCGCCTGTGCTCGGGCATTCGCCTCGTGCACGTACAACCGCACCCGCTCCGCCCGGGGCTCGGACAGCGCCCACGACCAGTCGAGCGCGGCACCGAAGAGCGCCTGGGTGAGACCGGTGCCCCGGTGTTCGGGCCGTATGAAGACACCGACGATGTGGGTCTGCGGCACGATTGCGCCCCCGCCGAAACCGCCCTCCTCCCCGGGGAGTTCGACCAGGACCGTCACCGTCCCCGCCCACTCGCCGTCCGGGCCCTCGGCGACAAATCCGCAAACGGACCTTCCCTCGGCCGCGGTGTCCGTACGGTCCTTCCAGTACGCGTCGGGCTGGGCGACAGCGCGGTCGTAGGTGTCGAGGAAGGCGATCGGGGCGACGGGGTCGGCGAGCGCGGCCAGCCGCAGTTCCTTGACCTTCGCCCATTCCCCGGCCCGTACGGTTCTGATGAGGTGCTCCATCCGCCGATGTTCGCCCGTACGAACGACACGGTCAACGAGCTTTCCCCTGAATCGGGGTACGCGTTGACGCACCGGGGGCGGGTTTCAGCGTCCGTCCGAGCCGTCCGAACGGAATGCGGGGTCGCATGCCATGAACGATCGTCCTAGGAATCCATTGCCACCGCTGTTCTCGGTACGGCCGACCGTCGTCGTCGCCATGGGAGCGGACGAGGCAGAGGCGTCTCTGCCCGCCGACCTCCGCGCCGAGCTCGGCACCATGGCGAGGCTGACGCCCGGGGTATTGACGGGGGACCTCACCGCACCGGAGGAACGTAAGGCGCTTGCCGACGCCGATGTGCTGATCACTGGTTGGGGTACGCCGTCACTCACCGAAGGCGTTCTGGCGTCCGCCCCTCGACTGCGTGCGGTGGTCCACGCCGCAGGGTCCGTCCGGGAACTGGTCAGCTCCGCGATCTGGAATCGCGGCATCGTCGTTTCCTCGGCCGCCGCGGCGAACGCCGGCCCCGTGGCGGACTACACATGTGCCGCCATCGTCTTCGCCGCGAAGAAGGCGATTCCCACGGCCGCCGCCTACGCCACGGGCCCGAAGCCGGCCTTCCTCGACCGTGAGGGCGCTGACGGCCGCACGGTCGGGGTGATCGGTGCCTCCCGTATCGGGCGCCGGGTCCTCGCCCGGCTGCGCGCCTCGGACGCGCAATTCCGCATCCTGCTGAACGACCCCTGTGTGCCCGCTGAAGAAGCGGCCGAAATGGGCGTCGAGCTCGTGGGGGTGGATGAGCTGTGTCGTGCCAGTTCCATCGTGACGGTCCATGCGCCGCTGCTGCCCCAAACGCATGGACTGCTGAATGCCGAGCGCCTCGCCCTCATCCCGGACGGCGGCACGGTCGTCAATACCGCGCGCGGGGCCCTCGTCGATACGGACGCCCTTACCCGGGAATGCCTCGCGGGCCGCTTGGACGCGATTCTCGACGTCACCGAACCCGAGCCACTTCCTGCGGGTCATCCGCTGCGCCGACTGCCGAATGTCCTGCTCACCCCGCATATCGCGGGGGCCCAGGGCAGCGAGGTCCGCCGCCTGGGGGCATACGCCGTCGAGGAAATCGGGAGGCTGGTGCGGGGGGAATTGCTACGCGGTCGGGTCCGGGAAGAGGACCTGAGCCGACTGGCCTGACGAATTTTGTCCGGAAACGCAGAATAGCCCCCGCAGGAACCAAATGGTTCCCACAGGGGCTACTCTAAAAATTGTTCGGCGGCGTCCTACTCTCCCACACGGTCC
>NZ_JBVIQR010000055.1:0-29469 GCF_055576875.1 Streptomyces sp. NPDC033229 | reverse complement strand
CCCCCCCCCCCCCCCCCCCCCCCCCCCCCCCCCCCCCCCCCCCCCCCCCCCCCCCCCCCCCCCCCCCCCCCCCCCCCCCCGCGCCCGCAGGGCGCTCGCCGCCGCAGGCGGCACGAAGATCCGCCGGACAGGCATTAGCGTGCGGGCACCGCGTACCGCAAGCCGCAGGCGGCATGTTTTGACCCGGATGGGGGCCGGACGGTAGTCTGCCAGTTCGTTATGCGTATTGGCTTGGTCGTTCTCACGCGAGGGGCCCTTACGCTTGTCCACCGGGCCGATGACCAGCGGCAGGTACTCGGGTTGCGTCCCCGGGTGCGGCCAAGGCTGTCGTGATCGTCCGGGTGGCCTTGTCAGGACCCACTCACACACGAAGCGAAGGCTACGACCGTGCGTACGTTCAGCCCCAAGCCCGGCGATGTCCAGCGCCAGTGGCACATCATTGACGCGCAGGACGTTGTCCTGGGTCGTCTGGCCACTCAGGCCGCCAACCTCCTCCGCGGCAAGCACAAGCCCGTGTACGCGCCGCACATGGACATGGGTGACTTCGTCATCATCATCAACGCCGACAAGGTTCACCTGTCCGGCAACAAGAAGACCCAGAAGATGGCCTACCGCCACTCTGGCTTCCCGGGCGGTCTGCGTTCGGTTCGTTACGACGAGCTGCTCGACAAGAACCCCGAGAAGGCCGTTGAGAAGGCCATCAAGGGCATGGTTCCCAAGAACTCCCTCGGCCGTCAGATGCTCTCGAAGCTGAAGGTGTACTCGGGCAGCGAGCACCCGCACGCCGCGCAGCAGCCGGTTCCGTTCGAGATCACCCAGGTCAAGCAGGGCTAGTCCCGGCCACCGCCGAACCAGACAGAAAGCATCTGAGGAGAATCGTGGCTGAGACCACCGCCGAGACGCCCATCGAGGACATCACCGAGGAGTTCGCGGGCGACGCGACCTTCGAGTCCGAGGAGACCGAGTACACCAGCGAGTCCCTCGCGTCCCGCTTCGGCGACCCGCAGCCGGCCGCCGGCCTGGGCCGTCGCAAGAACGCCATCGCCCGCGTCCGGATCGTTCCGGGCACCGGCAAGTGGAAGATCAACGGTCGCACCCTTGAGGACTACTTCCCCAACAAGGTGCACCAGCAGGAAGTCAACGAGCCCTTCAAGGTGCTCGAGCTCGACGACCGCTACGACGTCATCGCCCGCATCTCGGGTGGCGGCGTGTCCGGCCAGGCCGGCGCCCTGCGCCTCGGCGTGGCCCGTGCGCTCAACGAGGCGGACGTGGACAACAACCGCGGCCCGCTGAAGAAGGCCGGCTTCCTCTCGCGCGACGACCGTGCGGTCGAGCGCAAGAAGGCCGGTCTCAAGAAGGCCCGCAAGGCTCCGCAGTACAGCAAGCGCTAAACAAGCGGCTTCGCTGCTTCTGCTCGAACGCCCCGGCGGCACGATCCGTGCCGCCGGGGCGTTCGGCTATCGGCGGCCCGGGGCGTATACCTGGATGCAATGCCCCGGACCCGGACCCGACACCTCATCTGCGGGGGCGACACCCCCTCCCCCCACCCGCGTTTTTACGGAGGACACCAGTGGGACGACTCTTCGGTACGGACGGTGTGCGCGGTGTCGCCAACGCCGACCTGACGGCGGAGCTGGCGCTCGGCCTGTCGGTCGCTGCGGCGCATGTGCTCGCCGAGGCGGGCACGTTCGAGGGCCATCGGCCGGTGGCCGTGGTCGGCCGTGATCCGCGCGCGTCCGGGGAGTTCCTGGAGGCCGCCGTGGTGGCCGGGCTCGCCAGCGCGGGCGTCGACGTCCTGCGGGTGGGCGTGCTGCCCACGCCGGCCGTCGCCTATCTGACCGGCGCGCTCGGCGCCGACCTCGGCGTGATGCTCTCCGCCAGCCACAACGCCATGCCCGACAACGGCATCAAGTTCTTCGCCCGCGGCGGCCACAAGCTCGCCGACGAGCTGGAGGACCGCATCGAGCGGACCTACCGCGCGCACGCCGCCGACGAGCCCTGGGACCGCCCCACCGGTGCCGGAGTCGGCCGCGTCCGCGAGTACGACCAGGGCTTCGACAACTACGTCGCGCACCTGATCGGCGTGCTGCCCAACCGCCTGGACGGCCTCAAGGTCGTCATCGACGGCGCCCACGGCGCCGCCTCCCGCGTCTCCCCCGAGGCCTTCGCGCGCGCCGGCGCCGAGGTGATCACCATCGGCACCGACCCCGACGGCCTCAACATCAACCACGAGTGCGGCTCCACGCACCTGGGCAAGCTCCGTGCCGCCGTCGTCGAGCACGGCGCCGACCTCGGCGTGGCCCACGACGGTGACGCCGACCGCTGCCTCGCGGTCGACGCGGCCGGCGCGGAGGTCGACGGCGACCAGATCCTCGCCGTGCTCGCCCTCGCCATGCGCGAGGCCGGCACGCTGCGGAAGAACACCGTGGTCGCCACCGTCATGTCCAACCTGGGCTTCAAGCTGGCCATGGAGCGCGAGGGCGTCGACCTCGTCCAGACCTCGGTCGGCGACCGGTACGTCCTGGAGGAGATGAAGGCGAACGGCTTCGCCCTGGGCGGCGAGCAGTCCGGCCACGTCATCGTCCTCGACCACGCCACCACCGGCGACGGCACCCTGACCGGCCTGATGCTGGCTGCCCGGGTCGCCGCCACGGGCCGCCCGCTGGCGGAGCTGGCCGGGGTCATGGAGCGGCTGCCGCAGATCCTGATCAACGTCCGCGACGTCGACAAGTCCCGGGTGGGCTCCTCGCCCGAGCTGGCCGCCGCCGTCAACGACGCCGAGCGCGAGCTGGGCGCCACGGGCCGGGTGCTGCTGCGCTCGTCCGGCACGGAGCCGCTGGTGCGGGTCATGGTCGAGGCCGCGGACATCGAGCAGGCGCGAACGGTGGCCCAGAGCCTGGCCGACGTGGTCAAGTCGGCTTTGGGCTAGCAGGTACCCGGGGCTCTGCCCCGGACCCCGGTCCTCAAGCGCCGGACGGGCTGGAAATCCAGCCCGTCCGGCGCTTGAGGACACGGCGCGCAGCGCCGTTGGATCAACCGGCCGCGGAGCGCCGCCGCTGAATCGCCCAGAACAACCGCTGAGCGACCAGCGTCAGCGTCCCGGCCACGATGATCCCCAGCAGGTTCAGCGCCAGCTGCACCGCCGAGCCGCGGGTCTCCGACCAGTCGCCGTAGGACAGGGCGACGGCGGCGTTGGCCGCCGCGGGCACGGTCGTCACCGAGATCGCCACGCCGATCAGTGCGCCCGACTTCGCCGAGGTCAGCGACAGGATCCCGGCGATGCCGGCCAGGAACGCCACCACGAACGAGAAGGCGTCCGGCTGCCAGATGAACGAGGTCTGCGGGCGGTCCGCGAGGAACTTCGCCTCGTGGAAGAGCCCCACCCAGTCCATCAGCAGGCTGAATCCGCCGGTCAGCGCCATCGCCACGGGGAAGCCCACCAGCAGCGTCAGTATCGAGCGCAAGGCCAGGCGGGGCGCCCGCCGGACGATCGCCGTGCACAGCCCGGCCAGCGGGCCGAACTCCGGGCCGACCGCCATCGCCCCCACGATCAGGATCGCGCTGTCCATGATCACGCCGCAGGCGGCGAGCATCGTCGCGACGGTCAGGAACGCCAGGAAAGTGACGCTGAGCGTCGACTCCTCGTGCGTCTCCTCGACCAGCGACTCCCAGACCACCGCGTCCACGCCGTCGCCCGGCGCCGCCTCCTCGGCCTCCTCCGCGCGCCGGGAGAGCATCAGCCCCACGTCGTCGACCGAGATCGAGCCGACGTCCGGCAGCCCGGTCGCGCGCAGCCGCGCCAGCAGCCCGTCGGCCGCCTCGCGGGCCACGTCGCACAGCACGATGTCGCCCTGCGGATGACGGGCCGCCCTGGCGAGTACGGCCACGTGGGTGACGCCTATGGTCCGCTCCAGCAGCTCGACGATCTCGTCGGTGCGGTCGGGCGGGGTGATCATCCGCAGATGCAGCATGGAGGGTCCTCGGTGCTCGGACGTTCTGGGGAGCGCTCCGGCCGGTGTGAGGGAGCGGGTCGGGCGGGCGCTTGCCTAGAGCTTCCGCAGCGAGAGCCGCTGCACCTTGTGGTCGGGCCCCTTGCGCAGGATCAGGTTCGACCGTCCGCGGGTGGGTGCCACATTCTCCAGCAGATTGGGCTTGTTGATGGTGCGCCAGTTCTGCCGGGCGTAGTCCAGGGCCTCCTCCTCGGAGACCTGGGTGTACCTGCGGAAGTACGAGTCGGGGTCCTGGAAGGCCGTCGCGCGCAGCTTCCTGAACCGCTCGTAGTACCAGCGCTCGATGTCGTCGGCCCGCGCGTCGACGTACACGCTGAAGTCGAAGAAGTCCGCCAGCCCGACGCGGGTGCGGCCGTCGCTGCCGGGCAGCGCCGGCTGGAGGACGTTGAGCCCCTCGATGATCAGGATGTCCGGGCGGTGCACGGTCAGCCGCTCGTCGGGCACGATGTCGTAGATCAGGTGGGAGTAGACCGGGGCGGTCACCTCCGCCTTCCCGGCCTTCACGTCCGCGACGAAGCGGGTCAGGGCGCGCCGGTCGTAGGACTCGGGGAAGCCCTTGCGGGACATCAGGCCGCGCCGCTGCAGCTCGGCGTTGGGCAGCAGGAAGCCGTCCGTGGTGACCAGCTCGACGCGCGGGTGCTCGGGCCAGCGGGCCAGCAGCGCCTGGAGCAGTCGGGCGGTGGTCGACTTGCCGACCGCGACGCTGCCCGCGACGCCTATGACGAAGGGCGTGCCGGGCTGTGAGCCGTGGCCGCCGCCGACGTCGCCCAGAAAGGTGTTCAGGGCGCCGCGCAGCTCGCTGGTCGCGCCGACGTAGAGGTTGAGCAGCCGGGAGAGCGGGAGGTAGACGTCCCGGACCTCGTCCAGGTCGATGACGTCGCCGAGCCCGCGCAGCCGCTCGACCTCCTCGGCGGTCAGCGGCAGCGGGGTGTTCTCGCGCAGGGCGCTCCACTCCGCACGGGTCAGATCCACGTACGGGGAGGAGTCGGCGCGGCGTCGTTGCTGCGGCTGCTCTGTGGTGGTCGGCACGGGCCCATTCTGCGCGGGTGGCGGGCGGGGCTCACTTCGGGGGCTCCTTGGAGCGCGTACCGGCGGTTACCTCGGGCGTGCGCCGGGTGTGTATCCGGGGCTGTATCCGGGTGTGGGATTCGGGTGTTCTTTGTGGGGTTTATGGGGTGTGAGAGCGGGATTGTGGGACACAAGCGGGTGACGTTCGGCCTCGTTCCCTGTACCTACCGGCGGGTCGGAGCTACGTTCCAGCCACTCCGGACGCCCCACTGCCCCCGGAGCCCCCCACCCTCAGAGGGACACCGTGTTCGCTCTCAGATCCCTGCGCCGCCGTCACGCCCGCCACGATCCCCACGGTTGCGGCGCCGACCGGACCGCCTTCGCCGACCAGGTGAAAAGCGAACTGACCGACGAGCTGCCGGACGAGGACCTCGGCCAGGACCTGGAGGACTGCCTGGCCGTCTACGAGCTGGGCAGCAAGCCGCGCTGCGAGGAGGTCGAGTACCTCGAACTCGTCCAGGAAGCCATCGACCGGATCGACCGCGGCCGTTGAGCCCTGGGCCTTACGCTGCACTCCATGTGCGGAATCGTTGGCTATGTGGGAGGGCAGTGCGCCCTCGACGTCGTATTGGCGGGCCTGAAGCGCCTGGAGTACCGCGGCTATGACTCGGCCGGGGTAGCGGTGCTGGCCGACGGCGGTCTCGCCGCCGCGAAGAAGGCGGGCAAGCTCGCCAATCTGGAGAAGGAGCTGGCCGAGCGGCCGCTGCCGTCCGGCCCGACCGGCATCGGCCACACCCGGTGGGCCACGCACGGCGGCCCCACCGACGCCAACGCCCACCCGCACCTGGACAACGCCGGGCGCGTCGCGGTGGTCCACAACGGCATCATCGAGAACTTCGCCGGGCTCCGCGCCGAGCTGGCCGAGCGCGGCCACACCCTGGGCTCCGAGACCGACACCGAGGTCGTCGCCCACCTGCTCGCCGAGGCCTTCTCCTCCTGCGGCGACCTCGCCGAGTCCATGCGGCAGGTATGCCGCCGCCTGGAGGGCGCGTTCACGCTCGTCGCGGTGCACGCCGACGACCCGGACGTGGTCGTCGGCGCCCGCCGCAACTCGCCCCTGGTCGTCGGCGTCGGCGACGGCGAGCACTTCCTCGCCTCCGACGTCGCCGCCTTCATCGCCCACACCCGCGAGGCGATCGAACTCGGCCAGGACCAGGTCGTGGAGCTGCGCCGGGACGGTGTGACCGTCACGGACTTCGACGGCGCCCCCGCCGACGTCCGGGCGTACCACGTGGACTGGGACGCCTCCGCGGCCGAGAAGGGCGGCTACGACTACTTCATGCTCAAGGAGATCGCCGAGCAGCCGAAGGCGGTCGCGGACACGCTGCTGGGCCGGATCGACGCGTCCGGCGCGCTGTTGCTGGACGAGGTCCGCATCCCCGCGTCCGTGCTGCGCGAGGTCGACAAGGTCGTCATCGTGGCGTGCGGCACGGCGTACCACGCGGGCATGATCGCCAAGTACGCCATCGAGCACTGGACGCGCGTCCCCTGCGAGACGGAGCTGGCGAGCGAGTTCCGCTACCGCGACCCGATCCTCGACCAGCGCACGCTGGTGATCGCCATCAGCCAGTCCGGCGAGACGATGGACACCCTGATGGCCCTGCGGCACGCGCGGGAACAGGGCGCGAAGGTCCTGGCGATCTGCAACACGAACGGCTCGACGATCCCCCGCGAGTCCGACGCCGTGCTCTACACCCACGCGGGCCCGGAAGTCGCCGTCGCGTCCACGAAGGCGTTCCTGACCCAGCTGGTCGCCTGCTACCTCGTCGCCCTCTACCTGGGCCAGGTGCGCGGCACCAAGTGGGGCGACGAGATCGTCTCCGTCGTCCACGAGCTGTCGGCCATCGCCACCCAGGTGGAGGAGGTCCTGGAGACCATGGAGCCGGTCCGTGAGCTGGCCCGCTCCCTGGCCGACAAGAACACGGTCCTCTTCCTCGGCCGGCACGTCGGCTACCCGGTCGCCCTGGAGGGCGCCCTGAAGCTCAAGGAGCTCGCCTACATGCACGCCGAAGGCTTCGCGGCGGGCGAGCTGAAACACGGGCCCATCGCCCTGATCGAGGACGACCTGCCGGTGGTCGTGGTCGTCCCGTCCCCCCGCGGCCGGTCGGTCCTCCACGACAAGATCGTCTCGAACATCCAGGAGATCAGGGCCCGGGGCGCCCGTACGATCGTCATCGCCGAGCGCGGCGACGAGGCGGTACGCCCGTACGCCGACCACCTCATCGAGATCCCGGCCACCCCGGTGCTCCTCCAGCCCCTGGTCGCCACCGTCCCGCTCCAGGTCTTCGCCTGCGAGCTGGCCACGGCCCGCGGCAACGAGGTCGACCAGCCGCGCAACCTGGCCAAGTCGGTGACGGTCGAATGATCATCGGCGTCGGCATCGACGTAGCCGAGATCGAACGCTTCGACGCGGCCCTCCAGCGCACGCCGAGCCTCGCCGACCGCCTGTTCGTCGAGGCCGAGCTGTACCTGCCGAGCGGCGAACGCCGCGGCATCGCCTCCCTGGCGGCCCGCTTCGCCGCGAAGGAAGCCCTCGCCAAGGCCCTCGGTGCCCCGGCGGGCCTGCTCTGGACGGACGCGGAGGTCACCACGGCGGACAGCGGCCGCCCGAGCCTGACGGTCAGGGGCACGGTGGCCGCGTGCGCGGCGGCGCTGGGGGTGCGCTCCTGGCACATCTCGCTGAGCCACGACGCGGGGGTGGCGTCGGCGGTGGTGATCGCGGAGGGGTAGGGGTGGGGGCCGGCCGTCGAGGGCGCCGCGTGCCGTCGGGCGCCCGCGACGATTCCCGGGCTGAGCGCGGAGCGCCCCGGCGTTGACTCTCCAGCGACGGGAGACACCAAGGTGGCGGACATGGACGACGACACCCTCCATTCCATCGGTGACCTGGCCCGGCTGACCGGTCTTTCGGTCAAGACCATCCGGTTCTGGTCCGATGCGGGAGTGGTGCCGCCGACCGACCGTACGCCCGCGGGCTACCGGCTCTACGGGCAGGACGCCCTGGCCCGACTCGGCCTCGTCCGTACGCTGCGCGAACTCGGTGTCGGTCTCGCCGCCATCCAGCAGGTGCTGGAACGCGAGATCACCGTCGCCGAGGTCGCCGCCGTACACGCCGAGGCGCTCGACGTGCAGATCCGCACGTTGCGGCTGCGCCAGGCCGTCCTGCGAGCGGTAGCCGGACGCGGGTCCACACCCGAGGAGATGGAACTCATGCACAAGCTCGCCAACCTTTCCGATCAGGAACGCCGCCGCCTGATCCACGACTTCATCGACCACGCCTTCGACGGTCTCGACGTCGACGACGCATTCCTGGCCACGATGCGCAACGCGATGCCCGAACTGCCGGAGGACCCGACGCCCGAGCAGATCGACGCCTGGGTGGAACTGGCGGAGCTCGTCCAGGACGCGGATTTCCGCGCCGGAATGCGCAAGGCCGCCGTCGACCAGCTCCAGGCCCGCACGGAGGTCGGGACACCCGCCCCGGAGGACACCCGGCTGCTGGCTGAACTCATCATGGAGCGGACCGCTCGGGCCCGTGAGTCCGGCGTCGAGCCGACCTCCGAGGAGGCCCGCCCGGTGGTCGACGAGCTGGTGGCCCGGAGCGCGGAGCTGTCGGGTCGCGAGGACGGCCCGGAGTTCCGGTCCTGGCTGCTGGAACGCATGGAGATCGGCAACGACTCGCGGTACGAGCGGTACTGGCGGCTCATCGCCGTGATCAACGACTGGCCGGCCCCGAGCATGGGCCCGGCGGTGGACTGGCTGATCGCTGCGCTTCGCGCCGGCCGCTGATGGCTGTGATCTGAGGTGGCGTACGGCCCTGCTGGGCGGGGCCGTACGTCGTTCCCCCGCAACGCGGCACGGGTACCGTTCAGATGTCCAGTCAGAACGGAGCTCAATATGCCCCCGTACATTGACGAGCACACCGGTACGCGCGTCGCGCACGCACGCAAGGTGCGTCGGCTGACGCAGCGCGAACTCGCTGACCTGTCCCATGTTTCGTACAGCACCATCACCAAGGTTGAGCAGGGTGTACTGCCCGCGAGCCCTTCAGTGATCGGTTCTCTCGCCCGCGCCCTATCGGTTCCCGTCACGGAATTGACCGGGCAGCCGTACCTTGAGGAATTGCGCAAGGATCAGCTGGACGGATTGATCCAGCCGATTCGTGAGGCGCTGAATGTGTACGACCTCGGTCCGGATCCGGACGTGTTCCCTCGGCCGATCGATGAGTTGGAGGCGCACGCCGAAAAGCTGTGCGCACTGGTTCGGGTCACGAACATCAAGCAGGTCGCCGCAGAGCTGCCGGATCTGATCTGCGAAGCCACGACGGCGGCGCACGCTTCCCTCAGTGATCGCAGCTGGCAGGTGCTTGCCAGCACTTATCGGACTGCCTATGACGTCACGACGAAGCTCGGTTTCCTGGATCTCTGCACGATCGCGCTGGACCGGCTGGAGTGGGCTGCTCAACGGGCTTCGGATCCGATCCTGGGCGGGATGCGCCAGTACCTACGGGCCCTGGCCTATCTGCGTGCCAGTGAATATCGAACCGGCAAGCGGCTCATCCGCCAGAGCATGGCCGTCCTGGAACAGGCAGAGGCGGGCAGAGTGCGCGACGTGGTGACGGGGCAGCTCCACCTGGGCGCCGCCGTGCTGGCGGGCCGGGACAAGGACAAGGACGCGGCCGGGGGACACCTGGACGAAGCCCAGCGCATCGCGGCGCGGACGGGGCCGGCTGAGAAGGTTCATTGGCTTTCGTTCGGTCCGACCAATGTGGGCGTGCACCGCGTGAGTGTGCTCGCCGAACTGGATCAGTACCCGGAAGCGGTGAGGGTCGCCCAGGAGACGTCGATCCCCGAGGGGTGGCCTCCCTCTCGGCTCGCGCACCACTATTCCGAGGTGGCGCGAGCCCAACTGTGGACCGGCCGAACGGATGCCGCATTCAAGAACTTGCAGATGGCGCGCAAGCTGGCGCCCCAGCAGACTCGCTACCACCCGACGGTGCGGGAGACGTACGCAGGCCTGGAGTCGGCGAAGCGGCGGATGCCGGACACGTTCAGCAACTATGGAGCCTGGCTGGGAATGTGACGGCTGGCAATCCATTGGCCGGGGCTATCAACAACCTCTGATAGTTCCGGCCTTGGTGTGTCGGCACTCTGTGATGGTCGAAAGACCCCCGCGACCGCTGCGAACGGTCCGGGGGCTTGGCCAACGCTGATCTGGAGCGTCAACATGCCTGACTTTATCCGCCGTTGGGTCCACCAGGCGAGAGCCCTTTTCCCTCGCCGCACCACGGCCCGTAGTGTGCCCGCCGTGGCCCCACCACCCCCGCCCCCGGCGACCCCCTACGCCCTCTGGGCGACAGCCCACGGCTTCGACGTCGTCCGCCGTCCCGCCCACCACGCGGAGGTGAACCGATGACCTATCGGCTCGTCGCCCCCGCCGTGCCGACCTCCGCCCGGCTGGCCAGGGAATTCGTCTCGGCCGCCCTCGTCGCCGCCAACCGGCGCCCACTGATCGAGAACGCCCGGGTCTGCGTCTCGGACGCCGTGACGAACGTCGTGCAGCACGCGCGCGTGCCCGTGCTCGCCGTGGAGGTGACCGTCGGGGCGGAGCACATCGTGGTGGCCGTCCGGGATGACGACCTCCGTCGGCTGCCGTGGCCGCGTCGGGCGCGGGCGGACGAGGAAGGGGGGAGGGGGCTGATGCTCGTGCGTCGGCTCTCGCACGCCTCCGGCGTTACGTGGGTGTGGGACGGGCTCGACCTGGTCGGTAAGCAGGTCTGGTTCGAGCTTCGGGAGGGCGTCGCGCTCAGCGCGTGACGGTCTCGGCCGCGGCGGCCTGATCATTGCGCCGCTACCGGTACATCAGCCGCCGCAGCACCGCTTCCACCGGGCCCCCCCGCCCCCGTCGCTCGAGCGCGTACGCCCCGGCCACCGTCACCAGCCACACCCCCACCGCGAACAGGGCCATCGTCGCGCTGGTCAGATGGGCACCGAGGCCCAGGCCCCAGGCCGCGAGCAGCGGGGCGAAGAGCAGCGAATGGGCGAGATAACTGGACAGCGACCGCTTGCCCACGGCGGATATGGCAGAAATGGCCACTGCGGCCTTCGCGTTCCCCCGCGCGGGCCGCCCGCTCCACCAATGTGCGAACAACGCCACTACCGCGACGTAGCCGAGCCCGGCCCCGTACCCGGTGACTTCCCGGAGCACGGTCAGCGCCCCGGTCTCGCTCTGTGCGTCGTCCGGCACATCGAGTGCCCCGACATGGGCGAGCGCCGCGGGCAGCGCGCCGAGCCAGCCGACCGTGATGCCGATGACCGCCGTGCGGCGCAGTAGCGGCAGGTGGCGTCCCGGCTCCTCCAGGATGCGGCGGCGCGCGGCCCAGAAGCCGAGCAAAAAGATGACGTAGCCTCCGCCGATCAGAGACAGGGGGGCCGCGGCGAAGGTGATGAAAAGGCCGGTCGCCAGCCGGGTTCCGGCCGCCGCGAACCAACCCCCCTCGTCCGCTCCGTACGCCTCGGCCCCCGGAGCCGCACCCGCGTCCCCCAACGACCCCAACTCCCCCTGGAGCAAGGCGGATATGACCGGCTGTGCGGAAACGAGCACCAGTTGCGCGGCACCGATCGCGATCCACCACTTCAGGGCGCGCTCGCTCCGCCGCAGGAAGAGCCAGCCGAGGGCGAGGCTCAGCAGCCCGTAATAGCCGACGATGTCGCCCGCCATGAGGAGCGTGGCGTGGGCGAGCCCGATGACGATCAGGAGGAGGCTGCGTCTGCGCAGGATCCTGGCAGCGCCGCGTTCGCTGGTCCCGGCGGCGGTCTGGCGCAGGAAGAGCTGCATCATGCCGTAGCCGAAGAGGAAGGCGAAGAGCGGATAGACCCGCAGGTCGAGCACCGTGATCATGGTGAACTGGACCGCGTGGTCCAGCCACCCCCCGGTCACGGGCTGCCACCCCGAGGGCCCGTACTCGGACCTCCACAAGTGGAACGCGGTGTTGGACAGCACGATGAACAGCAGCATGATCCCGCGCGCGAGGTCGGGCGCGAGGGCCCGCTCGGCAGGGCGTACACCTGCGCGGTGCGGTGCTGGGGCCGGGGACCTGTGGGCCCCGTCTTTGGTGTCAACCGTCATGCTTCGACGCTAGGGAGACAGCCGACGGTTGGGCGTCCGCCTTTGGTCTAGGAGCGCATGACCTTCGTCTAGAAGTGCGCGGCCTTCCGTCCTGGTTCGAGCTGCGGGAGGTCGTCGCGCTGAGCGCGTGAGCGTCCTGGCCCGCAACCTCCTGACCGCACAACCCACCTGCCGTATCGTCAGGGCGACGCGTGGACGGGCGGAGGAGGACGGCTGTGCACCCGGCAAGGGAACGTATCGCGGCGGTGTTGGGCCGAAGCCAGGGGAGCGGCTATCTGCTGGCGCCCAGGCTCGTTCTGACCGCCGCACACGTGGTCGGCGATGCGCCCGCGCCCCAGGTCGTCGTGCCCGGAGGCATCGGGCCCGTGCGGTGCAAAGTGGTGTGGGCGCGGGACGAGAAGCGGCGGTGTGATGCCGCCCTGCTGCTCGCCGAGCGGGACCTGGTGACCGAGGACGTGGCGGGCGGCTTCGAGCCGTTGCTGTGGGGGCGGGCCCGGGACCTGAGGGCTCTGCCGGGTGCCCAGGCCGTCGGGTTTCCGCAGGTGCAACGGGACGCGGACGGTGAACTCGACACCGAGCAGGTCGTGGGGACGCTCAAGCCGGGCAGCAATCTCCTCAGCGGCCGACATGTGCTCGACAGCGACCACGGGGCCCCAGAGGCGCTCGCCGACGGGAGCTCGCCGTGGGCGGGGATGTCCGGATCCGCCGTCTTCGTGGACGGGCTGCTCGCCGGGGTGGTGTGCGCGGACCCGAAGGGCTGGAACCACGGACGTCTGATGGTGACGTCCTCGGCGACATTCTGGTCGCACTTCGACTTCCTCAGCGAGTGCCTTCACGCGGGGCACAAGCCGGAAACGCGCTCCCTCACCTCCACCCGTCAGCTGGAGATCGAGGCATTCGAACGGAGGCTCCGCGACTACATCATCGGCAAGGTCGGCGGACTGACCATCGTGGGTCTCACCCTCTCCGACGGCGAGGGCGAGACGTGGCCGCTCGACGCCGCCTACCTCAGCCTCGAACTGACCGGCGTGCCGCGCTCCACGAGTGCCGATGGTTTCGGGGTTTCGAACGGAGACGCCGCCGTACGGCCGTCGCCCCGGCGGGCCGAAGACGCGCTGGCCGGGCAGAAGCGGGTGCTGCTGCGGGGCGCCGCCGGCTCGGGCAAGACCACGCTGCTCCAGTGGCTCGCGACGATCAGCGCGCGCGGCGACCTGCCCCCGGGGCTGAGTCATCTGAGCGACTGCGTGCCGCTCACGCTGCCGCTGCGGTCGCTGATCCGGAAGGGCGAGCTGCCGCAGCCGGAGGAGTTCCTGGCCGCCGCCGCCCGTCCGCTGGCCGGGCTTCCCGCCGCCGCGGGGTGGGTGACCCGCAGGCTGACCGAGGGCAGTGTGCTGCTGCTGATCGACGGTGTGGACGAGGTGCCCGAAGCCGACCGCCGACGCACGCTGGCCTGGGTCAAGGACCTGCTGGCCGCCTACCCCGACGCGCGGTACGTCATCACGACCAGACCGTCCGCGGTGCGCGAGGGCTGGCTGTCGGACGCGGGCTTCACCGAGCTGGAGCTGCTCCCGATGAGCCGGGGCGACGTCGCGGCCTTCATCGACCGGTGGCACACGGCCGCCGGAGCGCGGCACAACGCGCAGTTGCGGGCCTTCCGGGACGCGCTCACCACGGCGGTCGTCGCCAAGCCCGACCTGGGGCGGCTGGCCACCAACCCGCTGATGTGCGCGCTGATCTGCGCTCTCAACCGTTCCCGCCGCGGGTATCTGCCGCACGGCCGGATGGAGCTGTACCGCGCCGCGCTGGAGCTGCTGCTCGTACGGCGGGACCGCGAGCGGGAGATCGTCGCGGGCCGGGACGGGATGGAGCTCGAACACACCCACCAGGTGGCGCTGTTGCAGAAGATCGCCTATTGGCTGATCCGCAACGGCCGGTCCGTGATCGAATGGCACAAGGCCGTCGAGATCATCGAACGGGCACTCCCCGCCATGCCCTCCGTCGCCGCGCGCGGCGACGCCGAGGAGATCTTGCGCCATCTCGTCCTGCGCAGTGGTCTGTTGCGGCGGCCCACCAGCGAGACCTTGGACTTCATCCACCGCACGTTCCAGGACTACCTGGGGGCCCAGGCCGCCGTGGACGACTGGGACTTCGACGTCCTCGTCAACCACGCCCACGACGACCAGTGGGATGACGTGCTGCGCATGGCCGTCGGCCACGCACCGCCACGCGCGCGTGCCGAATTGCTCACCATGCTGCTGGAACGCGGCGACAAGGAAGAGCCCAACCGCTACCGGCTGCACCTGCTGGCGGCGGCCTGTCTGGAACACGCCACCGAGGTGGACCGTGAGGTACGGACGCGGGTCGAGAAGGCGGCCGCGGAGCTCGTGCCGCCGCGCGACCAGGAGTCGGCCAAGGTGCTGGCGACGGCGGGGCGCGTCGTACTGGACCTGCTGCCGGGGCCCGAGGGGCTGGACAACGAGGTGGCGCACGCCGTCGTCGTGGCGGCGACCCTGGTGGCGGACGACCGGGCCATCCCCCTGCTGTCCCGGTACGCCACCCATCCCTCCCTGGAGGTTCGCTCCCAGCTCGCCTGGGCGTGGGACCGCTTCGACACCGAGCAGTACGCGGATACGGTGATCGGCAAGCTCTCGTACGAGGCCGGGGCAACGGCCTCGCTCGCGTTCGTCGCGAAGACCCGGGAGCACCTGGTCGCACTCAAGAGGCTCGGTGGGCGGCCCGAGGTGCAGTGGCGGGGGTCCTCCGCTCCCGAGGACCTGGCGGACCTGGCCACACCGGCACTCAGGGACCTCTCGCTGCGGGGATGTCTGCAAATCATCGATCTGCGCGCCCTGCGTGACTGCCCGCCGTTGCGCTCGCTGCGGATCACCGAGTCCGAGGGCGTTGCCCATTTGGGGGCGCTGAACGGCGAAGCGCTCCGAATCCTCGAACTGTCCCTGTTCGGGTTTCCCCGGGATCTGGAGGCGGTGGCCGGGCTGGAGCGGCTGGAGTCACTCGACTTCGAATGCACCGATCCGGGTGTCCCCGACGGGCCGGACGGCGAGCTGACGCTGCCGCCCCGGCTCAAGTCCCTGGCCCTGGGACGTGGCGCGGCCGGCCTGCGGCTGGTGGGGCTGAGTCGGCACCCCCGGCTCGAAACGGTGGCCTTGAACAACCCCGAACTTCCCCTGTCGGCTTTTCCTCTGGCCACGCTGCCCCGGCTCAGCGCGTTGGGCATCAGAAGGATGGACCTGACGTCGCTGCGGCACGGGGAGCCGCTGCCCGGCGTGTCCGACGTCGTCCTGGCCGGCGTCATCGGTCTGGCCGGGCTGGCCCACGTGCCGGAGGTCTTCCCCAACGCCCGGACGCTGACCGTCAGTAGTCGTGCGGTAGCCACCAGGGAAACCCTCGACCTGGCCCACTTGGAGGGCCTGAGCCTGGAGAGCCTGTACCTCCACCACGCCGGCCCGGTCCACCACGTGGATCTGCTGCCGAGCGGCTGCGCCCTCTACCGCACGTCACCTGAACTCTCACTCTGACACCCCCCGCCACACCCCCGGCAACGCCCCCGCCACCCCCATCGCCGTCAGCGGTGCCGCGCCCAGGGACCGGGCGGCCAGGCCGTGCAGATACGCGCCCACCGACGCCGCGTCCCGGCCCGAAAGTCCCGCTGCCAGCAGGGCCCCCGTCAGCCCCGAGAGCACGTCCCCGCTCCCCGCCGTCGCCAGCCACGGTGTCCCCGTCGGGTTCACCCGTACCGCCTCGCCCGAGGCGCGGGCCACCACCGTCGTCGAGCCCTTGAGCAGGGCCGTCACACCGAAGCGTTCCGCCAGGGCCCGTGCCGATGACAGGCGGGACGACTCGACGTCCTCGCGGGAGCAGCCGAGAAGGGCCGCCGCTTCACCGGCGTGCGGGGTGAGGACGGTCGCGGCGGACCGGGCCCGCAGGGCGTCGACGGAGACCAGATGCAGGCCGTCAGCGTCGACGAGGACCGGGACGTCCGAGGCCAGGACGTCGTCGACGGCACGGCGGGCGCGGGCGTCGTCGCCCAGGCCCGGGCCGACCACCCACGCCTGGACCCGGCCCGCCTTCGACGGTGGGCCCGCCGAGACCAGGGTCTCGGGGAAGCGGGCGATGACCGCCTCGGCCGCGGGGCCGACGTAGCGGACCGCGCCCGCGCCGCCGTGCAGGGCGCCCGCGACGGAGAGGACCGCCGCACCCGGGTAGCGGTCCGAACCGGCCACTACCCCCACCACGCCCCTGCGGTATTTGTCGCTCTCGGCCGACGGGCTGGGCAGCAGCCCGGCGACGTCCGCGTGCTGGAGCGCCTCCACGTCCGGCTCGTCCGGCAGGCGGAGGCCGATGTCGACCAGGCGCAGGGCGCCCGCGTGCTCCCGGGCCGGGTCGATCAGCAGGCCCGGCTTGTACGTGCCGAAGGTGACGGTCGCGTCCGCCCGGACCGCCGTGCCGCGCACCTCGCCGGTGTCCGCGTCGACGCCGCTGGGCAGGTCGACGGCGACCACCAGGGCCCCGGCCGCCGCCGCGACCAGGGATTCCGCAGCCGGGCGCAGGCCGCCCTTGCCGCCGATGCCGACGATTCCGTCGACGACGAGGTCCGCGCGCCGCACCACGCGGTCGCCCTCCTCGGCGGACGCGACCCGTCCGCCCGCCGCCCGCAGGGCCGCCAGGCCGCCCGGGTGCGCGCGGTCCGGGGCGAGCAGCACCGCGCTCACCCCGGCGCCGCGCCGGGCCAGCCGGGCGCCCGCGTACAGGGCGTCGCCGCCGTTGTCCCCGCTGCCGACCAGCAGGGCCACCCGTGCCCCGTACACCTTCCCCAGCAGGTCGGCGCAGGCGGCGGCGAGCCCGGCCGCCGCGCGCTGCATCAGGGCGCCCTCGGGCAGTTCGGCCATGAGCGCGCGCTCGGCGGCCCGTACGGTCTCGACGCTGTAACCAGTCCTCATGCCTTCAGTGTGGCCGCCGACGCTTCCGCCCGCCCGGAACATGACACCCTCGACACCGCCCCGCCGGGGCCTGAGACACTGACGGGGATGAGTGAGACACCGATGCCGATGCGCGCCCGTGCCGTGATCGACCTGGCCGCCCTGCGAGCCAACGTGACGACGCTGCGGGCACGTGCGCCCCGGGCGCAGCTGATGGCCGTGGTCAAGGCGGACGCCTACGGCCACGGCGCGGTGCGCTGCGCGCGTGCGGCCCGGCAGGCCGGGGCCGAGTGGCTCGGTACGGCCACGCCGCAGGAGGCGCTGGCGCTGCGGGACGCGGGGGACACCGGACGGCTGATGTGCTGGCTGTGGACGCCGGGCGGACCGTGGCGGGAGGCCGTCGAGGCCGATATCGACGTCACGGTCAGCGGCCTGTGGGCGCTGGAGGAAGTGTCGGCGGCGGTGCGCGCGAGCGGCCTGCGGGCCCGGGTGCAGCTGAAGATCGACACCGGGCTCGGCCGCAACGGCTGCCAGCCCGACGACTGGCCGGAACTGGTGCTCGCGGCCCGCGAGGCCGAGGCCGAGGGCCTGATCCGGGTCACCGGCATCTGGTCGCACTTCGCCTGCGCGGACGAGCCCGGCCACCCCTCCATCCAGGCACAGCTGCGGGTCTTCAAGGACGCCCTCGACTACGCCGAGCGCCAGGGGATCACCCCCGAGGTGCGGCACATCGCCAATTCCCCGGCGCTGCTCACGCTCCCCGAGACCCACTTCGACCTCGTGCGGACCGGTGTCGCGATCTACGGCGTCTCCCCGAGCCCCGAGGTCGGCACGCCGGAGGACTTCGGCCTCAAGCCCGTGATGACGCTGTCCGCCTCGCTCGCCTCGGTCAAGCGGGCGCCGGGCGGTCACGGTGTCTCGTACGGGCATCACTACACGACGCCCGGCCCCACTACCCTCGCCCTTGTTCCCGTCGGCTACGCCGACGGCATTCCGCGGGCCGCCTCCGGCACCGGGCCGGTGCTGGTGGGGGGCAAGTGGCGGACGGTCGCGGGCCGGGTGGCCATGGACCAGTTCGTCGTGGACCTGGGCGGCGACAGCGCCCGGGTGGGTGACGAGGCGGTGCTGTTCGGCCCGGGCGACCGGGGCGAGCCGACCGCCGAGGACTGGGCGCGTGCCACGGGCACCATCGCCTATGAGGTCGTCACGCGCATCTCCAGCCGGGTGCCCCGCGTCTATGTCGGTGAGAACGTGGACATGCGAGAGACCGCCGAGGACGTGGACCACAGCTAGGACACGGGGGACCGGGAATGAGCGAAGGAGAAACCACGGGCGCGGACGCCGTCGGCCGGTGGCGGGGCGCCGGGATCGCGGGCGCCGCGATCGGGATCATCGCCACCGGGGCCGCGGTCGGTGTGGCGGTGGAACGCCTGACGGTGGGCCGCGGCATGCGCCGCAAGGCGCGCCTGGCCCTGGATGCCTCGGCCCCGTACGGGACGCTGCGCGGCACCGCGGGCACGGCGGTCGCCGAGGACGGCACCGAGCTGCACTACGAGGTCGACGAGGTCGACGGCACGGCCGCGGCGGACGCCCCGGCGCCCCGGCGACGGTTCTTCGGGGGTGCCGCGCGCCCGCAGGCCGAGCCGGTCACTGTCATTTTCAGCCATGGTTACTGCCTGGCGCAGGACGTCTGGCACTTCCAGCGGGCCGCGCTGCGCGGTGCCGTACGGACCGTCTTCTGGGACCAGCGCAGCCACGGCCGCTCCGGCCGCGGCGTCTCCCAGCGCGACGGCGAAGCGCCCGTCAGCATCGACCTGCTGGGCCGTGACCTCAAGGCGGTCATCGACGCCGCCGCCCCCGAGGGACCCCTGGTGCTGGTGGGGCACTCGATGGGCGGCATGACGATGATGGCGCTGGCCGCGCAGTACCCCGAACTGGTCGCCGAGCGCGTCGTGGGCGCGGCCTTCATCGGCACGTCCTCGGGGCTGATCGCCGAGCTCACCTACGGCCTTCCCGTCGTCGGCGGGCTGAACGTGGCGCGCCGCGTCCTGCCGGGCGTCTTCAAGCTGATGACCGCGCAGGCCGAGCTGGTCGAGCGGGGGCGGCGGGCCACCGCCGACCTGTTCGCCGGGCTCATCAAGCGCTATTCGTTCGGCTCGCGCGACGTGGACCCGGCGGTGGCACGGTTCGCCGAGCGGCTGATCGAGGCGACGCCGGTCGAGATCGTCGCCGAGTTCTACCCTGCCCTCGCCGAACACGACAAGGTGGAGGCGCTGTGCGCCTTCGACCACATGCCGGTGCTCGTGCTCGCCGGGACGAGGGACCTGATGACGCCGAGCGAGCACAGCGAAGCCATCGCGGCGGCCCTGCCGGACGCCGAGCTGGTGCTCGTACCGGACGCCGGGCATCTGGTGATGCTGGAGCACCCCGGGACGGTCGACGAGCACCTGGCCGGAATGCTGGCCGCGGCCGGGGCGGGCGAGGCGGCCCGGGGCATCGAGCAACGGCGGTCGGCCGGAACGCGCCGGCACGGCTGAGGGAGCCGGGCCCCACACCCGCGGCGGCGGGGGGCGTTCGTACTCGCGGTGGCACGGCTCGGCCCCTTACGGGCCCGAGCCCGTACCATCGGCGGGTATGAGCGCCCCGCACGACACGGCCCACCACGACACGGCCGCCGACGCCACCATCGCCACCACCACCCGGATCACCGTCAAGTCCGCCGAGGACATGCGAGGACTCGGCCGCAGACTAGCCACGTTCCTGCGCCCCGGTGACCTGGTGCTGCTCACGGGCGAGCTGGGCGCCGGCAAGACGACGCTGACCCGCGGGCTGGGAGAGGGCCTCGGCGTGCGCGGTGCCGTCACCTCCCCCACCTTCGTGATCGCCCGCGTGCACCCGCCGCTCGGCGACGGCCCGGCCCTCGTCCACGTCGACGCCTACCGGCTGCACGGCGGGCTGGACGAGATGGAGGACCTGGACCTCGACGTCTCGCTGCCCGAGTCCGTGATCGTCGTGGAGTGGGGCGACGGCAAGGTCGAGGAGCTGTCCGACGACCGGCTGCACGTCGTCATCGAGCGGGCCGTGGGGGCCGACGCCCCGGGCCTCGACGACCTCGACGGCGTCGAGGACGTCGACGACGAGCGCGGCGTGACGGTGACCGGAGTCGGCACGCGCTGGGCGGGCGTGGATCTGACGCCGCTGGGGTAGGAGAGGGCTGTCCGTACGTTCCGACAAGCCGTCGGCAAGATGTTGCGTCGGCGGTGTCGGGCATGGTCACATGGAGACAGAGACTCGGTTAGGTCTACCTAAGTACCTGACCTTGCCCAGCTGCCCCAGGAGGCATACATGTCGGCCCAAGAGCCTGCTGCCGCCGTGGTGAAACGCTCCGAGGAGCGGCCCCCGTCGATGCGTGACCTCCTGGCGTCGTGTGCCGCGGCCGACGCGGTCTCCACCCCGCCGAAGGCGCCTTCGGCGCCGGAGGCACCGGAAGCGGATGGCGCCGCAGGCGCCGGGGAGCGTGAGGCGGCCTAGGCCCGTGATGTCCCCAATCGCCGGACGGGCTCGATACGGCTGAGCTCGGCCATATCCAGCCCGTCCGGCGTTTGAGGACGCGCCCGCAGGGCGCTCGCCGCCGCAGGCGGCAAAGGCTGTCAGCCAAGAACTGCCGGCCAGGCGAGGGGCGCTCGCCGCCGCAGGCGGCAAACGACGGGCCCGCAGCCGAGACGCCCGGCAGTCGAGACACCCGTACGAGTGACCCAAGGGCCCGGCCAGGGCAAGGGCTACTGAACGACGACAACCTTCGTGCCTCGGACCGCGAACGCCCACATCGCGTCGCCGTCCGGCCGCGTCTCACGGATGCCGCCCGTCTTCTTCCCGTTGGCCGCCGGAGTCGGCTTCGAGCCGTCGACCGCCGCGCTGAAACCGAAGACGATCCCGGGCAGGCTGTGGAAGAGCACGATGTGCTCGACCGGCGTCCCGTCCGAGCCGACGACCCGGGGGCTGCGCGAGGTCACCGCGTACGTCCCCGGCTTCAGCTCGGCCGTGCTGGGCGTGACCTCGAACGTCCGGGTGGCCTTGCCGTCGGCGCCGACCAGCCAGACCCGCTTCTGCCCGAGCGCGTAGACGACCCGCTGCCCGGTGCCCGAACCGGCCGGGACCGGGGCCGCCGCCTTCTCCTGGCCCGTCTTGTCCTTGCCGGAGGCGTCCTTGCCGCCCTCGGCCTTCTCCCCGGTCTTGCCGGTGGAGGCGGAGGCGGTGGGCCGGGCGGGGCGGTCGGGTGCGGCCTGTGCCTGGAAGGCGAGGAAGCCGACCGCGGCCAGTGCCGCTGCCGTGAGTCCGGCCACCACGGCCCCCGCGCTGCTGCGTGCCACGCTGCGCACCCTTTCGTCCTGCGTACGACTTTGCGGCTGACCGTAGCACCGCATACGCCCCCGTCGTGCCCTCGGCGGAGGCGGGCGCGCGCACCGGGCTCCCCCGTGCGCGCCGTAGGCTGTCCATGTGCTGCTGCTCGCTCTTGATACCGCCACCCCCGCCGTGACCGTCGCCCTCCACGACGGGGACACCGTCGTCGCCGAGTCGAGCCAGGTGGACGCGCGCCGCCACGGTGAGCTCCTGCTGCCCGCCGTCGACCGCGTGCTCGCCGAGGCCGGCCGCACGCTGGACGCCGTGACCGGGATCGTCGTCGGCGTGGGCCCCGGACCGTACACCGGCCTGCGGGTCGGCATCGTCACCGCCGCGACCTTCGCCTCCGCGCTGTCCGTCCCCGTGCACAGCCTGTGCTCGCTCGACGGGATCGCGTACGCCGCGGGCCAGGCGGGCCTGGAGGGCGAGTTCGTCGTGGCGACGGACGCGCGCCGCAAGGAGGTCTACTGGGCCCGCTACGCGGACGCGCGCACGCGCGTGAGCGAGCCCGCCGTGGACCGCCCCGCCGACCTCACCGAGCCGCTCGCGGGCCTCACGGCCGTCGGTGCGGGCGCCGTGCTCTACCCCGACGCCTTCTCGGACGTACGGGCCGAGAAGCCCCAGCACCAGTCGGCGGGCGCGCTGGCGTCCCTCGCGGCGGAGAAGCTGCGGACGGGCGGCGAGTTCCTGCCGGACCAGCCCCTGTACCTGCGCCGCCCGGACGCGCAGGTGCCGGCCAACTACAAGGTGGTCACCCCCAAGTGAGCCAGGCCGTGCGGATCCGTGAGATGCGCTGGTGGGACATCGCACCGGTGCTGGAGCTGGAGCGCGCGCTCTTCCCCGACGACGCCTGGTCCAAGGGGCTCTTCTGGTCCGAGCTGGCCCACGCGCGCGGGGCGAACGCCAACCGCCGCTACGTCGTCGCGGAGCTGCCCGGCGGCGCGGACGGCGCCGACGACGCCCCGGGCGCCGGTGACGCCGGCGTGGCCGGGCGCCACGCGAGCGCGGCCGGCGGACCCGGCACGGGCGCCGGCACCACGCCCACGGGCGGCCGCATCGTCGGCTACGCGGGCCTCGCGGCCATCGACGGCACCGGCGACGTCCAGACCATCGCCGTGGCCTACGACCACTGGAGCACGGGCCTGGGCGCCCGTCTCCTCACCGAGCTGCTCACCACCGCGACCGATTTCGAGTGCCGCGAGGTGCTCCTGGAGGTGCGGGTCGACAACACCCGCGCCCAGCGGCTGTACGAGCGCTTCGGCTTCGAGCCGGTCGGGGTGCGGCGCGGCTACTACCAGCCGGGCAACATCGACGCGCTGGTCATGCGCCTCGCGACCGACGCGCCCCCCACCGACCCCTCCGGCCCTGACGAATCCGCGGAACCCCCTTCCGCCTCCGACAGCGGCTCCGCCGTAAAGAACACCGAGCAAGGAATGACCCATGGCTGACGAACCTCTCGTACTCGGCATCGAGACCTCGTGCGACGAGACCGGAGTCGGCATCGTCCGCGGCCACACCCTCCTCGCCGACGCGGTCGCCTCCAGCGTCGACGAGCACGCCCGCTACGGCGGCGTCGTTCCCGAGGTGGCCAGCCGTGCCCACCTCGAAGCCATGGTCCCGACCATTCAGCGCGCCCTGAAGGAAGCGGGCGTCAGCGCGCGGGACCTCGACGGCATCGCGGTCACCGCCGGCCCCGGCCTCGCGGGCGCCCTGCTCGTCGGCGTCTCGGCGGCCAAGGCGTACGCGTACGCGCTCGGCAAGCCCCTCTACGGCGTCAACCACCTCGCCTCGCACATCTGCGTCGACCAGCTCGAACACGGCGCGCTGCCCGAGCCGACGATGGCGCTGCTGGTCAGCGGCGGCCACTCGTCCCTGCTGCTGGCGCCGGACATCACCTCCGACGTCCGCCCGCTCGGCTCGACCATCGACGACGCGGCGGGCGAGGCCTTCGACAAGGTCGCCCGCGTCCTGAACCTCGGCTTCCCCGGCGGCCCGGTCATCGACCGCTACGCCCGGGAGGGAAACCCCGCGGCGATCAAGTTCCCGCGCGGTCTGACGGGCCCCCGCGACCCGATCTACGACTTCTCCTTCTCCGGTCTGAAGACCGCCGTCGCCCGCTGGATAGAGGCCAAACGCGCGGCGGGCGAGGACGTGCCCGTCGCGGACGTGGCGGCGTCCTTCCAGGAGGCCGTCGTCGACGTCCTCACCCGCAAGGCCGTCCGTGCCTGCAAGGACAACGGCGTCGACCACCTCATGATCGGCGGCGGTGTCGCCGCCAACACCCGGCTGCGGGCCATGGCCCAGCGCCGCTGCGAGGACGCGGGCATCGTGCTGCGCGTGCCCAGCCCGAAGCTCTGCACGGACAACGGCGCGATGGTCGCGGCACTCGGCGCGGAGATGGTGGCACGGGGACGCTCGGCGTCGTCGTGGGACCTCTCGGCCGACTCGTCGCTCCCGGTGACCGAGACGCACGTGCCGGGCACGCACGGCGAGGACCACGACCACGGAGACGGCCACGGCCACTCACACGGTCATGGCCACGCGCACGACCACGACCACTTCCACGAGCTGAGCAAGGACAACCTCTACTCCTGACCGTCAGCCGGCCGGGTGCCCCAGCAGCATCGTCGGGGCACCCGCCACCCGGGTGAGCAGAATCGTGCAGGAGTTCGGCCCTGCGAGCTTGAGCTTCTTGCGCAGCTCCTCCGGCTCGACCGCCGACCCGCGCTTCTTCACCGTCACGACGCCCACCTCGCGCTCGCGCAGCAGGGCCTTGAGCTTCTTCAGGTTGAAGGGCAGCACGTCCGTGATCTCGTAGGCCGCCGCGTACGACGTCGGGCGCAGCTCGTCGCTCGTCACGTACGCGATCGTCTCGTCGATCAGCCCCCCGGCGAGCTCCTCGGCCGCTTCGGCGACCAAGTGCGCGCGGATGACCGCGCCGTCGGGCTCGTAGAGGTAGCGGCCCACGGGCCGTACGGCCGGGTCCGGCAGGCCTCGGCCGACCAGGGACGCGCCCTGGGGCAGCAGCGTCGCCCGCCGCGCCCCCGGTGCCGTGCCGAACCACAGCACGGCCTCCTTCACATCACCGCCGTCCGAGATCCACTCGGCTTCCGCTTCCTCGGGGATCGCCTCGTGCGGCACCCCGGGCGCGATCTTGAGCGCGGCGCGCGGGGCGGTACGGGCGGCCCCGATCGCCCAGGACAGCGGCGGTGAATACGCCTCGGGGTCGAAGATCCGGCCCCGCCCGCCGCGCCGCGCCGGGTCCACGAACACCGCGTCGTAGCCGGCGGTGTCGACCTCGGCGACATCCGCGCACCGCACCTCGATGAGGTCGGACAGCCCCAGGGCGGCCGCGTTGGCACGGGCGACATCGCAAGTCAGCGGGTCGCGGTCGACGGCCAGCACAAAGACCCCGGTCCGCGCGAGCGCGATGGCGTCACCGCCGATGCCGCAGCACAGATCGGCGAGACGGCGGACGCCGAGCGCGGTGAAACGCCCGGCGCGGTACTCGGCCACCGACTTGCGGGTGGACTGCTCGACGCCGTTGGGGGTGAAGAACATGCGGTACGCGTCCTCGGCCCCGAACTTCGCCACCGCGCGCTGTCGCAGCCGCGCCTGGCCGAGCGCGGCCGACACCAGCTCGGCGGAGTACTCGCGGCGCAGCCGGGTCGCGGTGGCGAGCTCCTGGGCGGGGTCGTAGTCGCGCAGGGTGTCGAGGAGCCGCCGTCCTTCGTCGGTGAGGAGCGCGGCGAAGGCGTCGGTGGGCGAGCCGGTGGAGGAGTTCGGTGCGGGCACGTGTCTCATTCTCGCCGACGTCGGAGGCCCGATGCCCGGGGCGCGAGGCCCGATGCCCGACGCCCCGGCCGTCGGAGCCCGCCCCGCGGGGAACGCACCACTTGCGGGCCCCGGCCGCACCCCGTGGACTGGCCCGTATGACTGCGAACGGCACCGCGCGCCGCGTCCTGTACCTGATCGCCTGCGCCGCCCCGCCCGCCCGCCGGATCACCGACGGCATCCGCGCCGCCCAGGCGGCCGGCTGGGACGTCTGTCTGATCCTCACGCCCTCCGCGCACCGCTGGCTGGCCGACGACACGGACGCGCTGCGGGACCTGACCGGGCATCCGGTCCGGCACGCGTACAAGCTCCCCGACGAGCCCGACGTGCTGCCCGCCGCCGACGCCGTCCTCGTCGCGCCCGCCACCTTCAACACGCTGAACAAGTGGGCCGTCGGCATCGCCGACACCCTCGCGCTCGGGCTCGTCACCGAGGCGATCGGGCTGCGCCTGCCCGTCGCCGCCCTGCCGCATCTCGGCGCCGCCCAGGCCGCGCATCCCGCCTTCGGGCGCAGCGTCGCGTTCCTGCGCGAGGCGGGCGTGACCGTGCTCCTCGGTGGCGACGGCTACCACCCGGAGCGCGGCGACGAAGTCGACGCGTTCCCCTGGGCGGCCGCCGTCGCGGCACTGCCGGCACCGGCACCGGCACCGGAGCTGTAACCCCCCAAGTCCGGCCCCGGTCAGAGGCATCGAACACATGAACAACAATCGTGCCGGTGAGCACGACTGTTTCCGGCCTCCGGGCCGCCCTCGCCACCGCCCTCCCCGTCTGCGCCGCGACGCTTCTGCTGACGGGCCTGCTCTCGGGCTGCTCGTCCGGGACCACCGCCGGAGCCTCGTCCGGATCGGACAAGGCGGGCAAGGGCAGGCCGGTGGGTGCGGTCGGCACGACCGCCTCCCCGACCCCCACCGCCTCCGACGCCTACCGCCGCTGGGGCCTCGACAAGCCCCTCGCCGCGCCCCCGGCCCCGCCCGCGCGCAAGCTGACGGAGAGCGTGAAGGCGGGCGGCGCGCCCCTGCTCGTACGGCGGGTGCCCACCCGGGACAAGGTCGCCTTCGTGACCATCGACGACGGGGCCGAGAAGGACCCGGAGTTCGTGAAGATGGCCGAGGACCTCAAGCTGCCGCTGACAATGTTCCTCACCGACGACATCGCCCGCGCCGGCCGTGGCTACCCCTACTTCGACCGGCTCCACGCCCTCGGCAACGGCGTCCACAACCACACCCTCGGCCACCCCAACCTGCGCACCCTTGACCCCGACGCCCAGCGCCGCCAGATATGCGGACAGCAGGACGTCCTGGCCAAGCGGTACGGCGCCCGACCGACGCTCTTCCGTCCGCCCTACGGCAACTACAACGACGCCACCCTCGCCGCCGCGGGCGGCTGCGGGGTGAAGGCGGTCGTGCTGTGGGAGGCCACCATGCAGATCAACGACATGCGCTACGCGCAGGGCGGCAAGCTGCGGCCCGGCGACATCGTCCTCGCGCACTTCCGCGGGCCGAAGGAGCTGAAGGGCACGTCGATGACCCGGATGACGACGAACATGCTGCGCAGCATCCAGAAGCAGGGCTACACCGTGGCCCGCCTGGAGGACTATCTCTGAGGGCCCGGCGGAGGATTACCCCCGGCGACGCGCGGGAAGGTCCACCCCTGCGACCGTCCGGTGCGCCGGTAAGCGCCCAGTGCGCGTCCCGCGCGAGGCCTGTGCGAGGTCTGTACGAGGGGTTCACCCCAGGGGTGGAACGGCACGCGCAGCGCACGTCGAATTGGCACTCCGCTTGACCGAGTGCTAACCGCGTCATAGTCTCGGCTTCGTTGGCACTCTCCACCGGGGAGTGCCAGACACGGCGACGGGCAGCTCCGGCACCCGCGACGACGGATCCGACCTGGTCGCCACCTCAGACAGTTAACCCCGTGAGATCTCCGAAGGGGGAGGTCGGATCGTGACGACCGCCAGCTCCAAGGTTGCCATCAAGCCGCTCGAGGACCGCATTGTGGTCCAGCCGCTCGACGCCGAGCAGACCACGGCCTCTGGCCTGGTCATCCCGGACACCGCGAAGGAGAAGCCCCAGGAGGGCGTCGTCCTGGCCGTGGGCCCGGGTCGCTTCGAGGACGGCAACCGTCTTCCGCTCGACGTCACCGTCGGCGACGTCGTGCTCTACAGCAAGTACGGCGGCACCGAGGTGAAGTACAACGGCGACGAGTACCTCGTCCTCTCGGCTCGCGACGTTCTCGCGATCGTCGAGAAGTAGCCGGGGTCCGGGGGCAGGTACCCCGGAAAGTACGGAACCCCAGTTTGCATTGATCTACGCCCCGGCCACCCGAGTCTGAACAACCGGGCGACCGGGGCGTAGTTCTTTCGAGAGGACACAACAGCTCCCATGGCGAAGATTCTGAAGTTCGACGAGGACGCCCGTCGCGCCCTTGAGCGCGGCGTCAACAAGCTTGCCGACACCGTGAAGGTGACGATCGGCCCCAAGGGTCGCAACGTCGTCATCGACAAGAAGTTCGGTGCCCCCACCATCACCAACGACGGCGTCACCATCGCGCGCGAGGTCGAGCTCGACGACCCGTACGAGAACCTGGGCGCCCAGCTCGTGAAGGAGGTGGCGACCAAGACCAACGACATCGCGGGTGACGGCACCACCACCGCCACCGTGCTGGCCCAGGCGCTGGTCCGCGAGGGTCTGCGCAACGTCGCCGCCGGCGCCTCCCCGGCCTCGCTGAAGAAGGGCATCGACGCCGCGGTCAAGGCCGTGTCCGATGAGCTTCTCGCGACCGCCCGTCCGATCGAGGACAAGACCGACATCGCCGCCGTGGCCGCGCTCTCCGCGCAGGACAAGCAGGTCGGCGAGCTCATCGCCGAGGCGATGGACAAGGTCGGCAAGGACGGTGTCATCACCGTCGAGGAGTCCAACACCTTCGGCCTGGAGCTGGACTTCACCGAGGGCATGGCCTTCGACAAGGGTTACCTCTCGCCCTACATGGTCACCGACCAGGAGCGTATGGAGGCCGTCCTCGACGACCCGTACATCCTGATCCACCAGGGCAAGATCTCCTCGATCCAGGACCTGCTCCCGCTGCTCGAGAAGATCATCCAGGGTGGCGCCTCCAAGCCGCTCCTGATCATCGCCGAGGACGTCGAGGGCGAGGCGCTCTCCACCCTCGTCGTCAACAAGATCCGCGGCACGTTCAACGCCGTGGCCGTCAAGGCCCCCGGCTTCGGCGACCGCCGCAAGGCGATGCTCGGCGACATGGCCACCCTCACCGGTGCCACCGTCATCGCCGAGGAGGTCGGCCTCAAGCTCGAC
Source organism: Streptomyces sp. NPDC033229 (assembly GCF_055576875.1). Lineage (NCBI taxonomy): Bacteria > Bacillati > Actinomycetota > Actinomycetes > Kitasatosporales > Streptomycetaceae > Streptomyces > Streptomyces sp. NPDC033229. Next base: position 783 of record NZ_JBVIQR010000055.1, on the reverse strand, counting down.
CAGGCCGGTCTGGACGTGCTGGGCACCGCCCGCCGCGTGACCATCACCAAGGACGACACCACCATCGTCGACGGTGGCGGCAACTCCGAGGACGTCGTCGGTCGCGTCAACCAGATCAAGGCCGAGATCGAGTCCACGGACTCCGACTGGGACCGCGAGAAGCTCCAGGAGCGCCTCGCCAAGCTCGCCGGTGGCGTCTGCGTCATCCGCGTGGGTGCGGCCACCGAGGTCGAGCTCAAGGAGAAGAAGCACCGTCTGGAGGACGCCATCTCCGCGACCCGCGCCGCGGTCGAGGAGGGCATCGTCTCCGGTGGTGGCTCCGCGCTCGTCCACGCCGTCAAGGTCCTCGAGGGCAACCTCGGCAAGACCGGCGACGAGGCCACCGGTGTCGCCGTGGTCCGCCGCGCCGCCGTCGAGCCGCTGCGCTGGATCGCCGAGAACGCCGGCCTCGAGGGCTACGTCATCACCGCGAAGGTGGCGGAGCTCGAGAAGGGCCAGGGCTTCAACGCCTCGACCGGTGAGTACGGCGACCTGGTGAAGGCCGGCGTGATCGACCCGGTCAAGGTCACCCGCTCCGCCCTGGAGAACGCCGCGTCCATCGCGTCGCTGCTGCTCACGACCGAGACCCTGGTCGTCGAGAAGCCGGCCGACGAGGAGCCCGAGGCCGGTCACGGCCACGGTCACTCCCACTAGGGCGCGTATTCGGTTGTGATCAAGGGCTGGTCCGGGTGAGGTCCTTGATCCAGATCAATGAAGCGCGCAGGTGGAGGCCGGCGAGGTAGC
>NZ_JBVIQR010000054.1:0-30576 GCF_055576875.1 Streptomyces sp. NPDC033229 | reverse complement strand
GTCGGGTGCAGACGTCGCAATCCACACCGAACCCAGAAGGCCCTCACCTGTTCAAGCACCCAGCACGCGTGTCACCAACGTCCCGGGACAACACAACTAGGGCCTGTCGGCGGATCATGGGGCGCACGACCGCTGCGCGGCGGTGTCCTCAATCGCCGGACGGGCTGAAATGGGCTGAGCCCGGCCCAATCAGCCCGTCCGGCGTTTGAGGACGCGCCCGCAGGGCGCCCGCCGCCGCAGGCGGCACAGCGGTCGGCAGTCGAAGGTCCGTCGGCCGGGCGAGTGGCGTCGGACCCGCTACATCGGGTCCACGCACTCGCCCCAGTCCTTGTCGAGGTCCAGCCGCTCACTGCGCTCGGTCAGGGAGAACCAGTTGCCCGAGTCGTCCCGCAGGATTGCCTCGGTGCCGTACGGACGGACCTGTGGCTCCTGGAGGAACTCGACCCCGTTGGCCTTGAACGCCTCGTAGTCGCGCCGGATGTCGTCGGTGCTCAGCACCCCCGCCCCCAGGACCCCCTTCGAGACCAGCGCCTTCAGAGCCTCCCCCGACTCGGCGTCCATGACGGGCGGCCCGGGGACCATCAGCGTCAGCTCCACGTCGGGCTGGTCCTGGGCGCCGACCGTGAGCCAGCGCATGCCCTTGTCGCCGCCCATGGTCATATCGGTACGGACCTCGAGGCCGAGCCTGTCCGTGTAGAACTCCTTCGCCCGGTCCTGGTCGAGGACCCAGACGGTGGTGATGGCAATTCCCTTGATCATGGTGTGCTCCCGGGGTCTGCGTCCTTCCCCCCACACCGTAGGCACGGGCGGCGCCGGTCTGCTTCTCCAGAATTCCGGGCGGGATTCCGGCGACCGGGACGACCGGGATATCCGACGACCGGGATATCCGCGGACACGGCACGGGCCCCCGAGCCGGTGGTGTCCGGCTCGGGGGCCCGTGGTCCCCGCAGTATGTGGTTCTCAGATATCCGCCTGGATCAGAGCTTCTCGCCGTGGGCGCTCAGGAAGGCGACCGGCTCGACGGCGGTGCCGTAGTTCGGGGTCGTACGGATCTCGAAGTGCAGGTGGGGGCCGGAAGAATTGCCGGTGGAACCCGACAGGCCGATCTGCTGGCCGGTGGTCACGGTCTGGCCGACCGAGACCTTCACCTGCGAGAGGTGCGCGTACTGCGAGTACGTGTTGTTGTCGTGCTTGATCACGATGGCGTTGCCGTAGGCCGGGCCGTCGCCGCCGCCGTTCGGGCCGGCCTTCACGACCGTACCGCCGTGCACGGCCATCACGGACGTGCCGGTGCCGACCACCAGGTCCTGGCCGCTGTGCTTGTTCGCCCACATGCTGCCGGCCTTACCGAACGGCTGGCCGACCTGGTAGCCCGCGACCGGCGCGACCCAGGCGTCAATGCTCTTACGGGCGGCCTCGGCCTGCTTACGGGAGGCCTCCGCCTTCTTACGGGCGTCGGCGGCGCGCTTGGCGGCGTCCTGCTGGGCCTTGGCCTTCTCCTTGGCCGCGACCTTCAGCTGCGTCTCGGCCTGCGCGTTCAGCGCGTCACCCAGGGCGGCGACGGAGGCGAAGGCCGGAAGCTGTGCCTGAGCGGAGGTGGTGTCCGCGGCGAGCGCCGCGCCGGTGCCGAGCACGACCGAGGCACCGAGTCCGACAGCCACGACAACGGCGGTACGGGCACGGAGAAGGGTCTTACTGGAATGACGGAAAGTGGTGTGCTTCGACATGGGTGAAACCTCCAGGCATGAATAGGTCCCGGCTGCGGACCGGGATCGCCATACCTTGGTAACCCGCATTCGCCGTCCAGCCAAGGGCGGCCTCTACTAGCAAATGCCGTAGCGGGGCGGAGGGCGATCTCCGCCTTATGCGGGGGCATGTCGAGCGGAAATAAAGGATTTCGGGGGGCGACATTTCTACTAACCGACTCAGTATGTGACCCACGCCCTATGGGCCGTATCACCGCGGATGGACCTACGGCCTTACCGGTTTTGGGACCTAGGTCCCGGTGCCATTTCGCGTTTTCGTACGCACCGATAGCACCAGCAGGCACTTGGGCTCACTCAGGTCACAAGCCCGCCGATTCCCGGGGGCCGGTACCCGCCCCGGGGTACGCTCCCGGGCAGCGGCCGCGGCACGCGCGGCCCAGCAGCCGGGGGGGCACCACGATGAACGACGACATCGAGCTGGCGGACGCGGTCGAGGCGGTCCGCGACGGCCTCACCGAGGCCGCCGCCCGGGGCTCGGGCCGGGATCTGGGCTTCGACGTCGGCGAGATCTCGATGGAGTTCACCGTCGAGATCCGCAAGGACGCCAAGGGCAAGGGCGGCGTGAAGGCCTGGGTCGTCAGCGCGGACGCGGAGGCCTCCCGCGGCTCGACCCGCACCCACAAGGTCGCCTTCACCCTGACCCCGAAGGACAGGCGCACGGGCGAGGGCTGGAAGGTCGGCAACGACCGCCCGGGCGGCATCTCACGCTTCGGCACCGCCGACGGGCAGCCGTAGGGCCGCCCCGTGCTCATTCGATCGGTGGAGGACCGCCTCGTGGCGGTCCAGGGCCATCAGCAGGGCAGCGGGCTGCTGCTCACCTCGCGACTCGTGCTGACTAGCGCCCACGTCATAGGGCCCGAAAGAACCGAGGCCAGGACCCTCACCCTGGACGGCCGACACCCGGTGATCTGTGACGTCCTGTGGTTAGGGCACCCCGACCGCTGTGACGCCGCCCTTCTCAAGACCCGGCACGCCGTCGCGCGCGAGGGTGACCTCGCCGGGTTGCGCTGGGGCGAGATCGTCACCCGGCAGCCGGTGCACGGGTGCCAGGCGCTGGGGTTTCCCCAGGTGCAGCGCTTCGGCGACGACGAGCTGGAGGCCGTCCAGGTCCCGGGCACGCTTGTGCCCCTGTCGGGCCGGTTGCGGGGCCGGTACGTGCTCCGCAGCGATCACCACCCGCCCTCGTCCCGAGGGGACGGCTCCCCTTGGGCAGGGCTGTCGGGCGGCCCGGTCGTCATCGGTCAGGTCCTCGTCGGTATCGCCGCCGAGGACCCGATGGGCTGGGAGCACTCCTCCATCGACGCGGTGCCGCTGACCTCGGCCATGAGCGACAAGGGCTTCACGGCCGCCCTGCTGGACCACTGGCCGAACGCCCCGGCCCTGGAACCGATCCACTCCCCCCACCCGGAGGACCTCGCCTACGAGGAGCAGTACGCCAAGGCGCTCAAGGCCCGCTACAGCCGCCTGGAGATCTTCGGCCTCGACGACCTCGGCACCAACGAGAACAGCTGGGACCTGGACACCGCCTACTTGAGCCTGGAGGCCCGCGCGCCCCGGCACGCGGCCGACCACGGCGAGCACCGCGCCCGCCCCGAGACCCAGCGCGTCGAGGACCTTCTCGCCTCCAGGCCCCGGACCGTCCTGCGCGGCGAGGCGGGCGCCGGAAAGACGACCCTGGTGTGGTGGCTGGCCTCCCACGCGGTCTGCCGCACCCTGCCTCCGAAGCTGAGCGCGCTCAACGGCCTGATCCCCTTCGTCGTCCCCATGCGCAGCCTCGCGGCCCAGGGCACCCTCACGCCCACTCCGGACCGGCTGCCCACCGTCGCCCAGCTCCAGGTGGGCGACCCGCCGACCGGCTGGGCAGGACGCGTGCTGGAGTCCGGCCGCGCCCTCCTGCTCGTCGACGGCCTGGACGAGCTTCCCCAGCCCGACCGTGTCCCCGCCCGCAGATGGCTCGCCGAGCTGTTACGGCTCCATCCGGAGACCCGGTGCATGGTCACCGTGCGGCCGCTCGCCGTCGAGGACTCCTGGCTGGAGTCGGAGGGCTTCGAGGAGCTCTTGCTGCTCCCCATGAGCGACACCGACATCCAGGCCTTCGTCGGCGCCTGGCACCAGGCAGCCCGGCTGGAATGCGAGCGTTTCCCCGACGCGCCGCACGCCCTGCGGCAACGCGGCCGGCTCGATTCCCTGGAGCGCGATCTCGCCCAGGAATTCCAGCGCAACGCCACTCTGCGCGACCTGGCCCGTACCCCCCTGCTGTGCGCCGTCATCTGCGCCCTGCACCGCCGCCGCAGCGGACTGCTCCCCCGCACCCGGTGGGACCTCTACCGCGCCGCACTGGCCATGCTCCTCGGCGGCCGCGACGACTACCGCCGCATCCACAAGCCGGAAGGCATCACCCTCGACGTCGACGACGGCCAGCAACTGCTCCAGCAGATCGCCCTGTGGCTCGTACGCAACGGCCGCGTGGAACTCTCCCGCGAGCAGGCCGTACGCCAACTGGCACTGGCCATGCGCGGCCTCCGGCATGTGCGCGAGCAGGGCACGGCGGACCAGGTGCTGACGCATCTGCTCAACCGCAGCGGGCTGCTCCAGGAGCGGGCGACGGACACCATTCAATTCATTCATCGCACATTCCAGGACTACCTCGCGGCGAAGGAGTTCCGGGACAACGACAGCCTGGACGAATTGCTGGGCCACGCGGCCGAGGAACAGTGGCAGGACGTCATCCGGCTCGTGATCGGGCACTGCGGGCGGAGAGAAGCCCGGCGGGTCATCTCGGGGGTGTTGAAGGCGGCGGACAAGGCACCCAATCCGGAGGCGGAATGGCCGCTCCGCACGCTCGCCGCGGCCTGTGCGATCGGCTCGACGTATGTGGACGACAAGCTGCACGAGGCTGTGTGGGGCGGGCTCAAGGCGCTGGGGCCGCCGCGTGATGCGCGGGAACATGACTTTCTGGCTTCTCTGGGCCCGGAGGTGCTGCCGATTCTCCCGGAGCCGGAGGGACTGGACGAGGATCAGGCGGTCATCGTCGCGAGGCTCCTGTGCTCGCTGGGGGACTCGGCCATTCCGATGCTGCGGCGCTACGGGAAACACAGCTCGGAGAACGTTCGGAGCGTGGTCGCCAACGCATGGGGGGTTCAACACCCCGGGCGCTACGCGACAGAGGTCCTTGCCTCGATGCGGCTCGATGACGTGTGGCTGCACATATCCCTCCAGGAAGAGCTTTCCGAGCTGCATCGCCTCGGCCCGATCGCATCACTGCAGATCGAGGAGGACCACGGCTCGGCCGACCTACGTCGGGCCCTGGAAGGACGTGAGGTGCGTGAGCTTTGGGTGCTTGGAAACTCCGCCCTGCGTGACCTGGACTTCCTTCGAGACCACCCGGAGGTCGAGAACCTGTCCGTCATCGACTGTCCCCGGTTGGGGGACACCTCGGCTCTGTCGGAGCTGGTATCTCCATCGCTGCGGCTGTATTTGGACAGCACTGGTCTGGGTGCCCTCGTCTCGAGGGCGGAACAGCTGCCACAGGTCACCCAGCTCGACCTCGACCTCGACCTCCTCGACAATCCCACGGTGAACGAACAAATCCTCCGGATCTTCCCCAACCTGGCCTTTCTGCGCCTGATGGCCGACGGATCGCTGGACCTGTCCCCCCTACGAGAGGCATCGACACTGCGGCTGGAGGTGGGGAGCCCCGTTCTCGACGGCAAGCTGGAAATCCTCGGCGCCGAGCACTTCGGCGACCGGCTGGAGATCGTCCCCTGACGGCCCCAAAACAAAACCGGCCCCGGAACCGATCGAACGGTTCCGGGGCCGGCCCTGCTGTTCATGCTGCCTCAAGGGCAGCTACCACTTACGCGTCCTTCGAGAGGTTCGGGCCCGCACCACCGGTGGCGGACTCGATCGGCGGGGTGTCCGGCAGGGCTGCCTTCTCCTCGCCGCGGAAGGTGAACTTCTTCTCCTCACCCTCACCCTCGGTGCCGACGACCACGATGTGGCCGGGGCGGAGCTCACCGAAGAGGATCTTCTCCGAGAGGATGTCCTCGATCTCGCGCTGGATCGTGCGGCGCAGCGGGCGGGCGCCCAGGATCGGGTCGTAGCCCTTCTTCGCCAGCAGCGACTTGGCTTCCGAGCTGAGCTCGATACCCATGTCGCGGTCGCGGAGACGCTCGTCCACCTTGGCGACCATCAGGTCGACGATCTGGATGATGTCTTCCTCGGTCAGCTGGTGGAAGACCACCGTGTCGTCGACACGGTTGAGGAACTCGGGCCGGAAGTGCTGCTTGAGCTCTTCGTTGACCTTGGCCTTCATCCGGTCGTACCCGGACTTGACGTCGCCCTGGGCGGCGAAGCCCAGGTTGAAGCCCTTGGAGATGTCCCGGGTGCCGAGGTTCGTCGTCATGATGATGACGGTGTTCTTGAAGTCGACCACGCGGCCCTGGGAATCGGTCAGGCGACCGTCCTCAAGGATCTGCAGCAGCGAGTTGAAGATATCCGGGTGGGCCTTCTCGACCTCGTCGAAGAGGACGACGGAGAACGGCTTGCGGCGCACCTTCTCGGTGAGCTGGCCGCCCTCTTCGTAACCCACGTATCCGGGCGGGGAGCCGAAGAGCCGGGAGACGGTGTGCTTCTCGCTGAACTCCGACATGTCGAGGGAGATCAGCGCGTCCTCGTCACCGAAGAGGAATTCGGCGAGCGTCTTGGACAGCTCCGTCTTACCGACACCGGACGGGCCCGCGAAGATGAACGAGCCGCCGGGGCGCTTCGGGTCCTTGAGGCCCGCACGCGTGCGCCGGATGGCCTGGGAGAGCGCCTTGATGGCGTCGTACTGGCCGATGACGCGCTTGTGCAGCTCGTCCTCCATGCGCAGCAGGCGGGAGGACTCCTCCTCCGTGAGCTTGAAGACCGGGATGCCGGTGGCCGTGGCCAGGACCTCGGCGATCAGCTCGCCGTCGACCTCGGCGACGACGTCCATGTCGCCGGCCTTCCACTCCTTCTCGCGCTTCGCCTTCGCGGCGAGGAGCTGCTTCTCCTTGTCGCGGAGGGAGGCGGCCTTCTCGAAGTCCTGCGAGTCGATCGCGGACTCCTTGTCCCGGCGCACGTCGGCGATCTTCTCATCGAACTCGCGGAGGTCCGGCGGCGCGGTCATCCGGCGGATGCGCATTCGGGAGCCGGCCTCGTCGATCAGGTCGATCGCCTTGTCCGGCAGGAAGCGGTCGGAGATGTAGCGGTCGGCCAGCTGAGCGGCCTGGACCAGGGCCTCGTCCGTGATGGAGACGCGGTGGTGCGCCTCGTAACGGTCGCGGAGGCCCTTGAGGATCTCGATGGTGTGCGGCAGCGACGGCTCCGCGACCTGGATGGGCTGGAAGCGGCGCTCGAGGGCGGCGTCCTTCTCCAGGTGCTTGCGGTACTCGTCGAGCGTGGTGGCACCGATGGTCTGCAGCTCGCCTCGGGCCAGCATCGGCTTGAGGATGCTCGCGGCGTCGATCGCGCCCTCGGCGGCGCCGGCACCCACCAGGGTGTGCAGCTCGTCGATGAACAGGATGATGTCGCCGCGGGTGCGGATCTCCTTGAGGACCTTCTTCAGGCGCTCTTCGAAGTCACCGCGGTAGCGGGAGCCGGCGACCAGGGCACCGAGGTCGAGGGTGTAGAGGTGCTTGTCCTTGAGGGTCTCGGGCACCTCGCCCTTGACGATGGCCTGGGCCAGGCCTTCGACGACCGCCGTCTTGCCGACGCCGGGCTCGCCGATGAGGACCGGGTTGTTCTTCGTACGGCGGGAGAGCACCTGCATGACCCGCTCGATCTCCTTCTCGCGCCCGATGACCGGGTCGAGCTTGGATTCGCGAGCGGCCTGCGTCAGGTTGCGGCCGAACTGGTCCAGGACGAGCGAGGTCGAGGGCGTGCCCTCGGCCGGGCCGCCGGCCGTGGCGGCCTCCTTGCCCTGGTAGCCGGAGAGCAGCTGGATGACCTGCTGCCGCACCCGGTTCAGATCGGCGCCCAGCTTGACCAGGACCTGGGCGGCGACGCCCTCGCCCTCGCGGATCAGGCCGAGCAGGATGTGCTCCGTACCGATGTAGTTGTGGCCGAGCTGAAGGGCCTCGCGGAGCGAGAGCTCCAGGACCTTCTTGGCACGGGGAGTGAAGGGAATGTGACCGGACGGAGCCTGCTGGCCCTGCCCGATGATCTCCTCCACCTGCTGGCGGACCGCCTCGAGCGAAATCCCGAGGCTCTCCAGGGCCTTAGCGGCGACACCCTCACCCTCGTGGATCAGGCCCAGGAGGATGTGCTCGGTGCCGATGTAGTTGTGGTTGAGCATCCGGGCTTCTTCCTGAGCCAGGACGACAACCCGCCGCGCGCGGTCGGTGAACCTCTCGAACATCGTTAATCGCTCCTCAGAGCGGTCAGGCAGTTAGGGGTCGGTCCCCTCCCTGTCCTTCCGCATGCTAGTCCCGCAGGACGGGACAGCTCATTCCAACTGCCGACATCCGTCCGGATCACCCCGCGGTCGGCGGGGAAACCTGCTGCCGAACAGCCGACAACTCCTCCAACCCGATGGTGGGAGACGATGTTCCCGCAGGCCAGGCATATACGCCCACCATCACTACGCCGATGGCGAACGCGCGCCCGGCCCGACACGCCCGCCCGCAGCCCGACCGCCACCCCGGCGACCCGCTCCGCGCGCCGTTATATCGCCTCTCCCCACGGGGAATGTCTTACCCGCGAGCACTGACACTCCATGCCGCGCAGGCCCATCCCATCCGCTACGGGCGAACACCCTCGCGCCGCGCGGAGTCTTTGTGCGCCCCGCCGGCTCTATACGCAGCGTGCCCAACTATCCACCCTGCGTAACCTCTTGGGGTTTCCACAGTTGCTTCAGTCATGACCGTTGTCCTCCCGCGCCCCTGCGGATCCCTGGACGCCTCGCACCAGGTGGAGGCCTCATACCCATGGTGCCAGTGGCGCCAGTGGTACGAGCACCAGATGGGCTGGCCCACGCTGGGCGGGCGGCCCCTGGAATTGCTCACCGGGGTGCGCTTCGACGTGCTCGAGCTACCCGCCGACGCCGGTTTCGCGGTGCTCGGCCGGGTGCCGCGCACCGGGCCGGTCGCGTTCGACGGACAGGCCCGGAAGATGCGGTTCCTGACCGCCGCGGGCAGTGCGGACGAATTGCCGGCGCTGCTCGACTGGCTGGAGTGGGGCGGGGTGGCCCTGGAGCTGACCGCGCTGGGGCCGGGCGGCCGGATGGCCGCACCGGCGCCCGTCGGCGGTGGCCGGGGGCGCTGCGGACGGCTGGGGCCGTCCGGCTCGCGGGAGGCCGTTTGGGTACGGCCTCCCGAGCCGGGGTGCGAGGTCGAGCCGACGCTGCCGGTGACCGGCCTCGGGGGCGATGGGGGCGCCCCCGATCTCGTGCGGCTCGTGAGCGCGGCGGCCACGGAGTGCCACCGGACCCGATTGCTGCGCGCCGGAAAGGCGCACAGGGATCAGCCGACGGGAAATCAGCCGTTGGCCTTCTCGTACGCCTCACGGATGTCGGCGGGGACGCGGCCGCGGTCGTTGACGTTGTAGCCGTTCTCCTTGGCCCACGCGCGGATCTTCGCGGTGTCCTGGCTACCGCCGGCGGCACCGGCGCGCACCTTGCTGCGACCGGCCGCGGCGCGGCCACCCGTGCGACGACCGCTCTTGGTGAACGGCTCCAGCAGCCCACGGAGCTTGTCCGCGTTCGCAGTCGTGAGGTCGATCTCGTAGGTCTTGCCGTCGAGCGCGAACGTCACGGTCTCGTCCGCCTCGCCACCGTCGAGGTCATCAACAAGAAGGACCTGAACCTTCTGTGCCACGGGGAATCCTTTCAGCAGTGGAAAAGGGATTACGAGGGAATAGCAAACCGCCTTTCTCGAAAAAACACAAACCCCCCGGGAAGGTTCAGCCCGCCTTCCGCGTGGGAACCATGGCTTCCGGAGGCATGTGATAGGGGCGCGATTCGGACATAGGGCCCGCGATCACAGATGCAGAAGCATCCGGCTGTTGCCAAGGGTGTTCGGCTTCACCCGTTCGAGACCCAGGAACTCGGCAACGCCCTCGTCATAGGAACGCAGCAGCTCGCTGTAGACATCACCGTCCACGGGTGTCTCACCGATCTCGACGAAGCCGTGCTTCGTGAAGAAGTCGACTTCGAAGGTGAGGCAGAAAATGCGGCGCACGCCCAGCCAGCGCGCCGTCTGCAGGAGCTTGTCCAGAACGAAGTGCCCGACTCCGCCGCCCTTGACCGCCGGATCCACGGCGAGAGTGCGGACCTCGGCGAGGTCTTCCCACATCACATGCAGCGCACCGCAGCCGATGACCGTGCCGTCCTCGTCCCGCTCCGCGACCCAGAACTCCTGGATGTCCTCGTAAAGCGTCACCGTGGCTTTGTCGAGCAGGATGCGCTCGCGGGCGTAGAGGTTGATGAGCCGGCGCACGGCCGGGACATCGCTGGTCCGGGCCCGGCGGACGGTGACGACTTTAGATAGGGCGGCCTTGGCCGAAGGAGTAGACACAGCCGGACGCTATCGCTCCTCGGCCGTCGGTCCGTCCCCGGGCCCGTCCAGTTGCACGATGCGGATGGCGTCCCTCAGCGCTTCGCGTTGTTCGGCCGACATCATGCCGAAGAAGGCGACGAGAGCGGCCGCGGGGTTGTCGCTGACGGACCAGGCTTCGTTCATCAGTGCGGCCGAGTAGGCGGCGCGGTTGGAGACCGCCTCATATCGATAGGCGCGCCCTTCGGCTTCCCGGCGCACCCAGCCCTTCTGATACAGGTTGTCCATTACGGTCATCACCGTCGTGTAGGCGATGGACCGTTCCTGCCGAAGGTCTTCCAGGACTTCTCGAACAGTGACCGGTCGGTTCCAGTCCCACACGCGCGTCATGACGGCGTCTTCCAGATCACCCAGGCGTCGAACCACAAGCGAATAATAGTGGCAGATGTCTTGAATGCCGGTTTATCGGGGCAGCGTGAAGGCAGCAAAAAGGGCGTGCGGCCCGAGAATTGTCCCCTCGGGCCGCACGCCCCTGACGGGTGCGACGGTCGCCTCTCGGCGGCCGGTCAGACGCCCGTGCCCTCGGGCGCCTGTCGAACACCTTCGGCGCGGGCGAGCGCGGCGTCGACGAGAGCGTCTTCCTTGCCCTTGTTCGCCCCGCCCTGACTCTTGATGATCGTCATGATCAGCGCGATGAAAGCCACCGCCATCACCACGGGCGGGACCAGCGCGGACACATAGTCCATGGCCGTCGGCTCCTTCTGAATCCGGATTCTGCGGTTGCTGAACGACGGATCCAGATTACGCGCGCGTCAGGCGGGCCGGGCCTCCGGGGCCGGTGACGCGGGTGGCGCGGCGGGCTTGCGTCGCGGTGGGAACACCTCGCCGGGGGTCGGCACGGGGCGCTCGGGCCGGGGGCCGGTGGGCGGCTTGCCGGGCGGCGCGGCCGGTGCGGGCTTCCGGTCGGGCTTGGCCGCGGGCTTCGGTTTGGGCTCCGGCGCGTCGGCCCCCGCGGCCCGGCCGCCGGCGACGGCGAGCAGCCGGGTGCGCCCGTGCGAGCGCTCCGGAGCCCGCTGCGCGGGCGTCGAGGCGGCGGCGCGGCCGGCCAGCCGTGCCCGCACCGACAGCTCGGCGAGGCGCTCACAGCGGTGCAGCAGGGCGCGGCGGCGGTCGGTCTCGACGTCGCCGGACGGGGCCGCGCACAGGGTGCGGAGCGCCGCGAGATCCTCCGCGCCGGGCCGGTAGCCCGTCGAGAGGGCGTCCTGGAGCCGCTCCACGTAGCCGGGCGCGGCGCCCGGCAGGGCGGCGCGGTAGCGGGCGAGGTCGGCGAGGAGGAAGGCGCGCAGCCTGCCGCCTTCCCGGGCCGCCTCGTCCACGGCTTCCACGAGGCGGAGGCACTCGCGCACCTCCTCGTCCCGCTCGGGACCGGGACGCCGGGGTGCGGACTGGGGCTGGAGGGCGATGGCGAGGGCACGGCGCAGCACGCGCAGCTCGTCCGCGCTGAACGCCATGCCGCCGCGGGTTCCATAGGGCGTGGGCATGGGCCGACTTTAAGTGCTAAGCGGACAATTTTCGCTTAGCTTAATATTTCGGGCGTGGCATGGGGTGGCTGGGCGCCGCCTGCGCGGGACGGGGTGGGCCGGGTGCGGCCTGTGTGGCACGGGAGTGGGCTGGGTGCGGCCTGTGTGGCACGAGGGTGGTCCAGGTCCTCACTCCCGGCCGGATGCGGGGCGCGATGCGGCGCGGCACGCGAAACGGCGGGTCAGCGTCGGCGGCGCGCCACGCCCAGGGCGATGACGGCCGCGGAGAAGGCGGTGCCCGAGGTGGTGGCGAGGAGCAGGGTCCTGGAGGGGGCCGCGTCGGTGGTGCCGGACGGGGGCGCCGGGGCGGGGTCCACGACCTCGACCCGGATGGGTGCGGAGTCGTTCTCCGGGTCCGGGTCGCGGGGCGGGCAGCCGTCATGGTCGACGATCTCCACCCGGCCCTCGGCGCCCTCGACCTTTTTGTCGATGCGCACGTGGAAGCGCAGCGTCTCGCGGTCCCCCGCCGGGAAGTCGTCGCCTATCGCGCAGACGTAGCTGAAGCCGCCCTCGGACCGGGCCTTCGCCGTGCACGGGTGCGCGCCGCCGCCGGCCGGCGTGGCCGGTGAGGTGATGGTGGTGCCTTCGGGGGCCGTCACCTCGTAAGCCCCCGGGTCGTGCCCGGCCCGCCCGTCGGCGTCCCGGGCGGCCGGGCCGCCGTTGCGCACGCCCAGCTCGACCTCGACGGTCTGGCCGACCCGGCCCGCGACGGGCTGGGCGATGGCCTGGTAATCGACGAGGCGCGTCGCCTCCTCGGCCTGGGCCCGGGCGGCGGCCAGCCCAAGACCGGCCGCCAGCACCGCGGCGGCCGCCACCGTCCGCCGCAGTGTCCGTTTCGAGCCCATACGCCCTCGCCCATCCCTGTCGCACGATCATGTTCCGTGCCTGTCAGGACAGTTGGGGCGACCGGTTGGTTGCCTCGGATCGTGTGGTGTGCAACTTACCCGGCGGGTGGCGCTTCAGGGGGCCAGATGGCCCTGCGGGCCGGTCTTTGCCGCTGCGGCGGCGGGCGCCCTGCGGGCGCTTCCTCAATCGCCGGACGGGCTTGATGTGGCTGAGCTCAGGCACAACCAGCCCGTCCGGCGTTTGAGGACACCGCCGCGCGGGGGTGCGCCTAGGCCCGGGAGACGTTCCGCTCGTACACCAGCCGCAGACCCATGAGCGTCAGCCACGGCTCGTGTTCGTCGATGACCGACGCCTCGCCGAGCACCAGGGGCGCCAGCCCGCCGGTGGCGATGACGGTGACGTCGTCCGGGTCGTCGGCCAGCTCGCGCGCCATGCGGTTGACGACGCCGTCGACCTGACCCGCGAAGCCGTAGAGGATGCCGGACTGCATGGCCTCGACGGTGTTCTTGCCGATGATGTTGCGCGGCCGGGCCAGCTCGATCTTGCGGAGCTGGGCGCCCTTGACGCCGAGCGCCTCGACGGAGATCTCGATGCCCGGGGCGATCACGCCGCCCACGTACTCGCCGCGCGCGCTGACCGCGTCGAACGTGGTGGCCGTGCCGAAGTCGACGACGACGCAGGGGCCGCCGTACAGCTCGACGGCGGCGACCGCGTTGACGATGCGGTCCGCGCCGACCTCCTTGGGGTGGTCCATCAGGATCGGCACACCGGTCTTCACGCCCGGCTCGACCAGGATGGCGGGCACGTCGCCGTAGTAGCGACGGGTCACCTCGCGCAGCTCGTGCAGGACGGAGGGGACCGTGGAGCAGATGGCGATGCCCTCGATCCCGTCGCCGAGCTCCTCGCCGAGCAGGGGGTGCATGCCCATCAAGCCCTGGAGGAGCACGGCCAGTTCGTCCGCGGTGCGCCGGGCGTCGGTGGAGATGCGCCAGTGCTCGACGATGTCCTCACCGTCGAACAGGCCGAGGACCGTGTGGGAGTTGCCCGCGTCGATGGTGAGGAGCATCAGACGGCTTCTTCCCTGAGGTCCAGGCCGATGTCGAGGATCGGCGAGGAGTGGGTGAGCGCGCCGACGGCGAGGTAGTCGACACCGGTCGCGGCGTACGCGCGGGCGTTGTCGAGCGTGAGGCGGCCGGAGGACTCCAGCTTCGCCCGGCCGGCGACGAGTTCGACGGCTTCGCGGGTCTGCTCGGGGGTGAAGTTGTCGAGCAGGATCAGGTCCGCACCCTCGGCGAGGACCGGCGGGATCTGGTCGAGCCGGTCCACCTCGACCTCGATCGGCACGTCGGGGAACTCGGCCCGTACGGCCCGGAACGCCTCGGCGATGCCACCTGCGGCGACGACGTGGTTGTCCTTGACGAGGGCCGCGTCCGACAGCGACATGCGGTGGTTGACGCCACCGCCGCAGCGCACCGCGTACTTCTCCAGGGCACGCAGGCCGACGGTGGTCTTGCGGGTGTCACGGACGGCGGCGCCGGTGCCCTCCAGGGCGTCGGCCCACGCGCGGGTCGCGGTGGCGATGCCGGACAGCCGGCACATGAGGTTGAGCGCGCTGCGCTCGCCGGTGAGCAGGTCGCGGGTGCGGGTCCGCACGCTCAGCAGCTTCTGGCCCGCCGTGACCCGGTCGCCGTCCTCGACGTGCCGCTCGACCTCGAACTCGTCGGTGCAGACCACGGAGAGGATCGCCTCGGCGATGCGCAGTCCGGCGACCGTGCCGGGCTCGCGGGCGGTGAAGTCGCCGGTGGCCACGGCTTCGGCGGGGACGGTCGCGAAGGTCGTGACGTCCTTGCCGCCGTCGAGGTCCTCCTCGATGGCCAGGTGGGCGATGTCCTCGATCTGCAGCGGGTTCAGGCCCGCGTCGGCGAGCAGCTGCGCGAGCTGCGGGTCGAGGCCGCACTCCATGGGGTCGCCGTCGTACTCCTCGCCGCCACAGCCGCAGGCGTCCCCGCAGCCGCCGGTGGGCGCCGCGGCTTCCTCGCCGGGCCGGCCGATCTGGTGCAGGGGGGTGTCGGGGGTGCTCACGCGGTTCTCCTAGGGGCAGCGGGCGTGACAAGCGGGCTGACGGGCGGGAAGGCGGCCGTTTCCGTCGTGGAGACCGCCAGGGTACGGTCCGGGCGCAGCGTCACCAGGAGGTGGCGGGACCAGCCGCTGTCGTCGCGGTCGGGGCGGTCCTCGCGCCAGTGGCAGCCGCGGGTCTCCTCGCGGCGCAGGGCGGCGGCGACCAGGACGCGGGCGACGAGCAGCAGGTTGGTGGTCTCCCAGGCCTCGGTGCCGGGCACGTCCTGCCCGCTGACCTCGGTGTCGATCCGCGCCAGCCGGGCGGCGGCCTGCTGCAGGCTGTCGGCGGAGCGGAGGACTCCGGCGCCCGCGGTCATGATGCGCTGGATCTGGATACGGTCGGAGGGGGCCACGAGGAACGTCGCCGTGCTCTCGGCCGCCGCCGTCCGCGCGTCCCACTCGGGCAGGGTGCCCGGCGCCGTCGCGGCGATGTCCGCGGCGATGCGCTCCGCGAAGACCAGGCCCTCCAGCAGGGAGTTGGACGCCAGCCGGTTCGCGCCGTGCACGCCCGTGCAGGCGACCTCGCCGCAGGCGTAGAGGCCCTCGATCGTGGTGCGGCCGCGCAGGTCGGTGCGGATGCCGCCGGAGGCGTAGTGCGCGGCGGGGGCGATCGGGATCGGCTCGGTCACCGGGTCGATGCCGTGGGCGCGGCAGGCGGCGAGGATGGTGGGGAAGCGGCTCGCCCACATCTCGGCGCCGAAGTGCCGGCCGTCGAGGTACATGTGCTCGGCGCCCGTCTCCCGCATCCGGCGCATGATGCCCTTGGCGACGATGTCGCGGGGGGCCAGCTCGGCCAGCTCGTGGGCGCCGACCATGAAGCGGTGGCCGTCCGCGTCCACGAGGTGGGCGCCCTCGCCGCGCACGGCCTCGGAGACCAGGGGCTGCTGACCCTCGGCTTGGGGTCCGAGCCAGAGCACGGTGGGGTGGAACTGGACGAACTCGAGGTCGGAGACCTCTGCCCCGGCGCGCAGGGCGAGCGCGACGCCGTCGCCGGTGGAGACGGCGGGGTTGGTGGTCGCGGAGAAAACCTGGCCCATGCCGCCGGTGGCGAGCACGACGGCCTTGGCCCGGACCGCGCCGACGCCGTCGTGCCGGCCCTCGCCCATGACGTGCAGCGAAACGCCCGCCGCCCGGCCCTCGGGGCCCTTGAGGAGGTCGAGGACGAGGGCGTTCTCGACGGTCTCTATGCCGGCGTCCCGGACGGCCTGGACGAGCGCCCGGGAGATCTCGGCGCCGGTCGCGTCGCCGCCGGCGTGGGCGATGCGGCGGCGGTGGTGGCCGCCTTCGCGGGTCAGCAGGATCTCGCCGGTGTCGTCGTCGGTGTCGAAGGTGGCGCCGGTGGCGATGAGGCGGCGCACGGCGTCGGGGCCTTCGGTGACCAGCGTCCGGACGGCCTCCTCGGAGCAGAGCCCGGCGCCGGCGACGAGCGTGTCGTCGAGGTGCTGCTCGGGGGTGTCCCCCTCGCCGAGGGCAGCCGCGATGCCTCCCTGCGCCCAGCGCGTGGAGCCGTCGTCGAGGCGGGCCTTGGTGACGACGGTGACCTTCGCGCCGGCGGCGGCGCAGCGCAGCGCGACGGTGAGCCCGGCGACGCCGGAGCCGATGACGACGACGTCGGCGTCGACCGCCCAGCCGGGGTGGGGCGCGTGGAGTCGTATGCCGGTCATCGCTGCGCTCCGAGGTACAGGGGGATGTTGTCGATCAGGCGGGTGGTGCCGACGCGGGCGGCGACGGCGAGGACGGCCTCGCCCGTGTGGTCGTCGGGGACCTCGGTGAAGTCCGAGGGGTCGACGAGGGCGAGGTAGTCCAGGAGCAGCGGCGGCTGCGATCGGGCGGCCCGGTCGAGGACCGCCCGGGCGGCGTCCCGGACGGCCGCCGGGCCGGTCGCGACGGCCTCGGCGCCGGTGAGCAGGGCGCGGGAGAGCTCCAGGGCCGTGGCGCGGTCGGCCTCGGACAGATAGCGGTTGCGGCTCGACAGGGCGAGGTTGTCGCCTTCGCGGACCGTGGGCACGCCGACGATCTCGACGGGGAAGTTGAGGTCGCGCGCCATGCGGCGGATCAGTGCGAGCTGCTGGGCGTCCTTCTGCCCGAACAGCGCGACGTCCGGGCCGGTCAGGTGCAGGAGCTTGGCGACGACGGTGAGCATGCCGTCGAAGTGCCCGGGGCGCGAGGCGCCTTCGAGGCGCTCGCCCATGGGTCCGGCGGTGATCCGCACCTGGGGTTCGCCGCCGGGGTAGACCTCTTCGACGGCGGGGGCGAAGACGGCGTCGGCACCGGCCCGCCCGGCGAGCTCGACATCGGCGTCCAGGGTGCGCGGGTAGCGGTCGAGGTCCTCGCCGGCGCCGAACTGCAGCGGATTGACGAAGACCGTGACGACGACCTGCCCCGCCGGGCCCACCAGCTCGCGGGCCGAACGGATCAGGGTGGCGTGGCCTTCGTGCAGGGCACCCATCGTCATGACGACGGCGCGGCGGCCCTCGCGCGGGAGGGCGCGCAGCTCCTCGGCGGTGCGCGGGATTCGGGTGGTCACTGCTTGCCTCCGTCCGCGAGGACGCCGAGCAGGTCCTCCGCCAATTCCGGCTTGAGCAGGCCGTGCGCGAGGGCACGGTCCGCGGTCGTACGGGCCATGGCCAGATATCCGGCGACGGCCTGGGGCGCGTGCGCGCGCAATTCGGCCACGTGGGCGGCGACGGTGCCCGCGTCGCCGCGCGCCACCGGGCCGGTGAGCGCGGCGTCGCCGCTGCGCAGGGCGTTGTCGAGGGCGGCGCCGAGCAGCGGGCCGAGCATCCGGGCGGGGGCGGCGACCCCGGCGGTGCCCAGCAGCTCCATGGACTGGGCCACGAGGGTGACGAGGTGGTTCGCGCCGATCGCGAGGGCCGCGTGATAGAGCGGACGGGCGGCCTCCTCGATCCATTCGGGCTCGCCGCCCATCTCGATGACCAGGGCTTCGGCGGCCAGCCGCAGCTCCGCGGGCGCGGTGACGCCGAAGGAGCAGCCGGCGAGGCGCTCGACGTCGACCGGGGTGCCGGTGAAGGTCATGGCCGGGTGCAGGGCGAGCGGCAGGGCACCGGCCCGCCGGGCCGGGTCGAGGACGGCGACGCCGTGCCGGCCGGAGGTGTGCACGATCAGCTGCCCGGGGCGGACGGCCCCGGTCTCGGCGAGACCGGAGACCAGGCCGGGGAGCGCGTCGTCCGGCACGGTGAGCAGCACCAGCTCCGCGCGTGCGAGGACTTCGGCGGGCGGCACCAGCGGCACGTCGGGCAGCAGGGCGGCGGCCCGACGCACGGAGGCGTCGGAGACCCCGGAGACGGCGACCGGGCGGTGCCCGGCGAGCCGGAGCGCGGCGGCGAGAGCGGGGCCGACCCGGCCCGCGCCGACGACGCCGACGGTGAGCCGGGCGGGGCGGTCCTGCGGGCTCTGGTGCTCCGAAGAGTGGTGTGCGTTCACGCGGCGGTGGCCTTCCGTTCCAGTCCGCGGGGGGTACCGGACGATTCCTTCGTCATGCTACGCGAGAGTGCGCGGACCCCTTCTGGGCATCGCGGGCCCTGTGGACAAGGTGGCGGACGCCGCTCGCAGCCTGTGGATAACTCATGGCCGGTGTCGGGCCCGTGCGTCATGATCGGGGCATGGCTGACGAGAACGATCACACGGACGGCACGGGCGACGAGGGCGTACGGGAGGTGAGCCGCGGCCGCAGGCTGGCGGCGCTGCGCGGCTCCGAGCGGGTCCTGTCGGCCGGCCCCTTCGCCCGCACCATCGGCGAGCGGCTGGCCGAGCTGACCGCCGAGGCCCCGGACGTGTATGACCTGGACGGCTGGCTGGACGCCTACGGCGACGGGATCGTCGCCGACCTGGAGGCGCGGACCGCGGAGCTGCTCGGCATGGAGGCCGCGGCGTTCTTCCCCACCGGCACGATGGCCCAGCAGGTGGCGCTGCGGTGCTGGGCGGGCCGTACGGGCAACGACGCCGTGGCCCTGCACCCGCTGTCGCACCTGGAGAAGCACGAGCGCGACGCGTACATGGTGCTGAGCGGTCTGCGCCCGGTGCACCCCACGGACGAGCCGCGGACACCGACGGCCGCGGAGATCCGCGAGCTGGACGAGCCCTTCGGGACGCTCGCCCTGGAACTGCCGCTGCGCGAGCCGGGATTTGTGCTTCCCACGTGGGAAGAGCTGACGGAGGTGGTCGAGGCCGCCCGCGAGCGGGACGCGGTGGTCCACTTCGACGGGGCCCGGCTGTGGGAGTGCCCTACGCACTTCGGCGTCGGCCTGGCGGACATCGCCGCTCTCGCCGACTCGGTCTATGTGTCGTTCTACAAGTCGCTCGACGGCATCGCCGGGGCGGCCCTGGCGGGGCCCGCGTCGATGATCGAGGAGGCGAAGGCCTGGCGGCACCGGTACGGCGGCCAGGTCGCCCAGCAGTGGCCGACGGTCCTCTCCGCGCTGGCCGGGCTGGACCGCGAACTGCCGCGGCTGCCCTCGTATGTGGCGCACGCGAAAATCGTGGCGAAGGCTTTGGGCGAGGCGTTCGGCACGGCGGGGGTGCCGTGGTTCCGGATCAACCCGGAGGTGCCGCACACCCATCAGTTCCAGGTGTGGCTGCCGTATCCGCCGGAGGTCCTGGAAGAGGCGGGGGTGCGGCTCGCGGAGGAGACCCGCACCAACCTCTTCAACCGCTGGTTCCCGGGCGGGATACCCGGCCTGTCCGTCACCGAGGTCACCGTCGCCTCATCCGCACTGAGCTGGACGGCCGACGACGTCGGCGCGGCTGTCAGCGCCCTCCTGGACCGCGTCGCGACGGACCGCTGACGGGGAGAGCGAAGGGGTGCGGGCCGGGACGGCTCCGGTGGTGCGGTTGGCGGGCCGCAGCAGTCGGAGCAGTGCCGCCCAACGGGCGCGGCGGGTCGCGGTGTTCTCGTCGACGACCGCCCGGAACTCCCGCCAGGTGCGGAATTCGCGGACGGCCTGCCAGTCACCGCGGCCCGGGGCCGGCGGCGCGGGCTCGCCGTTCTGGGCGGCGCGGTAGAGATCGAGCATGTGCTGCTGAGTCGCGTTCATGGGCATCACCTTCGCGCCGGTCCCGGGCCGTCGGCGCGTGGATTGACGAGGACCGTCAATCGACGGCCCGACCTGCGAGAAGAGAGGCACGATGAGCGCATGAGCGTGGACATCGACATCACCGGCCTGCCCACCGAGCGCATTCGGTTCAGCCCGTCCCCGCTGGCGGAGCTGGGCGCGATGTTGCACGCCCTGTCCGAGCCCGGCCACCACCCCGGACTGCACCCCTGGGCCACCGCCACGGCCTCCTCCCTCAAGCCGGATCTCGCCGACCGGCTGACCGAGGCCGACTTCCTGTGGCGCTCCACGCGCTCGGACCTCCTGTTGCCCGCCGTCCCCCGGGCCACGCTCGCCGAGGAGCTGGACGACCTCGACCGGATGGACGACGAGACGTTCACCTCCGCGGCGTTCGAGATCACCTGCACGACCGGCTACGAGCGGGGCCTGCCGTCCCCGCTGGTCGACGCGGGACAGCGGGCGCGGGTCCGCGAGCTGTCGGCGGCCCGCGGGCCGCGCCAGGCGGAGTTCACCGACCGGATGCTGGAGAACCCGCGCGCCCTGCGCGCCTGGCTGCGGCGGCTGCTGGAGGACTGCGAGCAGGCATTCTTCGGCGACAACTGGCAGCGCGTCCGGGTCCAGCTCGCGGCGGACGCCCGTCACAAGGCGGACCTGCTGCGACGCAAGGGCCTGGCGGAAGCCCTGGCCGCGGTGTCCCCCGCGGTCTCGCTCTCCCACGGCGAGGACCAGACCCGCATCGTCGTCGACAAGCTGGCGAGCGGCCGGACGACGGCCTACGGGCAAGGGGTGACCTTCCTGCCGACAGCCTTCGGCTGGCCGCACCTGTTCGTCGTGCACCGGTCCGGTTGGCAGCCGGTGATCCAATACCCCGTCGCGGGCCCCGAACTGCCCCAACTCACAGCCCCCCAGCTGGTCCAGGAACGCCTGGAGGCCCTCGCCCACCCGGTAAGGATGCGCCTGTGCCGCACGCTGGCCCGCGGCCCGCACACCACGGGGGAGCTGGCCGCCGCTTATGGGCTGACACCGCCCGAGGTGTCTCGGCACATCGCGGTGTTGAAGAAGGCGGGTCTGCTGACGACGCGGCGGCGGGGGCGGTATGTGTTGCACCAGTTGGATCTGACGCTGGTTGCCCGGCTGGGCAGTGACTTCTTGGAGACGGTCTTGCGGTAGCCACTGCGTGGCAGCTTTGACCTTGCCGGGTGGCTCGCCGTTTCCCGCTGCGCGGGGCGGTGTCCACTGCGTGGGGCTTTGAACGTTGCGTGTCCGCTGCGCGGGGCTTTGAACGTTGCCGGGTTCCCCGCCGTTTCCCGCTGACGCGGGGCGTGTCCGCTGCGCGGGGCTGTTCAGGTGCGGTGTCGGGCCTCCGCGGGCCTGTTGTTCGGGCTGCTTCGCTTTACGCCCGAACAACAGGCCCGCTCCGCCCCGCCCCCTCCCGTGGTGGGTGGGGAAAAACAAACCCGGTGTGGTGACGGTCACCAGTCGCGTGCGGGTCACCCACTGGTTTTTCTCCCCCACCGGCAGGAGGGGACGGGTCGGAGGGGGCGTGTGGTGGGGCGTAAAGCGAAGCAGCCCCACCCCAGGCCCCCGGAGGCCCGGCACCGACCTGACACAGCCCCGCGCAGCGGCACCGCCCGCGCAGCGGGAAACGGCGCCGCACAAGGCAAAGGTCAAAGCCCGCCGCGCAGCGGCAACGGCGGGGAACCCGCAAAGGTTCGTTGCCTACTACAGGCCGGCAAGGCCAGCGGTAGGCTGACCAAACAGAAACGCACATTCCGAAGGGAACCCCATGCCGCTCGAAGCCGGTCTCCTGGAGATCCTCGCCTGCCCGGCGTGCCACGCCCCCCTCCGCGAGGAATCCGACGCCGAGCCGAACCCCGAGCTGGTGTGTGAGAGCCAGAGCTGTGGGCTGGCCTACCCCGTCCGCGACGGCATCCCGGTCCTGCTCGTGGACGAGGCCCGCCGCCCCGCCTGATCCCCATAACGGCCTGACTCCGTCACCCTGACCCCGTCAGGCACACCGCATGGCTTATCCCACGGCGACCGGAGGCTGATCAACGGTGTTCGACGAGACCCTTCTCGATGATCCCGAAGCTCTGTCCCGCGCCGACACCCACGGTCTCCTCCGCGGTGCCGCCGAGTGCGGCGCCCGGGTCCGTACGGCCGCGCGCAACGCGACCGAGGCCGGCGTCGACGCCCTCAAACCAGATGGGCGGCCGCGCGCCGTCCTGGTCGCCGGCCCCGGCCCCACCGCCGGTTGTGCCGCCGACCTGCTCACCGCTCTCGCGGGCGGCGGCTGCCCCGTCGCCCTGATCCGCCCGGCCGGGGTCGCCCCCGCCCCGGGCGCCCTGCAGTGGACGCTGCCCGGCTGGGCCGGGCCGCTGGACCTGCTGCTCGTCGCCAGTCCGGACGGCTCGGAGCCGGGTCTCGCCCTGCTCATCGAGCAGGCCTACCGACGCGGTTGTTCCGTCGTCTGCGTCTCGCCCGTGGGCGCCCCGCTCGCCGACGCCACCGTCCAGGCCCGCGGCCTCGCGATCCCGCTGGCCACCGCCCCGTACGAGACCGTGGCGGGCGGCGCCCAGGCCGACGCCGCCCCCGGCCTGCCCGCCGGCCCCGGCACCCTGTGGTCCCTGCTCACCCCGATGCTCGCCCTGCTCGGGCGCATCGGCCTGTTCGACGTGCCGCCGACGGCCCTGGAGGCGCTCGCGGCCCGTCTCGACTGGACCGCCGAGCGCTGCGGCCCCGCCATCGCGACCTACGGCAATCCCGCGAAGACCCTCGCGGCCGAGCTGTCGGACACCCTCCCGCTCATCTGGACCGAGGGCGAGCTGTCCGCCGCCGTCGGACGCCACTTCGCGACCGTCCTCGCGGCGCTCGCCGGGCGTCCCGCCCTCGCCGCCGAGCTGCCGGAGGCGCTGACCGCGCACGGCACCCTGCTCGCCGGGGCCTTCGCGGCCGGGGCCGACCCCGAGGACTTCTTCCGCGACCGCGTCGAGGACTCCCAGGAACTGCACGCCCGCGTCGTCCTGCTCCGCGACCGGGAAGAGGAGATCACCTCACCCTCACCCGCCGCCCGCGCGCTGGCCCTGCAACGCGAGACGCCCGTCAGCGAGCTGGAGGCCGCCGAGGGCAGCAGCCCCCTGGAGACCGCCGCGGAACTCCTCGCCATCACGGATTTCGCCGCCGTCTACCTGACGCTCGCCTGCACTCCGTAGCGGCGTTCCCCAGGCCCCGTAGAAGCGATTCAGGCTGCGGGCGGGCGGCCCGCCCCCTCGCCCGCAGCCGGGTCCCCGTCGTACGAACAGTCAGGAACCGCCCCATGGACCGCCTCGACAACACCGCGCGCCCCTACGCCTGGGGCTCCACCACCGCGATCCCGGACCTGCTCGGCACCCCGCCCACCGGCGAGCCGCAGGCCGAGCTGTGGATGGGCGCGCACCCCGGTGCCCCCTCCCGTATCGACCGCGGCGACGGCCCCCGCGCGCTCTCCGACACCATCGCCGCCGACCCCGAGGGCGAGCTGGGCACCGCGGCCGTCCGGCGCTTCGGGCCCCGGCTGCCGTTCCTGCTCAAGGTCCTCGCCGCCGCCGCCCCGCTCTCCCTCCAGGTCCACCCCGACCTCGCCCAGGCCCGCGACGGCTTCGCCGCCGAGGAGGAGCGCGGCGTCCCCCTCGACGCCCCGGACCGCAACTACAAGGACGCCAACCACAAGCCCGAGCTGATCTGCGCGCTCACACCCTTCGACGGCTTCTGCGGCTTCCGCGCGCCCGCGGCCACCGCCGAACTGCTCGCCGCCCTCGACGTCGACTCCCTCAAGCCGTACGTCGACCTCCTGCACGCCCACCCCGAGGCGGACGCCCTGCGCGAGGTCCTCACCGCCGTCCTGACCGCCGACCGCGCCGTCATGGCCGAGACCGTCGACCGGGCCGCCGAGGCCGCCGAACGGCTCGCCGCGCAGGACGGCCCGCACCGAGGCGCGTACGCGGCGTACGCCGCCGCGGCCCGGCACTTCCCCGGCGACCCGGGCGTCATCGCCGCGATGCTCCTCAACCATGTGCGCCTCCAGCCCGGCGAGGCCCTCTACCTCGGCGCCGGCGTCCCGCACGCCTACCTCGACGGCCTCGGGGTCGAAATCATGGCCAACTCGGACAACGTGCTGCGCTGCGGTCTGACGCCCAAGCACGTCGACGTCCCCGAACTGCTGCGCGTCGTCCGCTTCGAGAGCGGCGAGCCCGGTGTCCTGCGCCCCGAGGCCGACGCGGCGGGCGAAGAGGTCTACGAGACACCGATCGACGAGTTCCGGCTCTCCCGCTATGTCCTGGCGCCCGGCGCCGAAGGGGCCGCCTTGCCGTCCGGTGCCGCGCAGATCCTGCTGTGCACCTCCGGCACCGCCGTCCTGCGGGACGCCGAGGGCGCCGAACTGCTCCTCGACCGGGGCCAGTCCGTCTTCGTACGGGCCGACGAGCGTGTCACCCTGCACGGCGGGGCCACCGTCTTCCGCGCCACAGTGGTGGCCTGACGCGCGGCCCCGCCCCCCGGCTGCAACAATGACCCGCCGTAAAGGAAAAGCAAAGCAATTCCAGGGGCGGAAGGGACAAAGCGTTACACATGAGTGCATCAGGCGGAACCAAGGCCATCGTCGCCGCGCTGGGCGCGAATCTGGCCATCGCCGTGGCGAAATTCGTCGCGTTCGCGTTCAGCGGCTCGTCGTCGATGCTCGCCGAGGGCGTGCACTCGGTGGCCGACTCGGGCAACCAGGCGCTGCTCCTGCTCGGCGGCAAGAAGGCGCAGAAGCAGGCGAGCGAGGAACACCCCTTCGGCTATGGCCGCGAGCGGTACATCTACGGATTCCTCGTCTCCATCGTCCTGTTCACCATCGGTGGCGTCTTCGCCCTCTACGAGGGCTACGAGAAGATCAAGCACCCGCATGACCTGGACAACTGGTACTGGCCGGTCGGCGTGCTCGTCTTCGCGATCGTCGCCGAGGGCTTCTCGTTCCGCACGGCCATCAAGGAGTCGAACGAGCTGCGCGGCAAGCAGTCGTGGCGTTCCTTCATCCGTACGGCCAAGGCCCCCGAGCTGCCCGTCGTCCTGCTGGAGGACTTCGGCGCCCTCGTCGGCCTCGTGCTGGCGCTCGGCGGCGTGCTGCTGACCATGGGCACCGGCGACGGCGTCTGGGACGGCATCGGCACGCTGTGCATCGGCGCCCTGCTCGTCCTGATCGCACTGGTCCTGGCCGCCGAGACGAAGTCGCTGCTGCTCGGTGAGGCGGCCGGCGCCGACCAGGTCGCCAGGATCCGCACCGCGGCCGTCGACGGCGAGTCCGTGACCCGGGTCATCCACATGCGCACGCTCCACCTGGGCCCGGAGGAACTGCTGGTCGCTGCCAAGATCGCGGTACCGGCCGAGTCCTCGGCCACCCAGGTCGCCGCGGCGATCGACGCGGCCGAGGCGCGGATCCGCGAGGCCGTTCCGATCGCCCGGGTGATCTACCTGGAGCCGGACATCTACAACGCGGAGGCCGCCGCCGCGGGCGCGGATCCCGCCGCCACCCCCGGGGGTCCGGCTCTCCACTGAGCCCGGCTCTCCACCGAGAGGGTGCCCGACGCATGAACGAAGGCCCCCGCGGATTCCGCGGGGGCCTTCGCGCGCGGGGCCTACTGGAGATACCGCGGGGGCCTACTGGATCTCGCCCAGCACCCGCATGATCTCTCCGGTGTCCGGAGCCGCCAGCAGCCGCTCCCGGAAGCCCGGGTCCATCAGCCTCCGCGACAGCAGCGCGAGGATCCGCAGGTGCACATCCCCCGCGGCCGCCTCCGGCACGGCGATCATGAAGATGAGCCGGGCCCTCGTCCCGTCCGGGGCGCCCCACTCGATGCCCTCGGCGGACCGGGCGAAGCCCACCACCGGTGCCGAGACGGCATCGGTCTTGGCGTGCGGAATGGCGATTTCCTCGCCGAGGCCGGTCGTCCCGAGCGCCTCCCGGGCGAGGGCCGTGGCGACGAGCGCGTCGGTGTCCGTCACCTTGCCGGTGGCGGCGAGCAGTCCGGCCATCTCACGGATCGCCGCTTCCTTCTCGTCCGCCACGAGCCGCTGCCGCACCGTCACCTCGGTGAGACAGCCGGAGAGCGCCGCACCGGAACCCGGGGTGGGCTCGGGGTGTGCGGTGGGTGCGCTCGCGACAGCGCTTTCCCTGGGCACGCCGCCTCCCACCGACATCAGGGTGACGGTCGTCAGCGCGGTCGCCGCCGCGCCGACGGCGATGGCGACGAAGAACATCGGCACCCCGCCGACCGCGCCCAGTACGGCGACGATCGGACCGCCGTGCGGCACGCTGTCGGTGACCGCCGCGAGCCCCGCGATGGCGCCCGCCACCGCGCCGCCCGCCATGTTCGCCGGAATCACCCGGGCGGGCCGGGCGGCAGCAAACGGAATAGCACCTTCCGTAATGCCGAAGAACCCCATGAACAGTGCCGCCAGACCGGTCTCCCGCTCCTGTTCGCTGAACAGCTTCCGACGCAGCAGCGTCGCCAGCCCCTGACCGAGCGGCGGCACCGGGATGGCCGCCGCGCACATGCCCATGATCTCCGGGTTCTTGGAGACCAGCCCCGCGCCGAAGAGGAACGCCGTCTTGTTGACCGGTCCGCCCATGTCGAACGCGATCATGAGGCCGAGGATCACCCC
The DNA here is from genome assembly GCF_055576875.1 of Streptomyces sp. NPDC033229. NCBI lineage: Bacteria > Bacillati > Actinomycetota > Actinomycetes > Kitasatosporales > Streptomycetaceae > Streptomyces > Streptomyces sp. NPDC033229. The sequence continues at coordinate 3,997 of NZ_JBVIQR010000054.1, read as the reverse complement.
GAGCAGCGCCGCGCTCGTCCCCGTCAGCCCGCCGAGCCAGTCCGTCAGATGCTCGAAGACCCACGCGATCGGCTTGCCGATGACATAGATGAAGAACAGGCCGAGCGCCGAGGTCGCCACGATCGGGATGACGATGATCGGCATGATCGGCCGGACGAACCGGGGGACCTCGACCTTCTTGATCCACACGACCAGATAGCCGGCGAGGAAGCCCGTGACGATCGCACCGATGAAGCCCGCACCCGACTCCGAGTCGTACAGCGCGCCGGTGTTGGCGATCCAGCCGCCGATCATGCCGGGGACGAGCGCGGGCCGGTCGCCGATGGCGTAGGCGATGTAGCCGGACAGGATCGGCACCATCAGCGTGAAGCCGATGACGCCGATGTCGTTGACGTGCTTCCAGAAGGAGCCCTCCGGGATCACCAGACCGCCGTCGGGCTGCGCGTGTCCGCCCAGCGCGAGCGACACCGCGATCAGCAGCCCGCCGACGACGACGAACGGGATCATGTACGAGACGCCGTTCATCAGCGCCTTGTAGCCGACGCCGCGCTGCTTCCCGCCCTCCCCGCCCGACCCGTCGGCCGGTGCGGCGAGCCCGGTACCGCCGCCCGCTCCGCGCCCTGTGCCCCCGCCTTCATGGACCGGCGCGCTCCGGACGCGCTCGATCAGCCGCTCCGGATGGTGAATGCCCTCGGTGACACCGACCGAGAGCACACGCTTGCCCGCGAAGCGGCTCAGATCGACGTCCTTGTCGGCGGCGACGATGATGCCGTCCGCCTGTATGACATCGTTGTCAGACAGTACGTTCTCGGCGCCGATGGAGCCTTGGGTCTCGACCTTCATCTCGTGACCGAGCGCCTGCGCGGCCTGCACCAGCTTTTCGGCGGCCATGTACGTATGGGCGATCCCGGTGGGGCAGGCGGTCACGGCGAGGAGCCTGAGCCTCGGCCCGCCCGTCCCCGCGCCGTCGGGGGGATCGGCTGGACTGGTCACATGGATCTCCTCACCACTCGTCGCACAGGAGGGCGCTGTGGCCCCCGCGTTCACCGCATCCTGCAACACGCGACCGGCCGGGCAAAGCGGTACAGCCCTCAAATCCCGCCGCCGACAGGGCCCCTGAGCGGCCGGAACCTGTCACTCCGCCCGTCGTGAGTCGAACGGGGCTGGGGTTCACCGGGCAGCCCGGTGTAGATTCGTGACCAGAGCCAGACGTCGCTGCTGATGGCGGTCGGGCGGCCCGCACGACGGACCGGCCGAGGGAGAGAGGGCCTCCGACGGACTGCGCTGCGGCCAGGGGACGAGTGTGTCCACAATGTCCAGCAGCCTGACCGCGTGCACGGCCGTACCCACCCTCGCTCGCCCCTCAGGAGGAGCAGCCCGTATGACCACCACCTCCACCGGCCAGGACTTCAAGGTCGCGGACCTGTCGCTGGCAGCTTTCGGTCGCAAGGAGATCACCCTCGCCGAGCACGAGATGCCCGGTCTGATGGCGATCCGCAAGGAGTACGCGGAGGCGCAGCCGCTGGCCGGCGCCCGTGTCACCGGCTCGCTGCACATGACCGTGCAGACGGCCGTGCTCATCGAGACGCTGGTCGCCCTGGGCGCCGAGGTGCGCTGGGCGTCCTGCAACATCTTCTCCACCCAGGACCACGCGGCCGCGGCCATCGCCGTCGGCCCGAACGGCACCCCCGAGAACCCGCAGGGTGTCCCGGTCTTCGCCTGGAAGGGCGAGACCCTGGAGGAGTACTGGTGGTGCACGGAGCAGGCGCTGACCTGGCCGAACACCCCCACCGGCGGTCCGAACATGATCCTGGACGACGGCGGTGACGCCACCCTCCTGGTCCACAAGGGCGTCGAGTTCGAGAAGGCCGGCGCCGCTCCGGACCCGGCCACCGCGGACAGCGAGGAGTTCGCCCAGATCCTCACCCTGCTGAACCGCACCCTCGGCGAGAACCCGCAGAAGTGGACGCAGCTGGCGTCCGAGATCCGCGGTGTCACCGAGGAGACCACGACGGGCGTCCACCGTCTGTACGAGATGCAGCGCGACGGCAACCTGCTCTTCCCGGCGATCAACGTCAATGACGCCGTGACGAAGTCGAAGTTCGACAACAAGTACGGCTGCCGCCACTCGCTGATCGACGGCATCAACCGCGCCACCGACGTGCTCATCGGCGGCAAGGTCGCGGTCGTCTGCGGCTACGGCGACGTGGGCAAGGGCTGCGCCGAGTCGCTGCGCGGCCAGGGCGCCCGGGTCATCGTCACCGAGATCGACCCGATCAACGCACTGCAGGCCGCGATGGACGGCTACCAGGTCACCACCCTGGACGACGTCGTCGAGACCGCCGACATCTTCATCACCACGACGGGCAACAAGGACATCATCATGGCCGCCGACATGGCCAAGATGAAGCACCAGGCCATCGTGGGCAACATCGGCCACTTCGACAACGAGATCGACATGGCCGGCCTGGCCAGGATCCCGGGCATCGTCAAGGACGAGGTCAAGCCGCAGGTCCACACCTGGACCTTCTCCGACGGCAAGGTCCTCATCGTGCTGTCCGAGGGCCGTCTGCTGAACCTGGGCAACGCGACCGGGCACCCGTCCTTCGTGATGTCGAACTCGTTCGCGGACCAGACCCTGGCCCAGATCGAGCTCTTCACGAAGCCCGAGTCCTACCCGACCGACGTCTATGTGCTGCCGAAGCACCTGGACGAGAAGGTCGCCCGTCTCCACCTCGACGCCCTCGGCGTCAAGCTCACGACGCTCCGCCCGGAGCAGGCCGCGTACATCGGCGTCCCGGTCGAGGGCCCGTACAAGCCGGACCACTACCGCTACTGATCGCACCCGCGCCAGAAGCCGGTAGCCCCACAGCCGGTACCAGGCCCCCGCCCTCGGCGGGGGCCTGTCCCGTTCCCCGTCAAGGACCCCACCATGCCCCGCGGCCGCTACTCCCTCCACGACCCGCACGATCACACCCCCCTCGGTGAAGAGCATTTCCACTGCGCCACCGGCCCGTCAGGCTGGCGCTACGTCTCCCAGACCACCGCCCCCTCCGGCGACCACTCGGGTTCCGTCGACCTCACCCTCGATGAACTCGGCCGCCCGATCCGTCTCCAGCTCCACGCCGCGAGCTGGCAGGTGCGCGGGGCCGCGCTGGACGGAGTGACGTGGGTCCGCACGGATCCGACCGGCGAGCACGCGACGGAGGGCAACGTCGCCGCACACACCTTCACGGGCACCTCCCCGGCCTTCTACGTGGCGGTCTCCCGCCTCCTCCGGCTTTCCCCCGGCGGGGGAGCCACCCGGGTCCGGCTCGTCTCCTTCACCGCGCCCGTCCTCGCCCCGCGCACCCTCGACCAGTCGTGGGCGCTGATCAGCAGGACAGCACACGCCACTGACAACGGCCCGCTGGAAGTGGACGAGTACCAGGTCAGCGCCCTGGACACCGGTGAACAACACACGGTCCACCTCGCCGGCGACGTGGTCCTCTCGGCCCCGGGCATCGAGCTCGAGGACCTGGAGAGCCCGCCCTCGTCGTTCAGCTGACGGAGCCGTTTCGGGTGAAGGAGCCGCCGACTACGCCGATGGGCGTGCCGTCGGATGTGCATCGGCCCCCGCTGACCTGCTAGTGTCCTCCTCGCCCCAGAAAACCTGTTGACACAGGATGCCAGGGGAGGTAGATTCGAGCAGTTGCAACGAACTGGACAGGTTCACTCGCAACCGTTAGTATCTGAATCGCTTCGGACTGTGAATTGAATTCACGCCGAGCATCTTCGACTCCTTGTTGGAAGCGGAAAGGCCGATTAGCTCGGCCGGAACGAATCTGATAAAGTCGGAATCGCCGGAAAGCGAAAGCAAGAAGGCGAAACCCCCTCCGATGGGGATCGGAAACGAAATTCGGGCCGGGAACGGCACGGAAAAGGATCTGATAGAGTCGGAACACGAAATACCGAAGGGAAGCGCCCGGAGGAAAGCCCGAGAGGGTGAGTACAAAGG